>CBFHLZ010000028.1:0-14301 GCA_965656795.1 Patescibacteria group bacterium
ATTTTAAAAAATGAAAGTAAATATTATTCAAAGTTTTTTTAATGTGTTATAGTTTTAAAGCGTTGTTCTACGATCATGAATTAAATTATATGATCGTTGAGTAACGGGGGGAATGGGTTAAAAAAGAAAAAGAAAAAAAAGATTTTTAAAATATCTACATTTGTTGCAAAATAATCAGGAGAATAAATATTTATGAGTAAAAAAGAAGATTTATTATTATACATACCTTCAACACTACCTTCATTTAACAAGTGGAATACTATGCATTTTATGGAGAAGAAAAAATTAAAAGATAAAGTAAAATATTTAGTTGATACAGAATTGAGCGAAGCGATTGCCGAAGGCATAAAGTTTGAAAAAGTGGTTTTACATTTTCAAGTTATGTGGGGAACAGAAACAGATTATGTTATAAATAAAAAAGGTAAAAAGTCTAAAAAAAGAAATGGCAATTGTCGTGACGTTATAAATAATGCTCCTACCATTAAACTTGTTGAAGATTGTATTGTTAGATCTGGAATTTTAAAAGACGATACAGGAGACTATGTTTTATCACATAAGATTTATTCAGATAAAATAGATAGAGAAATAAAGGGAAGTGGTATTATAGTATTAATAGAAAATTATGAAGATAAAAAAACACCGTCTTTATTTAAACATTTTAAAGATCATATAAAAGAAAATCATTTGTATGTAAAACCAGACAAACAAACAAGAAGTGATATACAACAAGGTAAAATAAACAAACAAAGAAAAGAAAAAAAAATAATAAACGATTACATAAAACAAATAAAAGATAAGACAGCAGATCCAAAATCAGTTGAAGAATTAAGAAAATTATTTGATTTATAAAAAATATAGGAATATTTAATATGAATTTCAGTAAAACAGGTTTAAGTAGAGTAAAGGCGTTTTGGTTTTGTTTAATAACACCATTTTTAATAGTATTATCAAGCTTTATATTTGAAGTTAATGCAGATGTAATAACTTCATATTTTATGCTGTGTTTTACGGTAATTACAGCGATATTAGGAAGTAAAGCAAATGATACTATACAGAATTTTAAAAATAACACAGGGGATATGAAAAAATGATAACTAAAACAAAAATAATCATAGGTTTATTATCTACAATATTTATAATTAGTGCTGTTGCTGCAGGTTATTTTTATATAACTAATTTAAACAACCAAATAACAGAACTATCAACAACCAATGAAAGGTTATATACAGAAACTAAAACTCTTTCAAATACGCTTGACAATCAAACAAAATACGTTGATGATTTAATTAAAGATATAAACATACTTAATAAATCTAAATCACAATTAGAATCTAAACAAAAAAAGAATGAAATTCTGATTAAGAACCAAAAAAATACTATCAATAAGTTAAATGATAATATGTTAATAAAAAAAAGAACTTTACTTGAATCTAAAATAAACAAAGGAACAAAGAAGGTTTTTACAGATATAGAGGTAATATTCAATGAATAAAATAAAAGTTATATTTACAAGTATTATAATACTATTATTAAGTGCTTGTGCTTCACAAGAAATAAAAGAAATAGAGGTAGTTAAAAATGAAAAAATTATTAAAGTTGATTTTATACATCCAGACGATGTTGTTGTTAGTAAATTTGAGAGTGTCAATTTTGTGGTTATTACTAAAGATAACTATAAAGAATTATTTAGTGAAGATAAAAAAGTTTTTATTGCACTTGATACGAAAAATTATAAAAATCTATCAAAAAATATGCAGGAAATAATAAGAATATTATCAGAACAACAGAGTATAATTTTGTATTATAAAGAAAATATAAAATAATTTATTAACTTACAAGCGTTATTCATTCATTGATCTTTTACTCTAAAAAGTTATACTATAATTATAGAATTATAAATAAGGGTTTGAAAATGAATGATAAAGTTATTGTTGAAGAAGGTTTATTGATGTTTAAAAAATATGATGATGGTTCAATAGAAATAATACCAAAAATAATTAAAGAATCAGAAACAGAATTATCAGAAACAATAGCAGCTTTACATTTAATGTCTGGTTATTTATCCTTACACTTAAATTATGTTTCTGATAATACAAAACAAAATATGATTGATAAAATACAATCAGAAATGAAAAACGGTCATTTAAAATTAGTAATAGATAATGATAAAAAAAGCCATAACTAAAAAATGTTATGGCAAAATGTTTTATTATTATTATTATTTATTGTTATTATTCTTATATTATATTCTATTTAAAAAATAAATCAAATATTTAATCTTCTAAACCTTCAACCCAATCGTTGAATTTATGAACTAAATCAGATTCTTCAAGTTTTGTTTCAGTCATTTTTTCAAACTCAAAAAATATTCTTTCTTTACAAAAATCAGTCATAGAAGTTTTTCTTTTTACGCATTCAATAGACCATAGTTGACTGTCATCATATTCTTTTCTGTCACCAAGATATCTAAATAAGATATCAATAAATGGTTTCATTATATTATCTAAATCTTTTTGTTCGTAGTTGACATAAAAACAAATCTTTAATTTTAGCTTTTTTATATCTTCTGTTTTTCTTGGTATATAATCTTTTAAATACTCTATATTTTTTTCCAATTGTGCTTCTATTTCTTCTTTGTATAGATTATATTCAGGAGTGAAATAGAAATGTTTCTTACCCCTTGGATCTATTTTCATTTCATAGCAATTGTGATAAGGTAAAAGCTTTGATACTTTAATTTGAATTGTTTTTGAACAACCTTCTTGATTTATTTTAATATCTTCTTCAGTTTTTAAAGATAAAATTTGTTGAGTAACTTCACGTTGTCTATTTATTATTTTTTCAAGTGTTTCTATTTTCTTAACTAATTCACCGTGTATTCCTTCTTGATCACAATTCTCAATTAATTGTCTAATATAAACATCTCTTTCAAATTTTTGTATTTTTTTCTTGTCTGAATGATTCATTATAAACTCCAAAATATAAAAAATGGCATTAAAACCTATATTGTTTTAATACCATATTTTTTATTCATTGCAAGTTTTAAACGTTATATATCAATAAATAAAGGTTATTATTGTTTTTTATTGCCAACTCTTTTAACTCGTTTTATCTTGAAACTTCTACGTTCAGCATTGCTTTTTTTATTCTTTTTATAGTCAAGTTTTTTTGATAATTCAGTTTTATTTCTTGAATCAAGTTGTTCTTTCAATTGTTTGTAATTATCAACTGTTGAAGAGTTTAGATATATTGAAAAAAAATCTATTAATGTTTCACAATCTTCTTTATTTATATAAAAATAAACAATAGGTGCTGTTATACCAAGTCTTGTTCTGTATTTAACATTATATTTTAATATTTGTTTTGTTAATAGATAATCCATTATTCTTTTATTTCTAATAACTTTTGTGTAAACACCTTGATATCCTACATAATTTAACTCTTTATTATACAGAATAGCAAAATCTTTTAATGTTAATTCTTTTAATTGGTGTAATGCTATTATTTGTTCTTCTGTTAATTTATAATCAGTTTTACCTTTTTTAGAGCCATTTTTTTTAGCTATACTGTTTTTCTTAACTCTAAATTTTAATTTTTTACCTATTAACCAATTTTCAATATTTGTTTGTTCGTCTTTAGTCAAAACTTTAAATACTAACTTACCTTGTTTATTAATAATATGTGCCATTTTTAAATACTCCTGTTTTTATTGTTGTATAGCTATATTATATCATAGTTTTTGTTGTTGTAAACCTGATATAGTAAAATATTGTTTGACGCAAATAAATTTGCTAATTTCTGTATAGTGATAAATATTTAATTCTTTTTCAGATTCAAGCGTTAGCGTTTAAAAAATCTTTTTCATACGGTCGTAATTTCCTTTAAATTACGTGTTATATTAAATTATAGTTATATTAAAATATAGTTATATTATAATGAATACAGCACTCGACAAATACAAATACACTACTCGACATAAAAAAATACACCACTCGACAGTTGACAATAAATATTTTTATTATAAGATGAATATACAAAACAAACAAAACACAAAAACAAAACAAAATAAAGTTAAGGACAAATCAAATGAAAAAGTTAATTTTAGCTCTTCCTTCATCAGCATTTATAAACGGTAGTGAATCAGAAAAAACACTATTTAATAATATTTCAAACACAGAAACACACAAAATGAAACTTACTTTAATGTTATTATCTATATTTAATTTTAATATGAATAACAATATCAGTTATAACATTTTAAAACTTGATAAAATAAATTCAAAAGATTCATATTTCAGACCTTTAAGATTATCAAAAGATAAAATAGTTGAAATTATAGAATCAATTGATTGTGAATTTATAAAAGATATTAATGTTATTACTCGTGAAGAATATTGTGATAAATCAAATAGAACAATTGAAGTATTTGATAAAATTAGTTTTAATGTAACAAATGAATATATTAAATTATTAATGAATGAAAAAATAGTTTATATAGATTTCGATCAAGTTATAAAATACAGAAACGTAAACCATATTAAAGCACATTTCAAAGCACAGTATTTTAGCAATTATTCAGCAAACTTAAACTACTTATGTAAATTATTTAATATTAAAAATGAAGCTACATACTCAAATAAATTAACACAAGTAAAAAGAACTTTTAAAGCGGTTGGAATTGTAACAAATGTAGAATTAGATAAAAAAGGTAAAACATATAATATTAAAGTTGAATCAATTAGAGTAATAGAAATAAAAAAAGATAATAAAAATATAAATATTGTTAAAAAAAAAGCAATGTAAAAATAATTAAAGAATAAATAAAAAAAGCCCGTTAACCAAAAATTAACGGGTATTTTTTTTATTAAAGTTATTCTACATCATTTTGTTCTTGTGTTCCAAAACTTTGTTGTGTAGCTGTTACACCCATACTTAAAACATCTTCCATGTCATTTTCATAAGAGTAGTTACTTGGTAGATATCCAAGACGTTTAGCATAATCTGTAATTGTTTTTCCGCTTATATCGCCTGAACCTCTTAAAAATTGCATAAATTGAAGCTCTTGTTGTTCTACTACAACACTAAATTTAGTATCTATTTGTAAAGTAAATTCTTCTTCATTAAATGTGTATCCAGAAGCTTTTTTAAAGTCAATAAACACTTTAACAATATCACTTAACCTATCTTGCAACTTCATAGCAAAAGCAGTAAGTAGTGATAAGTTTTGTGCATTATCAATAGAGCTTGCTGTTGCTGTTACATTAGATTTTTTAGTCATTAATTCTAAACCCAATGATTCCATTTGATTTATGATATCATTCATATTTTGACGACCTGCATTAATAGAATTACCATTAATTTCAACAAATTTAGCATCTGCATTTTCTGCTGCTTCGTCAGCCACTAGTGCTGCACTTGCGCCTATTGCCACACCTGTGTGATTTTCTGGCATACCCTTCAAGAAAAGTATAGGAACACGTGCAACATGTAATATATTTGTTTGATCAGAACTTGATCTAAAATATTCAATATTTTTATTTGCTAAATCTTTAAAAATCAAGTCAGGATAAAATGCATTATCAGTATCTTCAGGGTAAAATGAAATTAAAGGAATGTAATTTAACGGATGTTTTTGTGTTGAAAATATTCTATCTTTTTCACTATAATCAAATTCTGCTTTAAATGTATCTCCAACTTGTCTAAAAATATTATAATACACTTCATTACCAATTTTATCAAAAACATAAATAGTTTTAACATTCTGAACGTCAAAAGGATTTTCAAAGTGCGGTGATTCTTCTTCTGTTGCAAAACGTAAATGTATTACTTCACCATTCGAATTAACTCTTGCACCAAGTATTCTATCATTATCAAGAACAAAAGCATTTGGTTTAACTTCAGGATTAAATATACTTTTACCATTTTCATCTAAATTCACTGGTAAATCGACAAATACATGACCTTGTGAATCATATAAACTTCTTTTAAATAATTTTTTACCAAAATCTGTCAAAGAGTTGCCAAAACCGTCAAAATCTTCTTGTAATGAAGATAAAAAATCATTTTTTGAAGTAAGTTGTGCGGGTTTGCCGAACGGTCTATTATAGTTTATTTTTATCATTCTATTGGTGATATTATAAAATACAGAATCATTTAATCTATTTTTATAATTTTCATCGGGTTCTTTTGCAAATTTTTGAATATATTTCTGTTTCATAAATTGATTATCAAGCCCTGCTTCAATATCACGCATTAAATCACGTGACTGATAAACTTCTTCCATAATTCCCGTTCTTTCAGTTAGATAATCAAAAAAACCTTTTTCTTTTTTCTTACCATTCGTATTTATTACTGGCGCTGTTATATTTTGCGTTGATACGTCTTCTTTTTTCATTTTAAAAAATCTCCTAAATGTTTTTTATTATTATTATTATTTTAGTAATGAACTTCTACTTTTCCTGTTTTTTTCGTAATTCTATAACGACATGCATCCCAATCATGATCGGCTTGCGTCTGGTCTATATCGTCTGGATTTGCTTCATCTCTCTGTAAATTTATAACGTTTGATATAAAGTTTCTACAAACATTAAATACATAAAAATGTGGACTTTCTAAATCACCTTCTGCGCTTGCTAACAACATATCTTGAAATATTCTGACACCTTGAATTCTTGAATGTTCTCCATGTTTTTTTGCTTTTTGCCATTTTATGCCGTGCTGTTTAAATTTATCTGCTGTTGTTCTTACGCCTTTAACTCGTGAATTACTCCAAATCATATAATCTGCGGGACCTGCATTTATTGTGCTATGCTGTTTTAACAACCCATTCAGAAGTGCTTCTTGTTTTGTATTTATTGCTTCAGCAATATGTTTTGTTGATTGATAAAGACCTTTTTTTGGATTAGTTGGATCAGCTCCATATATTTCATTAATAAGAATTAAACTGCCTTCAGGAATCGTTACTATTTCACCATTTCTATTTATTTTACATGTTGATTGTGCTTGCGCCCAAAATAAACAAGAATAAGGATCGGTTGTTCCATCATCATAGCTTCTATCAACAAGAAATGATTTTGGTATGTCAAAAGGTTCTAACATATGAATATGCGGTTTCCATAGATCTCCGAACATACCTCCAAGGACCACATCCCAATCTCCAAAAAGCCATGCACGAAATTTGGGATAATCGGTTTTTTCAAGGTTAAATAGTTTAGCAATGTATTTTTTATCAGCGTATGGATTTTCCTGCCAATTCCCATTTATTGCTACACGTGTATTTGATATTATTTCACCGTCAAATTCATACTCGTCTGTTATTATTTGACCCATCGGTTTTGGATCGATGAAATATTTTTTAACCCAATTTCTGCCTTTCCCTGAAGGGTTTGTTGTGGCTCTCATCATTACTGGTGGATTAAGCTGATCTTCCAAATAATCGACCCTGTTACAAGACATTAAAGCATCATAAACTGTTGAATCAGCCCATGAAGTTAATTCATCGATCCCCAAGAACGGGTACTCCTGGCCGTGGAATTTTTCGTACTCTGATTCATTTTTACAAGTTCTAAAATGCAATTCTTCGTCTGTAGACCAAACAAACTTCATTTGATCACCTGCCAAAAATTTAACTTCGTCTTGTCCGTATGCTGCAAATATCATTTTTTTAGCTTTTTTAATTATATCTTGTAATGATTTGTATGTTGTTCTTACTATGCAACCTCGCCATCTATCTTTATAACCTGCACCAACATGCTTAACAAATGCCGCAATAAGTGCATCTGATTTACCTATATATCTTGAGCCTGTATATAAAACTTGGTCGATATGATCCATATTCAAGAACATTTCTTGACTTGAATAGATTTGACCTTTCAATGCGGGGAATGGTCGCCAAACAATTTTTTTATTTTTATTTTGACGTGATATTGATTCTGAAATTTTCTTTTTTTCAAAATCTTTTAATTCTTTTTCTTTTGTTTTGTTATTCTTTCCAAGCGGTTTACCTTTACCCTTACCTTTTCTTGAATTTTTAAACATTTTTAGGTTTTTAATTTTATCTAATTCTTCTGAATTAAGATCTTTATTACTCATAACAATCTCCTGATTTATTATTATTTTTATTTTGAGATTTTTTTGTTAAAAAAAAGTATAATAAATTTCTATTCATTATACTTATATTTTAACATTGATTTTTTATTTAATCAAATTACACTCCCAAAATCCAAGTTTTGTGCTCTCCGTTACCGTAGTCTTGACCTTGTATTGTAAATGTATTTGTATCTTCAATAAACTTTAAAAAGTAAACGTATGAATCATTTGTACCTCTGATTTGAATTTCATTATTATCAACTATTCTTCTGCTGCAAAACGATGCGTGATTTTCATAATAATAATTTGAAACAATAAAATTGTATGTTAAACCAAGTTCTGTTAAGTTTTGAATAATTCCGTTTGTGTTTATTTTATCATATGTAGAGCTATAACTACCTCCTGATGTTTCTCTGAAAAAGTAACATCCTGGCGTATAATATCCAACTGAAATTCCGTCAAATTTTTCAACAAAAACAAAGCCGTTTGTTAAACTTATTTCAAAAACAAAAGAACTTATAGAACCATTTATTATTAAATAATCTATCCCGTTCATCCCTTGAGAAACAGTGAAGTTTCCATTAGACAATGCTGAATAATCACTTAACAATATTTCATCAATTTTAGTTTCATTGAATGGATTTAATAATGTTATTTTATCCAATCCTTTTTTATTTATAACAACAGAACCGTTTCTATTCATTAATAAAAAAGAATCTCTACCATTTGAAAAATCAGGATCAAAAATTTTATAATTAAATAGTTTAAAACTTTGAGAAGTAAAAAAATCATTTCTAAAATCTTCAATTGAACAAAAAACAATTTGATTCAAAGCATCGTTGTTTGGATCTGTTGAAGAAGAATGCTTTGCTGATCTAAAATAAACATAATTTTCATTTTGTCCTGAGTTAACTTGATTAGCATAAAAAACTATATTTGTAGGGTCCATACCTGGTATTTCTTCAAAAAAAGTTGAATTACTACCTTCGATAGAAATAGAGTTTACTAATTGACTCATATTATCAGATTTAATGTAAGAATATGTTTTTAACCCCCACTTTACTACTCCAGTTGAATTATCATATAATTGTATAAATAGTTTATTATCTATGAATAAACTAAAATTATAAAAATGATCGATATTATTTTTGGAAGCTTCGCTTGAAAAATTTGGATTATTTGCAAAAGAAATATCTTGACTGCTTAATGTTCTTATATATATTTCATCACTTTTAGTAACATTAACAGCCGATTTTGAAAAATTACCACCTTTACTTCCAAATAGCGAAAAATTACCTGTTGTTGAATAATAACTTGATAAATCAGGATAATCAGAACGTAATAAAACAGTATCATTTGTAACATCAATAAAACTTTCTGATTCAGGATATATTGGAATTGATAAATCTTTTGCACTTATATAAAATATATCTTTAAAAACTAAAAGATCTTCATTTATTATTTCTGACATTTTAAAATACTCCTATTATTTTTTAAACTATGAAAATTGGTTTATTTAATATATAAACTTCTTCTAATTCATAAATTGTTTCATCATCGCCAGGCGTTACAAAAACGTAATACCATTCATCTTTATTTAAAGAGTTGTCAAAATCTTCAGGCATATTTAAAAGCTGATCATAATATGTTAATAATAATGCTTTTTCTTCGTCTGTCAAACCTAAAACTCTATCTGCGTATCTGCTTCTAAAGTAAGGTTCTGTTTCTTCTAAAAACCCGTCTCTTTCTGTTTCAATTTGTAATCTTTTCTTTGCTTCATTAATTTTCAAAACTATATTTTCCTCTATTATGTGAACAAAAAGACCTTTGTTTAGTGCTTGTAAAATTTCATCCTTTTGTTTATTTGTTATACCTATTGATCTACAATCAATATCTGAATAAGGTTCTGTTTTTATATCAAAAGTTTTTCCATTGTGTTTAAAATAACATGCGTAATACATTTCATATTCTCCTATTTTTTTTATTCTATGAATATCCAAAAGCTCTTATCAGAACCTTCTGCGATTAATGCTTTTATTGTAAATAAATCTGCTCCTGTATTATATATTTCCCATAACTTCGGAGCTTCGTCTTTCAACAAAATTATATCAACATTCATAGACATATAACCTTCTGAAGTTAAATCTTTAATACTTAATATTATTTTTTCTGCAGGAAATTGAAAACCACCAGAGCCTCCACCACCTGTTCTAAAAATATTCGTTATAGCCATCTTATACTCCTTTTCTCAGTGTTAAACCAAGATTGCAATCATATATCCAGACTTCACTGTTTTTTTCTGAACAACCCCATACATATATTTTATCACCTTCTAATAAATTTACAAATCCACCGCCAGAAATGTTAGTTCTATCATTTGCATTACTTAATCGTCCACCTGTGACCCTTTGTGAAAATAATATTTCAGACCCTCTTTCAATTCCAAAAATAAAACCAACATTATTTGAATTACTTGTGCTTGACATATCTAACCAAGCGTGTGGTGTATTATATAATCCACTACCGCCAGGTAAAACAATCATACCACCATCACCTGTATCTTCAAGAAACCCTGATTTTACTAAAAGATTTAATTGTATTTTTAAATATCCATTGAATGTCCCACCAACAATAGGTTGAGGTGAAACAGGAGGAGTTAATAATTCATCACTTCCATTTCCAAAAAAATTAACAACAACAACTCTTGAATTTGAATTTGGTGGAAGTGTTGATGGTATACCTGTGTTATCAGAAATAGTATTACCTATGGCTGCATAAGTTTCAGCTTCTTGATAATTTATATTTGTTATATTGTTTGTTACACTTCCTACAGATGGCATTCCGTTACTTATACTCATAAATATTATCTCCTTGTTAATAACTTAATTGATATATAACTACATCAACAGATTCTTCATCACCTGAGCACCATACTGCATTTTTAGGTACAACATTCTCCATTTCCCAGAAACCGCCTGGACCTACCAAAACATATATATTTTGATTTGCTTCATCTTCTGAGAAAGCTACTTTTAAAAACCCTGTTTTACTTCTATTATGTATTTTTAAAAAGTATCTTTTATCTCTCGAAAAAGGTAAAACTTCTACAAATGAATCAGCTTCAACATTTGTGACTGAACCTTTCCATTTTTGATACAACATACAGCTCATATTTTTCTCCTAATTTTATTTTTTACTTTCAATTTCTTTAATTAAATTTGTTTGTGATTCAGCAAGCATTTTGTTTAATTCTTCTTCTGAAACATTAGAACCAAGAACAGGTATCACAATTGCACCACCGCTTCCGCCACCATTACCAGAGTGATTAATGTTTATTTCTTGTTTATCACCATATTCCTCAGCATCATTTTTTTCTAACAACCATTTTGCGGCTTTCCAATCAGGTTTATTTATCATTACTGTTCTTCCTTCATTAACTTCAAACAAACCTTCAGCTTGTGCTTCTATATGCCCTAACATTTTTTGTTGATATAATGCTCTTGATTGTGAAAATGAACGTTTAAACTCTATATATAAATAATCTTCATGTTCTGCATGTTCTAAAAACTCTTCTTCACATTCTTCAATAGCCTTTTCAGCTTTCAATAGCCATTTTTTTATATTTTCATGACCCATTCCGATGGAATCAGTTATTTTTCTATTTGATAAACCTTTTCCTGACAATTCTATTGAAGTTAGCATTTTTTCAACTAATCGTTTTTCACGTTCAGTTAATGTTTCTGCTAAATATTTACTTCTCATTTTTTTATCTTTTATATTCAATAGTGTTTTAAAACTCATTTTTTAATTCTCCTGACTTATATTCTAATATTTTTTTTTAACTTAATCAATTTATGAGCGTAATACATTAAAAATTATAGTTTCTTTTGAAACTTCTGTATTTAACACTGATTTAACTTCAACTCTTAAATTACTATAATACAGTCCATCAGGATTTATAGTTGTTTCATCGTTAAAAATATAATTATCAACATTTACAGAAATATTTTTTAATAAAGTATCTGTATCATTGTCATATATTGATATATCATAATCTACATTACTAATATTATTTGTATCATTGTCATAAAAACCTTTAACCTTACTTTGACTAATTAAATTTCTATAACCCCATGTTAATGATAAATCAGTTTGACCGATTGTTATATCTCCATTTAAAAATGTGTTATTATTAGCTTTCAAATCTGAAGGTAGAATTGGTTTTATATTTCGTTTTTCACCTTTCATAGTATAATCAATTTCAACTGCTGCGTTAAAATCATAAGTTCCTGACCCTGTTGTTGCAACTGCTTTTAATTTAATATTTTCATTAATATCTAAATCAACATTTTTAGATTCTGTATGTGAAGCTTTCATAATATAACAAGCTGTATTTTCATTCCAATCTTGAGGTAAAGTATCTAAACAACCACGTTTAACTTCTCCTAACAAATAAATATTTTCTGCTTCTTGTGTAATTGTCTTAAATGATATAAATTCTTCTTTATCGTCAATAGTACTTCTTAAAAACAATAGATTTTTACCCGCATCTCTATCAGTATTATTTGCATTAGTTATATTTAGTTCATCTATATTTTTTATTCTTATTTCACTTGTTTTTGTTACATTTGATTGTAATGAAAAATAACTTGTAAACTTATAATTATCAGAAGCTTTAATGTAATCAGTAGTATGATCTTCTTTTATATAAACTTCATAATATTTTGAATTAAGATCATTGATTGGCGGATAAAATAACAATCCATTTTCTATATCATTTATAAAGTATGGTGTTTCAATAAAAGAAAGATTCATAGCTTTTGGATTTAAGTTTATATCTTCAAATTTATTATCACTGCTTGGCGAATATGTCGTGAAATTTAAATTAAAAGAATCTTGTATTGCGCTTATAGTCATAGTATTACTATTTAAATTACCATAATTTATTTGCTGTATTCTAAAAACAATACTTTCAATACCGTAATCTTCCCAAGAAAATTTAAATACGTCTCCAACTTCTAAACCTTCAATAATATGCGTTTTTATTACAATATTTGACAAAACGCTTGTCATTGGTACAGCTTCTCTATTTGCTACTCGTGCTGCAAGTTCTGGTTTCGTTATCCAAGGAAATGATAATGTTACTGAACGTTGTTTAGCTGCTCTATCTGTAAAATCAAGACCAAGATTTTGAAACATTGCAATAGATTCTTTATAATTATTTTCAGAGTTTGTATATGTTACTTTAACTTCATTGTAAAGCTCATTTTTTGTAGTTCTTGAAAAACTATCAACTTCAATAACATTATTTTCATCAAATAATAAAAGATCTTCTTCAATATAATCTTGTCTTGTTAATTTTAGTTTTAATTTACCTGTTATTGCATCTTCAATAAGATTTCCTGCTATGTTTCTTAAAACCTCATTTACAAACTCATCACAGCGAAATTTATCTTCATAAATTATTGATATACCAAATTCTTCATCATAAAGTGTTTGCGCTGCTTGTTTAAAACTATCAATATCTATTAAGTCTTTTTTTAATCCTAATCCATATTTATTTGCTGTTAAAATATCATATATAATAAATGCAGGGTTGCAATCATCATTTATATTAACAATACTTTGATTCTCAAATTCAGGAATATCAGGATAACGACTACACACAAATGCTAACGGCCTTAAGTTTAAGCTATTACCTATTAAAGCACCTCTTGTTGAAATATCAACACGACCCTCAACATCAGAATCAACAACTCCTCTGAATACCATATGACAAATACCGTCATAAACAGGAGGATCAATACCTTGTGCGTCTAAATGATTATTTTTTGTATGATTTTGATCGCCTGAATAAAAGTCCATTTTTGCTTCAAAATATTCACGTTCGTCCATAAATAAGCCTTTTTCAGTTCCGTATCTTGCTGTATAATTTCCTGTTTGTCCTTCGTTAGTCCATACTAATTTATCATCCATATAAAGCTCATGAAAATTAACAACACCGTGCGCCAAAGCATACCATTGTGTTAAATAATATCTATAACCAACTGTTACATCTTCTGATGAAATCCAGTTTCCAACTTCTTCTGTTATTTCAGCCGTTGACAAATCTCCGTACCAAATAAGGTTAGGTGATTTTTGTTTATATTTACCGTATGCTATTGCTATTGATTTTGTTTCAGAAACTTCTGGAACTGATAAATCTTCAAGTTT
>CBFHLZ010000029.1:0-14132 GCA_965656795.1 Patescibacteria group bacterium
AGCTACTTTGAAAAGATAATTTAAACTTAAAAGAAAGGACTAAAATAATTACTGAATCAACAAAAGAAGTTGCTTGACCACTTATGTTTGCAATATTAATTATAATACTTTCATTTTTACCAATATTTGCATTAGAATGACAAGAATGAAAATTATTTTCTCCACTTGCTTTTACTAATATGTTTGCAATGATTTGAGCATTATTTTCTTCATTGTTTTTAGCACCAGTTTTATGTGTATTTTTTCTAAAAGGTAAATTAAAAAAAGACCATGAAATTCCAGTTGTAAATTTTTTACAAAAAATTTATGAACCAATATTAATTTTAGCACTAAAGAAAAGAAAATTAGCATTAACAATTTCATGAATATTATTAGTTGTTTGAATGTGATTATTTACAAGAATTGGTTCTGAATTTATGCCACCACTTGATGAGTGAAGTATCATGTATATGCCTATGACAGTACCTGATGTGAGTGATAGAAGAGCTAGAGATCTACTAATAGAATCAAATAGAATTATATCAGAAATTCCTGAAGTAGAAAAAGTAGTATGAAAGGCTGGAAGGGCTAATACTGCAACTGATCCAGCACCACTCGCTATGCTTGAATCTATAATAACTTTAAAACCAAAATCTGAGTGGAGAGAATGAATTACTAAATCAGATATTATTAATGAGATGAATAGAAAAATCAAAATTAATAATCTTTGGAATTGATTTACACAACCAATTATTTGAAGAATAGATATGCTTTCTACAGGTATCAGAGCTCAGGTATGAATCAAAATATTCTGAGATAATCCAATGAAACTAGAAAAATTAGCTATAAAAACCGAAGAATTAATGTGAGATGTTCCTTGAGGTTTCGGAGTAACTGCTATTAGAACTACTGGTTTGAAGTACCTTCAAATAGATTTAGATGAAAGTAAATTAAATGAATATAGTGTAAAAAAATGAGATGTTTTAAATACTATTTCAGTTTGAATTTGATGAAAAACTATATCAACAACAATTGAATGAAGAGAAAAATATTGAATTGAATTAAGATTGAATAATAATTATAGAGAAAGTTTAGATGATATAAAAAGCCTAGTTATTCCTTCTCCTACATGAAATATATTATTATCTCAAGTTGCTAATATTGAATTAATTGATTGACCTTCAACAATAAATAGTGAAAATTGAGTAATTAGATCAGCTGTTCAAATGAATGTTCAATGAATAGATTTAGTTACATTTGTTGATAATTGAAAAAAATATATTAATGAAAATTTAGATTTACCAGAATGATATTATGTTGAATGGACATGACAATATGAAAATCAATTAAGAGCAAAAAATACATTAAAAATAATTGTACCAACAGTTATTCTAATAATATTATTTATATTATTTTTAGCATATAAAGATTGATGATTAGTTTGAATTGTTGCCTTAAGTATTCCTTTTAGTTTAGTGGGTTGAATTATTGCATTATATATATCTTGATTTAATTTCTCTGTTGCAGTTTCAGTATGATTTATATCACTTTTTTGAAATGCAGTTGAAACATGAATAGTAATGATTTTATATCTTGAAAATGCATTTAGAGAAAAATTCTGACTACCTTTAATGGATGAAAAAACATTAAATAACAATGATTTTAATAATGCTATAATTACAAAAGAGGGAATTCATATGTCAGTTATTCATTGAGCTATGGTTAGATTAAGACCAGTTTTAATGACAGCTTTTACATCGGTTATTTGATTATTCCCAATGATATGGAGTACTTGAGTATGATCTGAATTACAAAAACCATTAGCAATAGTTGTAGTATGAGGTTTAATTACTTCAATAGCACTTACTTTAATTATTTTACCTATTTTATTCTCTTATTTAAGAGAAAGAAAAATCAATTTATAAAAAACTAAGAAAGAAAACTTACAAAAACTCACGTAATTTTAATTTATATTTATAATTTATTTATTATGAAAAAAGTATTATTAGTATCATTATTAGTATTATCTACAGTTTTATTGGCATCATGTGGTTGAGAAGCTCCTTTAACAGAAGCACAACAAGCTGAAAAATATAATATGACTACTACTGAGTATAAAGAAATGAAAGATGCTGCAGCTAGAATGAATATGACTATTGATGAACACATGAAAATGACAGATACTGAACATAAAACTATGGATAATAATATGGATATGTCAGATGACTCTCATATGATTGAAGATGATATGGATATGATGGATAAAAATGATAATGATGAACATATGGATACTATGCATAAATGAGAAGATGTAGATAGTCATAGTTCTGACGAACATATGTAATTGACATATTAAATATATATCTATAACACCTTTAATACTTCAATTTTAACTGTTCAGTGGTTATTGGTTGTTGACCAAAATTGAATAACACCTTAAACTTTTCTTTCAAAAGTTTAATAAAAGCAAAATCTCATCAATCAGTTAGTTTATAATCTTCTGATCTAAGAATTTAGGAAAACTCTACTTGGTAATTACTAAGTAGAGTTTTTTCTTTGTTGTACTCTATTAATACATATCATTCTTTATTTTTATCTAGATATTTATCAAAATCAAATTCTCATGGATACACATTTAAAATGATTCTAATAAGTTTAGTTTTATCTTTAAATCAATAAATATGGAAATATTAGAAAAAATTTGAAGTAAAGTAAAAGAAATTAGAAAATCAAAAAAATAAGCCAATTAAAACTAAGCAAATCTTCTTGATTAGATAGATTCTATATTTCAAATATTGAGAGAGCTGAAGTAAATTCTAGTGTATTAAATCTAGAAAAATTAGCCAAATGATTATGAGTTGATATTAAGGATTTATTTTAACTCATTTATTAAAATTTAGGGTGTACTTATAAAATATGTTGACAAGGTATAGTATATAATTATAACTATTAATAGTTTATTATTTAATTTATTTTTATGATAAAAATACTTGACACTTATTACAAGTCAATAACTAAAGAAAATTATGAATTCGTAGAAAGAAAATGAATTTGACATCCAGATACATTATCAGATTTAATAGCTGAGGTTTTTGTTATTAATTACTCAAATTATACAAAATATAAATATTGATATATCCCAAATCATTGGGTAGATAAAGTACTTTTATCTTGAGCAAAATCAGAAGTTAAATTTTGAGATTATAAAATCATAAAACCTATAAGATGTTACTTATTTTGAAAAGTAACTCAAAGAGTAGATAATGAAGATATACCAATTTATTCAATTTTTAAGGATAGTGTGATTCAAGTTTTCACTAATATATTTAAAAATTTGGATATATTAAATTATATTGATTTAATAATAGATATCAACGATTGAATTTGAGCTGGGAGACCAAAAAATTGGTATCAACCTAAGTCAACCCAAGAAGTTCAAGATTCAAATAATAAATTAAAATCAAATGATAGTGTTATTTGTTCTGCTTATTCTCCACTATCTTGACTTGAAAAAATAGTTATTTTTTTAGAAAATTATATTAATTGATTTCAATTTAAAAATAATTTTCCTTTTACTTGATATGATGTCAAAGTACTTGCAAATAGAAGATTAAATGATATTGATATCACTGTTTGTATACCATTTTTAGCTAAGCTAACTCCTAATAAAGAATTTTATTATAAAAATATAGAAATTATTAATACTGACTTAAAAAATCAATTAGAAAATTATTTAAAATTGAATAATTTAAATTTTAATTTAAATAATATTTTTATAAATAATCGTGATGAATGAAATATTGTATATATGGTACCATTTTGATCAGCATTAGATACTTGAGATTATGGGGTAGTTGGTCGCTGAAATAAGTATAATTGAGTAATTTCAATAGTAAGAGAAAGTAATATTGAAGCATTTTCTTGAAAAAATCCAATATATCATGGTTGAAAGTTATTTAATTATATTGCATGAAAGATTTCAGAAGAAATATATTTACAATTATGATATGAAAATTATATAAATATAGTTGCAAAAGTTTGAGATAATATAGATAATCCACATGAAGTTTTAGTGAAAATAGTTTGAGATATAAAGGATAATACTCATGCAGTTAATGAAATTGTAAATATTAATTTAAGAACAATTAATAATATACATGAATGACTTTTAAATTATAATCCTATTTTACAATTTAATCCAAATTTATATGAAAAAAATTAAAATTTGATTAATTTGAGTTTGAAATTGTTCAAAATCAATAGTGGAATGAATAGAATACTACAAAGAAAATCCTCATAAAGAAATTTTTTGATATAAAATTAGCGATATAGATATTGTATGTGCAATAGATATATGAAAAAATAAAGTTTGAAAAGATTTGAATTCAGCAATTTATGAGTATCCAAATAATGCTTATACTATAAAAAAAATTGAAAATATCTCATGAGTAAAAGTTATTTTATGAAATCCATTAGATGGAGTTTTTGATAAAACTATTAATTTAGTAAATCCTATTGATAATATTGATTTTGATGAATTATTATTTATTGAAGAAATAAGAAAATCATGAGCTGAAATTTTTATAAATATGCTTCCTACTTGATCTGATGAAGCTTCTAATTATTATGCGGAATTAATTATTAATAAATTAGGATTATCTTTTATAAATTGAATGCCTTCAAAAATTGTAAATTCTTGAAAATATATAAATAAAAAATCTGTTTTAGTTTGAGATGATATTAAAAGTCAATTATGATGATCTATTCTTAATAGATATATTAATAAAATTTTTAATATAAGAGATAATTTATTTTTAGATAAAATGTATCAAATTAATTATGCATGAAATACGGATTTTTTAAATTTAATGTATAGATGAGAAAGTAAGCATAAATCTAAAAAAAATGCTGTTTCAAACTTTGATAGTATTAATGTTCCTACTTCTATTAATGTTTCATATGTAGAAAATATGTGAGACAGAAAAACTTGTAAAATAAATTATGAATGAAGAAATTTTTGAAATGCCCCATTTAATATAAAAGTAGAAATGGAGGTTGAAGATAGTCCAAATTTTGCTTGATCGATTCTTGATGTAGTAAGATATGTAAAAAAATCATTGGATTTAGAAAAATATTGAATACTTGAAAATGTATCAGCTTTATATATGAAAACTCCTCCTAAGTCTATTGATGAAGAACTTGCTATAAATAATATAAGTAAATTTATTTTCTAACTTACCATAATATGAAATATAAATCTTTAGAAGAAAAATTAATATTACAAGATATAGAAAAAAAAGAATTATCTCAAAAAATCAATAATTTAATAATTAATTATTGATTACAAATTAATTCAATACTAAATAATCAAGAAGTCTCATGATTTATATCAAGAATTGATGGTGATGAAAATAGTCTATATTTTTATTTAACAAATCAGTATTGAACTCAAAAATTCTTTTTAAATAAAAATATTTTAAAAGATGAAGATTTAATATTACTTAGAAGTCTATTAAATTCTAATGTGTCAATAATCACTCAAGAATGAGAGGTTAAGTGATTAAAAGTAAATTGAATATCTATTAATGATGAATTTATTAATGATAATCAAATAGATTTAGCATGACAAGAGGAACAAAGAAAATACAAATATATTCACTATAGACAAGAATGAGTTTTTGATGCTATAAAGGAAAGAGAAAATATTATAAAGAATATTAGAAGATACTTTGAAAATAACTGATTTATAGAAATCGAAACCCCTATTTTATGACCAGTTTTTAGTGAATATGCTGATGAAAGTTTTTTAGTTCATGATGAAAAATTAGGGTGAGTATATTCTTTACCACAATCACCCCAAGTTTATAAACAATTATCTATATTATCTTGAGTTCAAAAATATTTTCAAATTGCTAGATGTTTTAGAAGAGATGCAGATAGTGAATTTAAAAAAATTGAATTTACTCAAATGGATGTTGAAGTTGCAAATATGACATCTAAAGATATTAGATTAATATTAGAAAAATTAATAAAAGAATTATTTAAATCAAAATGAATAAATTTAGATTGAAATATTCCTGTTTTTACTTATCAAGAAGCAATGAGTAAATTTTGAACAGAAAAACCAATTTTAGAATGAAAAGAATATTCACTATGTTGGGTAATTCAGAGTCCTATATTTGAAATATCAAATTGAAAAATTCACCCAAGTCATCATATAGTTTCAAAACCTCTTGAAGAAGACTTAGATTTATTAGAGAAAAATCCATTATCTGTTAGGTGAGATAATTATGATTTAATATTTAATTGACAAGAAGTTGCTGGTTGAGATATTAGGATAAATAACCCATTATTACAGTATAAAATGTTGAAACTTATATGATATTCTGATGAATATATTGAAAAATATTATTCTTGGTATATAGAGGCACTATCTAATTGATGTCCTCCTCATGGATGATTTGCTACTTGAGTAGAAAGAATAGTTACATTATTAAACAAAAATAAAGATATTTCAAAATATATAATGTTTCCAAAATATGCTCATTGAGAGCCAATATCATGATTTCCTAAAAAAATGTAAAATATGAAAAAAATATGAATTGATATAGATGATGTAATGAATGATTTTATTTCATTTATAATATCTGAATTAAATTTTTATACTTGAAAAAAAATTAAAATTACAGATATTGATTTTTGGCATTTAAATCAAATATGGGGAATATCTTTTGAAGAGTTAAAATATATTTATAAGAAGTCAGATATTTATAGTAAAGTACCATTATTACAAAAAAATGTAGATATTATTAAAAAATTAGAAAATAAAAATTATCAAATCATTTTTATAACAAGTAGATTTTTATATCAAGATTATGATACAAAGAAAATAACTCAAACGTTATTTAGAAAATTTTGATTAGATAATGATATTTATATTTGAATGAATAAATCATCTATTTGTAAAGAGTTATGAATAAATGTATTTATTGATGATGCATTATATAATTGTTTAAATGTTAAGAATAATAATCATAATATTGATGTATTTTTATTAGATAAACTATGGAACTGAGAAAAAGAATTAAAAAGATTAGAAAAAGAATGATTTAATATAGAAAATATAAATAATATAAATAGATTAAAAGAAATGCAAGATTTACTTAATTATTTAGATATATAATGATTATAGGATTAGAGTGATGAATATGTTCCTGAAAAACAACAATATCAAAATTATTAGCTGAACAACTTAATTGAATTTTTGTTGAAGAACATACTCCAAGAATAAAAAATAAAGAGGCTTTTAATTTAGACTTTAAATCAGAACTAGACTTTAAAAAGACATTTAATTATTTTTTAGATGTTGAACTAGAAAGAAACTTAAATTTAGATAAAAATAAGATTTATATATTTGATAGAACTGTTTATAGCTTATTATGATTTGCTTATGCTAAATGAAAAATTGATAAATTAAATTATTTAGACACTATTAATGATAATGAATATAAATCAAAAATACAAAAAATAGACTTTATTTTTATTATAGATATTGATAATAATGATAGAATTCATAGATTAAATAATGATATTTTTAGAAAAAATAATACTCCAGAATTATTTTATAGCTGTGATTTTAATAAATATAATAACTGTTATTTAAAAAATATTAATCATAGTAAAAAGTTCTATATAAATTGAAATGACTCAATAGAAAATATTTTAAATTTTATTTTAAAAACAATATGAAAAAATATTTAAATTTTATTCTATTAAAACCAGACTTATTAAATAGGAGTTTAGAAGAATCTGTAAAATCAGAATTAATAAATAAAGGTATTACTATTCTTTATGAATGAAATAAAATACTAGATAGTGATGATATTTATTGTCTATATGGCTTTTTAAAAAATAAACCTTTTTTTTCTTCATTAGAAAAAAGCTTAATTCAAAAAAAAATAATTTATTATGTAGTTTCATCAGATTATAATTTTGATTTTTTTGATAAAATTATATGAGTAACAAATCCTAATTTAGCAGAGAAAGAATCATTAAGAAATAAATTTTGATTATCTATTTTAGAAAATTCTATACATTCTTCAAAAAAATATTTAATTATAAAAGAAATAAAACATTTTCTTAATAAAGTTGATTTTGATGAATTATTAAAATTACTAAATAATTTTGATTCTGAGAATAAAATAATATTACATTGATGATCTACTTCAGAATATTGTGATAATAATTTGAATTTTTATAATACAATATTATCTGATTATGTTGAAGAAGAAGATAATGTATTATATATTCCATTTGCTTGATATGATATAGATTGGAATGCAGAAAAGATTAGTAATAACCTATATAAGTTTTTATGAAAAAAATATAACATAGTTTTATGAAATATAAATAACTTAGATAATCAAATTTTAGATTCAAAATATATTTATATAAATTGATGAGATTATAAAAAATTATATAATTATATTTGATATTTAAAAGACAAAAAACATTTATTATATTGAAAAAATATTGTTTGAGTTTCTGCTTGAGCGAATATATTAGCAAAATATAGTTATTCAAATGACTATCAAGAAATATTTGACTGAATTTGATTACTAGATCTAAAAACTATATGTCATTTTAATTGAGATGATAAATTAATTAAAATTCTAAAAAATAAATGAGAAGATATTGATATTATTACTTTGAAAGAAAAAGAAATATTTTTATTATAAATACTATAAAATAAACTGATATACTAATTTTAAAAATTATAATTTATTTTTTTAAATAAGATAGTATAAAATTAAACAATCAATATTTAAAATTTTTTTTAAACTTCTATCTTAACAAAGTTATCAGTTATTCATGTTTGACCAAAATGAATTACAAAAAAACTCTCGTAGAAATACGAGAGTTTTTTATTTTTAATTACATTCTTTATTTAAAGTTTTTGTAGAATTATTGGCATCATTTAATAATTCTTCTACTGAATTATATTTTTTTAAATATTTTTTTGATAGACCTTCCCAATCTGAATCTGTTTCACAATAATATAATTTTGCAGAATGATGTAAAGAAGTATAAAAATAATATCCATTATTTTGATTTTCTTCCTCTTTATTCTCAATTTCTTTTATATCTTCTTGTTCTGACCAAATTAATAATTTATTATCTTTAGCATTTTTTTCTGCCATTAAAAAATCATTTTTGTATTTATAATCTGAATTATAAGTATATTCTTTCGCTAATCAGTTTTCAATCATTTTAAGATTAACGTTTTCTCAATTAACAAAAACATAAGCTAATAATCTATTGTATTTATCATATTTTCATTGAGATTCATCTAACTCTATTTGAATAGGATTATTTCCAATAAATTCTTCTAGTTTATCTTTTGCTATATCTGAGTAATCTTCAACATATCAGTATCTAGTTGTAGATAATTCAGGTGTATCAATTCATATCATTCTAATGGATGTTGCATTTCATTGATACATAATCTTGATAGTATCTCAATCAATAACATTAATTACTTTATAATCCTCAGATTCAAGATTTATTCAATTGATTTTTGTTGATAAATAATTATTTAATTGCGTTATGTAATATTTATCTTTGTTATTTTTTGTAAGTTTAGGAAGAACTAAATTTATTTTATCATGTAATTTTTCAATTTTAGTTGGATTTTTTTCGTAAATAGAATCGATTTTTTCATAAAGTATTTCTAATTTCGTTTCATCTTTAATTGTAGGATTGTATGATAAAACACTACTTATACTTAAAATAAAAATTAAAACTATTGATAATAAATTTTTCATAATTTTTTTTTACATAATAATATTTATATATAGTATATATTTGAGAATAAATATCAATTAATAACTCCTAATCAAAAATCCTAAAATGCTTCAAAAAATTATACTCATTTTTAAAATAATATTTTTACTTTTATTTCAATATTTTTGCTTCATAGCAATTTTAATATTATTTTCTATGATATTAAAATTATCATGACTAGGTTTACTAGATTGAAATAGTATTTTGGAAAATATTATTTCATTTGTAATTATTTTAATATCCCTTTATTTAACAACATATTTTGTTACTAAATTATTAAAAAATTATTTAAAAATAGAAAAAAAATATTTCAAAACTATAAAAAATATTTTTCTTGTGAGTTTATTTTTATTATTATCGTATTTCGTTTTTAATTGATATATAAATATTTATTATGAATATGCAATGGATGATAATCTAAATTTTATTATATTTTTAGCAAATCAGATTATATTTTTTCTTGTTTATTTTATATTTTTGAAAATAAATTTTAATAAAATTTCTCACTAAAAAAACTCTAGTATTTCTACGAGATTTTTTTTTAATACAATCATCAAAGTAAATTATTTTCTTCTTGTTTGGTAATAAAATCCCATTTTCAGCTTTCAAGTGATAGTTCTAGACTTCAAATACTTACTCTGGTCAGGTGTAAAACTTTGAGGGGAGTTGCGAATTTTGGATCTTTCATGGCTCAAAATAAACGACGAATATGTCTATTTTTTCCTTCATCGAGTTGGACTCTAAGTTTAGTTTTTGCTCAACCATTTCAAATTTTTTCGACAAATTTTGCTTTGAGAATTCCGTGAGGACTTTCTACTCAATCAAGTGCCATTTGTATATGTTCGGGTGTTACAAATCATCTTACCCAGATTTCATAGATTTTTTTACAGTTTCCAGGAGTTGTGAGTACATTGCTGATTTTTCCATTTTTTGTAAATAGTAATAATCCTTTTGATTCTAAATCGAGTCTTCAAATTGGCATCCAACCATCATCAAAAACCCATTGAGGTAAGAGTTGGTATACAGTTTTTCTCCCGAGTTCGTCAGATTTTGTTACTACGTATCATTTTGGTTTATTGAGCGCTATGAGATTTGTTGATTTTATTTCTGGATCCATTCGTGTAAAAAATTATGTAATTATTTATATTTTACGAATAAAATATGTTTCTCAAAAAAGTAATAATATTTATATTTTTTTATTAATAATAGAGAGTTTCTCATAAAATTATATTTTTTTATGAGAAAATAGTAATAAAATATTTTTATAATTATTTTTACCTATTTCTTAATGAGAGTCGTTATTGTGTATCTCGTAATCTCGCGAATTACACAGCTTTATATATTTCTAAATATAGAAATTTTACAAAAATAATTATAACATTATGAAAACAAATAAATTAATTGCTGCAGCTGCTTTAATAGCTGTTTCTGCTACTGGTCTGTCTTATTCTTATGCTGATGAAGAATTATCTACAACTACTACAAATACTGTAAAAGAATTTCAAAAAGGTAAATTCGAAAGAATCGAATTAACAGATGAACAAAAAGCAGAAATGCAAGCACAAAGAGAAGAAAAACAAGCAGAAAGAAAAGCGTATAATGAAGTAATTGATGCATTATTAGCTGGAGAAACTCTTACAAATCAACAAGAAATTATTAGATGAGAAATTATTGAAAAAAAAGCTGAAATGGAAGCTAAAAGATTAGAGATGGAAGAAAAAAAAGCTGAAATTCAAGCGATTTTAGAAAAAGTAGAAGCCTGAGAAACAATTTCTGATGAAGAACAAACTATGCTTAATACTTTCAAAGCTGAACATAAAGGTAAAAAAGGAGGAAAACAAATGAAAAGAGGTGGAAATAAATGAGCTGAAATGAAATGAAATAAAGCTCAAAAAGGTGGTCAAAGAGGAAATAATAGAGATGTTGATACTCAATCATTATAATAAATTGAACATATAAATATTGGAATTGATATATTATAGTATTTTCTAAAAGTTTTTATTGTATGAGAGATTCTAGTTTTTCTATTGATATTTGATTGTTATATCTTATAATATATATGTTTTACAAAATTATAATAGTCACTTATGTTCAAAGAGTCCAATATATTCGAGCATCCTGAAATACTAAAACAAGTCTGAGAGGATTTCACGCAAGAGAATTTTGACTTAGTAGATGATATATCTCAAAGGTTAATAGAAATAATAGATGAAAAAAAATGGGCAGCTATTTCTCCACAAAATATTGTTATTTGAGATAATCAAGCAGAAAAGGACAATTTTTATAAAAATATTATAATATTAAAAAACTTTAAATCTCAAAAATATTTCCAGCTAATTAACCCAAGTTACAAGGTAATTTCTCAGGGACATTCTTTCATGCATGAGTTATGTTGAAGTATACAAACTGTAGATGAATTACCATTTTGAGTTTTAAATAAAGTACCTTTAAAAATTAATGTACAATGATTAGATATATCAGGAAATAATGTTAATTTTATATTAAATGGTGATACTGATGAAGAATTAGAACTAATTTCTTTCTTAATTCATGAAATAAATCATCTCAATTGAGTATTAATATCTGATGGAGAGGTAATTAATAGTATAATAAAAGGGAATCCAAATCTTTATAGGAACACTAAGAAATTTTTTGAAACTATTTCACCATCTTTTTTATCATTTAATGATAACGAATTTATTATTCATAGTATTTGATTGCATTGAATTTGAACACAATGTAATATATATGATCAAAATAAAATTATACCATTTCATTTTGATAAAGAGTATGATTTTAATTTATTTACATCTCATATTCATTACAATTCAAAGGATGTAAAAATATCACCTTGCAAAAAATGTTTTAATCCATAATAAAAAGATAAGATATATAATTATATATCTTATCTTTTTATTTTGAAATTAATTTTATTGGATTAAAATATTAAAAATTTTATTTTGAAAATAATTTATATGCAAAAAATTACACAAGAAAAAATCGACGAAATAATGCAATGAGATGAAATATCTGATATTTCTTTTTATTGAATAAATTTCTCTAATTATAATTTTTCTCAGAAAAGATTTCATGATTGTGAATTTCACAAATGTAATTTATCAAATATTCAACTAAAAAATACCACTTTTGATACAATCAAATTTAAAGATTGTAAAATAATGTGACTGAAATTTGTTGATTTAGAAAGTCTATTATTACAAATAAATTTTTATGATTGTGATATTTCACTGTGTAGTTTTTATTGATTAGAAATGAAAAATACTATTTTTGCAGATTGTGAATTAAAAGACTGTGATTTCACTCAAACTCATCTTCAAAACTCAAAATTTGAATATTGTAATCTTGAAAAATCTATATTTTTCCAAACGAAACTAGAAAAAGTAGATTTTTCAGGAAGCCATAGTTTCGTAATCGACCCAAATCATAATACACTAAAGTGAACAATTTTTAATAGAGAAAATATATTCTGATTATTACAGCACTTAGATATTGAAATAAAATAAAAAGTATTTTATATTTGATAGAGAGAATAAATAGAGTAATATAATAACTATAATATTATCTAAAATAAATAAATACAAAATATGGATTATAGCAAATATTTAAGTTCTATTTGAAAAGTATTTACTCAATTAATTTTATTGTTTCTAATAACAACTCTTGTAAATATATTTTTTTCAATTGTTTCACCAAAAACAATATATATTTTTTCACTATTTAGTGAAAATTTCATACTATTAAATATTTTAATTCTTATTATCACATCAATTTCCTTATTTATTTCAACATTTTTTTCATTAAAAATACTTTTATTATTTTTTAAAATAGAATCTATAGATATAAAAAAATATTTAATGTTTTTACTTATTTTATTATCAGGAATTAATTTTATAAAATTAATTTGAGAGTTAAGCTATAGAATGGATTATAATATTATATCTATATTAACGGCAATTATCACTATTTGAGTAATATATTTTACGACAAAATTATTCTTACAACCAAAAAAAGTAGAAGTTTTATAAAACTTCTACTTTTTATTTTATTAACTAAAGAATTTTTTATCTTCAATTTGTCCTAGATGAACACTACAAGTATATTTTACATCTTCTGTGAAGTCTGCATCTATAATCCATTGTAAGTAATTTGAATCCATTTTTGCGACATCTTCAAAAGTTCTTCCTCTATATTTTCAAAAAGCCATTGTTGAAATAAGGAGAAATTCTTTTTGAGACATTTCAATCATTGTTTCTAATGTTTCGTCATCAGAAATATTTAATTGAGTTTTG
>CBFHLZ010000030.1:0-2150 GCA_965656795.1 Patescibacteria group bacterium
TGAATCTTACCAAAGAGGTTTTGTTGCTGGTTACCCAATGGTTGATATCAGAGCAACTCTAACTTTTGGTTCATTCCATGAAGTTGATTCATCTGAATTATCATTTAAATTAGCTGCTTCTAAAGCATTCCAAGAAGCTTGTAGAAAAGCAAGAGCTATTCTAATGGAACCTATCATGAAAGTTGAAGTTAACACTCCTGAAGAATATATGGGTGATGTTATCGGTCAAATTAATTCAAAAAGAGGTAGAATTGAAGAAATGGGAGACAGAGGACAAGCTAAAATTATTACTTGTTTCGTTCCTTTATCTGAAATGTTTGGTTACATGACAGACCTAAGATCAGCTTCTCAAGGGAGAGCAACTTACGGTATGGAATTTGATCACTACGAAGAAGTTCCTTCTAACGTAGCTACTAAAATTATCGAAGAAAGAGGGTTTAAATTACCAGAAGAAGACTAGTCAACTAGCTTTCTAAAAATAAAAAAAGTACTTACCAATTGGTAAGTACTTTTTTTATCTATAAAACTACTTTTCTTCAAAAGTCATTGAGAAAATAGTTTTATCATTTTGTTCTAATTCTTCAATTTTTACATTCCCATCTATGAAATTAATACCATCTGATATTAATTCACCTTGAAGTAAAAAACCTTTACATTTAATAGAGAATTTGATATCAATAAAACCACTTTTATTATGTTTAATATCTGAAAACACAAACTTGATAAAATTAAACTCTTTATCATCTAATACATAAAGTTCCCTGGGAACTTTATGCAATGAGTTAAAAGAAATAATAAACTCATCACTTTCATGCCCATATCGATTTAACTCAATTTTAGAGTCAGCAATAACTATACTTTGTTCAAGAAATTTAATAACTTGATTTTTATTCATATTATTCTCCATTAATTTTTATGAATTGAATTAGTAGTTAAATTATATCATATTATATATATATCAAGCAATTATATTATTTTTTATAAAATATTTACAAAAATAGTCAATAATAATTTTTCTATTTTTATATGAAATATTGCTTTTGTTTTGCTTTTTTTTAAATTTCCGTAATATATAAATACCTATACAAAAAATAGGTATTTATTGAAATGGAAACAAAAATTAATCAAAAATAAAGTCTTTAAAAAGATTTTACATCAAAACATTTTCACACATTTTTTGATATTACCTTAGCATTCAACTAAGGATTTTTAAAGAAACTCATTTTTCACACTCTATATTTTTATACACGACACATGGATTTATTAATAATAATAACTTCAGTGATTTTTTGAATGGCAGTATCAGTAGTTTTATTTTATGTTTGGGAAAACAGAAAAACAAATAAAGCTAAATCTGATGCTCAAAATATTCTCAAAGAAGCTGAAGATAAAAAAGAAAAAGTATTGCTCCAAGCAAAAAAAGAAGCAAATGAAATTACTTCAAAAGCAGAAAAAATTGAAGAAAGGATTCTAGACAGAGAAGAAAAAATTGAAAAAAAACTAGAACAAATTGAGCAAAAATATGATGATATTGCTTCAAGAGAAGATGAATTAAAACAAGATAGACAAAGTCTAGACGACACTAAAAGAGAACTTGATGGGAAACTTCAAGAGTTATCTCAACTTACTGTCCAAGAAGCAAGAGATTTATTTCTTGATGAAATTAGACATAAATATGAAAATGATGGATTAGATGTCATAAAAAAATATAAGAAAAAAACAGAAGATTCTAAAAAAGAAGTTGCCAGAGAAATTATTCTTAAATCAATCCAACAATATGCTGGGGACGTAACAAGTGAAGTTACAACAACAGTTATTGAAATCCCATCTGATGATATCAAAGGGAAACTTATTGGGAAGGAATGAAGAAATATTACTACTTTTGAAAAAACTGCTGGTGTAGCTCTGATTATTGATGATACTCCAAATTCTGTATTTATTTCAGCATTTGATCTATTTAGAAGATATGTAGCTAAAAAATCTCTTGAAAAACTTATTGAAGATGGGAGAATTCAACCAGCTAGGATTGAAGAAGTTATTTCTAAAACTGAAGAAGAAGCAAGTGTATTACTTGCAGAACTTTGAAATAAAGTTCTTGATGAATTAAATATTACTAATATGCCTGAAGAAATGATTCCGGTTATTGGAAA
>CBFHLZ010000030.1:2250-11338 GCA_965656795.1 Patescibacteria group bacterium
GCAGAACTTTGAAATAAAGTTCTTGATGAATTAAATATTACTAATATGCCTGAAGAAATGATTCCGGTTATTGGAAAATTAAGATTCAGAACCAGTTATGGACAAAATATCCTTAAACATTCAAAAGAAGTTGCATTAATTGCAGAACAATTAGCAAGAGATTTAGGAGCTGATCCTCAAATTTGTAAAATTGGTGGTCTTCTCCACGATATTTGAAAAGCTTTAGATCAAGAGTTTGAAGGGACTCATCCAGAAATTGGAGGAAAACTTGCAAGAAAATATAAAATGAATGAAAAAGTTGTTGATATGATTGAAAACCATCACGGTGAACAATTTTCTATTTCACTTGAAGCTGCTATTGTCCAAGTTGCAGATGCAATTTCATCAGTAAGACCTGGAGCAAGAAGAGAAGTTATCGAAGATTACCTTAAAAGAGTTCAAGAAATGGAAGCATTGGTTCAAAGTTATTCTGGTGTTTCTAAAGCATATGCTCTGAGTGCTGGACGTGAAGTAAGAGTATTTGTTGATGCTGCAACAGTAAATGACCTTGAAGCTCAAAATATGGCAAAAGAAATTGCTGAGAATATTCAAGAAAATCTTTCATATCCTGGTGAAGTAAAAGTAAATCTTATCAGAGAATCAAGAGTTATTGAATTTGCTAAATAAAAATAAAATTTAATTAAAAAAATTATGTACAATGCTAGTGACCTAAAAGTAGGAAAAAAATTTGTTATGGATGAAGCTCCATATGAAGTAGTATCTTATTCTCAAAAAGTAATGGGAAGAGGTGGATCAATTATTAATATCAAAGCTAAAAACTTATTAACAGGAGCCAATATTCCTAAAACGTTTTCAGACCACGATAGATTTCCTCCTGCAGATATAACAACTACTGAACACGATTATTTATATAATGATGGAACTCATTATTTCTTTATGAATAATACTACATTTGATACAGTAGAATTAGAAAAAGCTGCATTAGATGGAGCTGAACTATTTTTACAAGATGGTGATAAAGTTTTATTACAAGAATACAACGGAAATCCTATAAACGTAAACTTAGAACCTACTTGTACTTTAGAAGTAGAAGAAACTCCACCTGGAGAAAAAGGTGATACTGCTACTGGTGGTAAAAAACCTGCTACTATGACTACTGGTTTAACTATTCAAGTACCGTTATTTATCAAAGTTGGTGATAAACTCATTATTGATACAAGAACAAAAGAATATAGATCAAGAGCATAAAAAGCAAAGCAAAAAAGCTTTGCTTTTTTGCTGTAAAAAAATAAAATAAGTTTCATATATTTACTAATTCAAAAAAAACGTGTATCCATTTTTTGAACTTTTCACAAATTTTAAGGTCTATACATTTGGTCTTACTTTAACAATCTGTTTTTTTCTAGCTCTTTGGATGCTCAAAAAACTTTCTGGAAGATATACTTTAAATACTAATATTTTTACCAATAATATTTTATGGTACTTCTTTGGAATATTTATATTTTCTCGTTTATTTTATATTATTTGAAAGTGGAATGATATAAAATATATCCAAAACCCTTTTGATTTTTTCATTACAAGTGATTATAATTTTTCACTTGTGTGAGCAATTATTGGTTTTTTAGTTGTATTTTTAATACATTTAAGAGCTAGAAAGGAGTCAGTTAATAAATATGTCGATCCATTAGTCATTACATTTATATTTATAGTGACGATTTGATTTATATGAGCATTTCTTGGATGACAAGTCTATGGTAAAAATACTCAAATAGGTATTGAAATCCTCTACAGTCACTCACATACTCCCGTTCCATATCAAGTACCAGTATTTCCTCTTCCTCTTATTTATACTGGATTATATTTTATTTTATTTTGTATTTTATATATCTGATCGATGTATGTACATATAAAATGAATCATTTGATATTTTGGACTTATTATATTTAGTTGTATATTATTAATATTTGAATTTTTCAGTGGAAAAACAGATATTTTATACGATAAAATAGACATAAACATAACACAACTTTTTTCAATACTCCTAATCTTTATATGTATTTATCGTCTTTTTCTCATTATGAAAGAAAATGAAGGAAAAGATATTACAATACTTCATAAAAATTAGATCATGATTTACTCAAAAAATTTATTATTTTTATTTTTCGCTCACTGACTTTTGTGATCCATACTAATAAACAATATTTTTGAGTATCATATTTCATTTGAAATACTCACTATTTTGTGAGTATTTTTTTTATTATATATTCTTCTAAAGAAAAAATTTTTATATTATTTCTCTATTATAATTCTATGAGCTATTTGTGGAATAAGTATTTCTCAAGCACATATATTTGAAAATAATAATAAAAATAAAATTATTATTCAACATTCTCATGAATATAAAAATTATACACTAAAAGTATTAGAGCTTTCTAAAAAAGAAAAAAATGATAATTATTTTATAGCAAAAATTCAAAAAATAGAAAATAAGATTCTCTCACAAAATATTTCTATTGAAATAAAAGTAGCAAATATGTATCAACTCAAACAATGAGATATTATTAACACTAAAGTAAAACTCTACAAATTTAAAAATACAGATGATTTTGCTTATAAAGCATACATGAATAGTAAAAATATTTTTGCTTCTGCATTTGTAAATTCATATGAAGTTTTATGAGAAAATGAAAATATTTTTTTAAAAAAATATGCAAAAAATATCCGTGATAATATGTTAGAAAAAATATATAAAATATATCCGGAAAATGAAGCTATTTTTTTATGAGGTATTTTACTCGGAGCAAGAGAAAGTTTGAGTGACGAAATTAAGCAAGACTTTAATAATTCCGGATTAACACATTTTATCGCAGTAAGTGGTTTTAATATAACCATATTAATAATATTTTTTTGATTTTTAGTTAAATATTTTCCGAGATTTATTCAATTTATATTAATGACTTTTTTTATACTATTTTTTGTTTTGATTGTGTGAGATACAGCTCCAGTAATCAGAGCAGCAATTATGTGAGTTTTATGATACTCTATACTACTTTTATGAAGAAATACTCATAGTTACACTTTAGTTATTCTCAGTGGACTTATAATGGTATTATTTTCACCATCTACACTTTCATATGATGTAAGTTTTCATTTAAGTTTTCTTGCTGTACTTGGTATTATTTTTACACAAGTATTTTGGAAAAAAATATTTTTCTTTGTACCGAGTTTATTTGCTATTAGAGAAGCTCTTGTTTTAACATTTGCTGCAATGGTTTTTACATTGCCAATTATGATTTTTAATTTTGGACAGCTGTCTATTATGTCACCTTTTGCTAATATTGCCGTTACTTGGACTATTCCTATAGCTATGGCTCTGGGTTTTATTAGTATAATCTTTTATTATATTTCACCAATAGCATGAGAAATTTCTTGATATTTTGCACGGATATTTTTAAAATTTGATATGTTGATGGTAGATTTTTTTTGAAACTTAGACTTTTCTGTCGTAGAATTTGATTTTTGAATATATAAAACTCAATTATTTATTTTATATTTTTTAATAATGATATTTTTAGTGTTATATTTCAGAGAAAATGTACACACAAAAAAAGAAGTAGCTTAAGCTGCTTCTTTTTGATTCGTTAGATTTTCTGAAATTTTATCTATTTCTCAAGATTGAAAAATATCTCAACTAGTTTCTTCGTCTTTTTCCATTGCTAAAATTCTTTCGATTTCTGATTGCTTTGATTCTAATTGATCAAGTGTAGTTTGATTAGCTTCTTTTAAAAGTTTTCTTACTTCTTGAAACTGTTCTTGTGAAACGAGTTGTTTTACTCAATCCATTTGTTTATTTACTCTAAACTCTCTTGATTGTTTTGCTCATCCCATTCATTCATTTGTATGAATAATAGATTTAATTTTTTCATAATTTACAATTTTTTCCATAGGATTTCCACTATAGATATTTTCACACAAATTATTTATTGTTTCTTGAGGAAAATTCATTTTTCCATCTAATAACTCTCAAATTTGCATATCAAATGCATAATTAAGAGATTTATTAATTTGTTGAACTCATTTTTCTCATCCTTTTGCATATACTTCTTGTACAGAGTCAGCATCAACCGGTAAAACACATTTTGCTAAAATATTATCTAAATCATCTTGTACTTCTGGTTGTTCTAGAAGAGTTTTATTTTGTTTAATGTCTTGAGATTTATCTCACATAAAAGATTCCATAAACGATTCATTTTGGTAAATCATTGTTTGCATTTGATCTTTATTTTTTTCTTGTTCTGCAGTTTTATTTAATTTTTGATCTAATTCATCTGATTCTAAAGCTAAATCATCTGCTAAACTTTCTTTTGCATTATTTCATAGGTTTTGTTGATAATCTATTTTTTCTTGTCTCGCAGCGAACGAAGCTGATGTTTCCAAATTTACATTTTCTTCATCTGATTTAAGATTTTCTCTTTGTTGTTGAGATAATACAGTTTCATCTAGAGATTCCTGATTTATTATTGATAATAATATATCTTTAACTTTTTGTGATTCTTCAAGATTTTTAATAGTATCTACATTTATTTCTACTGCATTATTAATATCTCCAGATAACTCAAAAGATCCTGCTATTTTTCAAAGCAAATCATTTCATTCTTCTCACAGAGCATTTTCTAATTTTTCTCTATATTCTTTATCAAATAACTCTGCATTTTCAGAATATCTTTCTTTGTTTTCAATATTTCATCAAAAAACTTCTTGATTTTGTGCTAGAGGGTCTGTACGAGTACTCATATAAAATGAATAAAAAAATAATCCCTTATATTGTAACATATAAGAGATTATTGTGTCAATTAATTGAAATTAGTCTTCAAATCCACTTGGGTTTTGTTTTCCATATCCAGTAGCTTGTTCAAAAATATGAGCCACTTGTAATAATTTTGATTCTTCTTTTAGATTTGAAAGAAATTGTACTCAAACAGGAAGTGTTTCACCATCTTGCTCTACAAAACCAGCTGGAACAGAAATCCCAGGTAATCCAGCAAGTGAAGCTGGAATAGTATATGCATCTGCTAGGTACATTTTTAATGGGTCTTGAGACTTTTCACCTATTTTCCATGCAGCTGATGGAGTTGGTGGAGTGAGAAGTACATCAACTCAATTAAAAACTTCGTTGAATTCTTCAATAATTTTTGTTCTTACTTGTGATGCTTTTATATAATATGCATCATAAAAACCTGCAGATAATACATGAGCTCATACTAATGATCTTCTTTGAGCTTCTTCTCATAGACCTTCTGATCTATTATTCATATACATTTCATCAATACTTTCATAAATTTCTTTTGAAACATGACCATAACGAATTCCATCTAATCTCCCTAGGTTTGTAGAAACTTCAGCAGGAACAATTATATAATATGCAGCAATAGCATATTTAGTCATTGGAAGTGATACATCAACAATTTCAGCTCATAAACTTCTACATTTTTCAATAGCAGCTTCGATTTGAGATTTTACATTACTATCAAGACCTTCTTCAAAGTATTCTTTTGGAATACCTACTTTTAGACCGGTCATGTCTTTTTTCTCAAAAATTTCATCTCAAATAATATCTTTTCCAGTAAATGTAGTATTTTCTTTTACATCTTCACCATTCATGATGTTATATAAAAGTGAAGCATCTTTTACTGTTTTTGTAATAGTACCTGGACAATCAAAACTTGAAGCCATTGGAATAACACCAAAACGAGAATTTCTCCCATACGATGGTCTAAATCCAACCACATTACACATACTTGCTGGTTGTCTTAAACTTCATCCTGTATCCGTTCATAAACTCGCAGGAACTAATCCAGCCGCAACTGCAGCAGCAGAACCAGAGCTTGAACCACCTGGAATTCTATTTTTTCCCCAAGGATTAATAGTAGGACCGGTCTTAGAATTTTCTCAAGTAGTTCCCATCGCAAATTCATCCATATTTACTTTTCCAAGAGAATTCATACCTGATTCTTTGAGTTTTGAAATAACTGTTGCATCATATGGTGGAACAAAATCTTTGAGCATAACAGAAGAAGCTGTAGTAGCGATTCCATTTTCACAAAAAATATCTTTTACTCATAATGCTACACCAGCAAGCTGAGTATCTGATGAAATATCTTCAAAATTTTCATTTATGAAATTAAATGCATTTAGATTTCCATCATATTTTTTAATTCTTTCTAAAAAATATGTATTAACTTCGCTTTGAGTTGTTTCTCCAGATTTTATTTTAGCAATTATTTCTTCGAGTGATAAATCTTTAAATGTCATATATTCATATTAAGTTTTAATTCTAGCAGATTATATAGAAAAAAACTGATTTTAAAAGTAAAATTCTATAAAAAATATAAAAAAACACTGAAATAAAATATTTCAGTGTTTTTTTTGAAAAGTTATAATTATTTAACTTTTTTAACTTCTTTAAGTCTAGCAGCTTTACCAGTAAGATCTCTAATAAATTTAATAGATTTTCTTCTTACTTTAAATTGTCTTAGAATTTCAATTTTTTCAATAGTTGAAGAATGAATAGAGAATACTTTTTCTACCCCAAAAGCACCAATTTTTCTTCTAACTGTAATAGTTTTTTCTAATTCAGATTTACCAGCAGTTTTAATAACTAACCCTTTAAATCTTTGAATTCTTTCTTTACCATTTTCTTTAATAATTTGGTAAACTTCTACTTCCATACCTGTTCTAATATCTTCTCTTCCTTCTTGTAAAAAAGAAGATTGAATATTTTTTACTAATGCAGAATTTGTCATAATAAATATTTTTTAGTATTAAAATTTGCGCATATCATATGAAAAAAAAATATTTTTGCAAATTTATTTTCCACTTTTTTTATATTTCATAAAAAATAAGTGATTTTTTTGCAAAAATATTTTGTATCTGTTAGTATTATAGTAATATTTATTTTATATACAAATTTATTTACCAATGGATTTTAAAAAGCTAGTAGAAACAGCGAAAACAAAAACAAAAGAATATAGTGATAAAGCTGTAGATTTTAGTTCTAAAAAATTATCTGAATCAAAATTAACACTAAAAACATCAGAAGAATTACAAAAACTTATTGATTCTTCACAAAATACAAAATTTACAAATAAAGAAACCGGAGTAGAAAAAACATTTGTAAAACATTCAATTATTATTTTATGAGATGAAAAAAGTGATTTTTTTAAACAAGCACTTTATATTCTGCCAGTTTTAGCAACAAAAGGATTTACAAAAAATACTTCTGTGAAAATTGCTGGAAATGATATAAAAGATTTTGATTATAAAACTATCCAAGTGGAAGAATTTCCATCACTTGTTTTATTTGAAAATAAAGAAGTCAAAAAAGTAATTACCGGAAAAGAAAATATTCTAAAACTTGTAAAAACTTGGAATTTTGATATAAATGAATTAGTAGAAAAACTCTAATTATTTATTAAATTGAGATTATGACTTTAGAAATCATAGATATTTTATATATCACTTTAATTATTTTCACGACAATTATCGGAACTTTACTCACTTTGGTTTTAATCAGAGTTATGAAAGCTTTGTGAATGGTTATGGAAATCGTAGATTTTTATGAAAAAATCAAAGAAATAATTTGAGCATATAAACAAATTCCTGATGTTTTAAAAGAAAAAGCAAAAGAATTCATGAAAAAATAAAAAAGAGCAATTTGCTCTTTTTTTTATTTCCATTATATTTTTAACAACTTATTCATAACTTTTACACATTTATGTGAAAAATCATTCAACTTGATCCAACTCTGGCAAATCAAATAGCTGCTGGTGAAGTAGTCGAAAGACCGGTCTCGGTTATAAAAGAATTAGTAGAAAATTCTATTGATGCTTGAGCTGATACAATTACAATAGAAATAACTGAGTGATGAGTTTCAGAAATTATTATTACTGATAATTGAAGTGGGATTGCAAAAGATGATTTACTTTTAGCTACAAAAAAATATTCTACCTCTAAAATTAAAAATTTAGATGATTTATATCACGTAATGACATTTGGTTTTCGTGGGGAAGCTTTATCGTCAATTTCATCTGTAAGTCAGTTTAAAATACAGTCTAAAATATCATCTCAAAGCTTTTGATATTCAGTAGAATACAATAATGGACAACATGGACAAATTGAAAAAATATGATGTGAAAATGGAACAAAAATTATTGTAGAAAATCTCTTTTACAATACTCCTGCAAGATTAAATTATCTCAAAAAACCAAGAACAGAATACAATCATATTTTAGATTTTATTCAACAAATGGCTTTAAGTTATCCAACGGTTTGATTTGAATTTATATCTGATGAAAAACAAGTATGTAGATTTAAAAAAGACGAAAATCTTCACACAAGAATTTATCAAATATATGGAAAAGATTTTTCTGAAAATATATTAGAATTAAATATAGAAATATATGGAATAAAAATTTCATGATATATTTCTGATCCAAAAGTAAGTTTTTGAAATAAAAATAAACAGTCACTATTTATTAATAATAGAGTGGTAAAATCTCCACTTATATTTAAAGCAATTAGTAATGCATTTAATAGATTTATACCTCATGGGTGTTTTCCTGGATATATTTTACATATAGACATTGATCCAACCCAAGTAGACGTAAATGTCCATCCAAGGAAATTAGAAGTGCGTTTTGCTGACGAATCAAGTATTTTTAAAAGTGTATATTCGAGTGTTTTTAATAAATTAGAACAAACAACACTCTTATCAAAAGGACAAGAAGAAATATCTCAAAATACAAATACTCCATGATTTTCAAATAATCAATTTACTACTTCTACACCAAATATTCATTCAAATCCTCAATATTATACCGGTTCAGGGACAAAATTTAAATCGTATTCTCCGTATAAAGACGTCACACCAAATCCATCTCAATGAACTATATCTTCAGCGATGAATTTTTCAAAAGCTGTAACTGGAAGTGAAAATCTATGAGAAAATAATTCTAGACCGGTCCAAGATAATTTTGAACCAAAAGATCTTCATGATACAAAAATGTGAAAAATAATCGGACAAATGCAC
>CBFHLZ010000030.1:11437-14103 GCA_965656795.1 Patescibacteria group bacterium
AATTCATATATTATTGTTCAAACGGTAGAGTGAATGCAAATACTCGATCAACATGCTCTAGCTGAGAGAATAATTTATGAAAAACTCGTAAAATCTCAATATCAAGCAAAAACTCAATGATTATTAATCTGAGAATCGCTTCATTTAGATGGAAAAGAATTTGATATATTACAAGAAAATATTAGTACTTTTGAAGAAATGTGATTTGATTTTGAAGTTTTATCTGCAAGAAATATTATGATAAATGGTATTCCTGACTTTATAAAAAAAGAAAATTTATCTCAAATTTTTCAATGAATATTATCTGATATTTGAAGTCATAATTTTGAAAAATCTAAAACACTCGAAGAAGTCAGAAATAAAATATTTGCCTACACAGCCTGTCGTAGTGCCATTAAATTCTGAAACAAACTCAATCTCTTCGAAATGAACAAACTCCTCAATGATGCAGTCGCTGATTACTCAGCAACCTGCCCACACGGAAGACCGGTCATCTACGAAATTTGATTACAAGAGTTACAAGATAAATATGAACGTTAAAAAAAGACACTCGATAAATCGAGTGTCTTTTTTCTATTCTTTTTTGGTATCCCCAGCTGGGATCGAACCAACGTCTATCCCTTAGGAGGGGATTGTTCTTCCACTGAACTATAGGGACAAAAAAAGTGTTCATAGAATAATTATTTTTTCTATGAACACAAGTTTTATACTGATAAAAACCAAATAGTAGCTGCTACAGCGAGTAAAACTACGACAAATACGATAAGTATTAAATTTGTTGTTTTTTCGTATTTTAATTCACTTTGAAGTTTTTTCTTTTCTTTTTTTACTTCATCAACTTCTTTATTCATATGTCCTTTAGATTCTTCTAAAAGAAATTGTGATTTTTTGAATTCAATAACGGAAACTGAATTTTTAACCATTTCTTCTGCTCTTCCGAGTTTTTGAGAAAGTTCTTGAATAGTTTCATCTTTATATTTAATTTCTTTTTTTAAATCAGAATAAATATTTTCAAGCATAGCTGAAGTTTTTGGACTATCTTCTTTTTTTGCTACAGCTTTAGATTCTTTTTTTTCTGTAGGAACAATAACCTCTTGTTGAGTTTGTCATCCTCACATTAAAACATCTACATCAGATCATTTTACGTAAACAATTTTACCATCTTTTTTTGATCTGAGTTTTCCTGATTTAATATATCTATCTACACTACGTGTAGAAATCCCAAGCATATCAGCTGCTTCTTGTCTCGTATATTTGTACATAGACATAAAATTAATAATAATATGTCTACAATATAGACTTTTTCTTTATATATTCAAGTTTTTTATATATTTTATCTTTGACAATTGTTATTTTTTTGTCTAAAAAAAAGATTTTTCTTTACGAAAAATCTTTTTTAATTATGAATAAATAGGAAAATTACTACACAAAGTCTTCACTTTTTGTCTCATATCTTTAAGTTCTTGATTGTGAGAAATAAAATTTCTAAAATCTTTGAGTTGTTGTTTTCTTTCTTCTTTATCTTCGATATAAGAAAAATCTTTTATTATTTCACTTACTTGAAACATTAAATCTGCCACTTGCTGCATTTGAGTTTCTTTCATTCCTCTTTGTGTCATAATAGGAGTTCCTAGTCTTATCCCACTTGGGTTAAATGGAGTACATGGATCATTTGGGATTGTATTTTTATTTAAAGTAATTCCTGCTGTATCAAGAGCTTCTTGCATAAAACCTCATCTTCATTTTCAAACAGCTGCTAAAATCAAATGATTATCAGTTCCTCATGTTGGTATTTCAAAACCATGATTTTCTAATGCTTTTGCTAGAGCTTTTGCATTTTTCACAATCTGATGATTCATTTGTTTATATTCATCACTCAGTGATTCTTGTAGAGCCACGGCAATTGCAAGTGTCTGATGATTATGTGGACCTCATTGTAATCCAGGAAATACTGATTTATCTATTTTAGTAGATAATTCTGGATCTTTTTGTAATCATTTATCTGTAACCATTATAAGCGCTCCTCTTGGACCTTTGAGAGTTTTATGAGTAGTAGTCATGATAACATCACAATATGGTGCTGGTGATTCATGAGCTCATGAAATAACAAGTCCTGAAATATGTGAAATATCAGCTAATAAGTATGAACCTGATTTTTTAGCAATTTTAGAAAAAGCTTCAAATGGAAATTCTCTACTATAAGCAGTAAAACCAACAATAATTACTTTTGGTTTATGTTCCATAGCCATTTTTTCAACTTCATCTAGATTAATATATCATTGGTCATCAAGTCCAAATTGAAGAGCATTGAAATATTTTGAAGTTGCTGAAACTTTATGTCCATGAGTTAAATGTCCACCTTGAGAAAGTGATAAACCTAAAATGGTATCATCTTTTTCACATAAAGCGTTTAAAATAGCCATATTTGCTGGACTTCCACTATAAGCTTGTACATTTACATGTGCGACACCTGGGAATGCTTGTTTTGCTCTTGATATTGCTAATTCTTCAACTTTATCAATTACTTCATTTCAACCATAGTATCTTTTATGAGCGTATCATTCTGAATATTTATTTGTTAGAGGAGAACCGAGTGCTTCAATAACAGAAAGTGACGCTATACATTCACTAGGAATAAGTTCGAGAGAAGATTCTTGTCTAACAAT
>CBFHLZ010000031.1:0-13372 GCA_965656795.1 Patescibacteria group bacterium
TTGGTAGAGCAGCTCCCTTTTAAGGAGAAGGTCCTGGGTTCGAGCCCCGGATGACCCACCAAAAAATAATTAAAAAAAAAGAATGAGAAAATTTTCTCATTCTTTTTTGTTATCCTAAATTCAAATCATCTTCATCATCTGGAACAAAATATTTATCCATCAATGCTTGATCTATGTTATGTTTTACTTCAGATTGACTATTTTGTACTACTGAAAGTAAATTTTCTTCTCATGAACTGAGTTTTCATTGCTCTACAAGTGTTGAAATACTCGAATAGACTTCTTGATAAGGTTTTTTTGATACATCACCTCATACTTTTCAAAAACCATGATCTACTCAAATTAAATGAATAAATGACTTTTCAGCATTTTCTGCTCCTTCATATAGTTCTCTAAATGACTCAGGAGAGAATACATTATCCTCACTTCCGTAGTGCATCATGAAATTTCATTTGAAACCTTTGAGTTGTTCACTAAGTTCTTCAGCTTCTGGAAATGTATCGAGAATAGGAATATTAGTTTGTTCTTTTCTAAATCATGTTCCTACTGTAGATATGTTTTTTACTTGAGGGAATTCATTCGCAAGATAAAATGCTATGATACCACCAAGTGAATTACCATTCAGAGTAATTTCTAATTCATCAGGAGATACTCAAAATCTATTTTCAGAGTTTTGGATTGTATCTACTAAAACTCTTCTTGCATCTTCTAATTCATCAGAGAATGTCTTTCATACAAATTTCCTTTGTTTATTTTCATATTTTCAAAGTGTTTTATCATCTTCCATTTCTACTCTAGATGATTTATACATAACACTACTTGCTACTTCATTTTTTTGTAATTGCTCAGAAAAATTGAGATATTTATTGTTACTTCCAGTACCACTTCCGTATGTTCAATGAATATTTATAACAACTTTGTTATTTCATAAAACGGGGAAGTGAGATACTGATATATCTTTATCTCAATAACTTCATTCAAGATGAACTTTTTGTTCAGGGATTTCATTATTATTACGAGTTTCCATTTAATTCAGGATTATCAATAATATTTTTTACATTATCTCATACTGATTTTTGAGAATCTTGTATTTTTTCTTGAGTTCCATAGTAGGCAATTGGATTTACAATTGCTCATCTATAAATTCCACGTTCTGAAGAGGTAATATCATTGAGTGGATTTTTTGCATCTATCCAAAGACCTATTTTTCCATTATATTCAAATGGTCCTATGACTTGAGGGGATTGAATTCATTCTTCTTTTTCTTCTGACCATATATTTCATTTTGGTTCAAAGTTTTTTTCTAATAAATCAATAGTTGCTTGTCTTTCTGATTCATTATCAAAGAACAATACAAAATCAGCTCACTTCAATAAATAGAAGTCTTTCATTCATTCTAAATGCACGATTGTATCTTCTGGTTTATTATTTGTAATATGCCATTTTTCATCAATCATATCTTTAATAGTCCTTTTCCTCATATCGAGATAAGTACTATTATTATCGAGAGACGTAATTTCTCTTTTTTCAATTTGCATAATTTTATAATTATTTGATATTTTTCATTGTTCAGAAATATATTATATAGATATTTCAATCCTTATCTATCATTACATTTCCTGTATGTAAATCAGTATGCTCAATTCCATTTTCTTTTAGATATTGAAGTGCATTATTTAAAGCTCATCATTCTTTATTGATACCATCTTTCAGATATTTATCACTATTTGATTCTCTTAATGCTTTGAGTGATTCAGTAGAACTTCAATATTTTTCAATCATAAGCTCAATTATTTCTCTATCTGTGAGTGAATCTAAGAGGTCAGGAGATTCAGTTTGTAATCAAGAATGTTCATTTCTAAATATTTTACTACTTATTGTTTGTCATTCTACTTTTTCCATCACAAAATACGTTTTTAAGTATCATGGATCCTTTTGAACAATTTCAGGAATTATAATATTAGTTTGTACTAATCATTCCTCCTTACCTTTTCTAATTACATCACCTACTTTTTCATGATTTTCTATTTCACTACCGATATCATCTACATCCATACCAGGTTTTCTTATTTTTACTACTGTTCATTCGATGGGATGTCTTAGTACTATACCATTGACTCATTCTCATAAAATATTATTCATTGAGAGGTATTCTCAGAGAATTTCTTTATGAGGACTTAAAAATGAATATCTTTCATCATTGTATAGATTTTCAACTCATTTTTGAATATCATTTCAACATATTCATTCTCTAATGAGGACTTTAGCTTCATCTGAAGAGATATTATTATTTTGCAATATTTGTAATTTCATTTTTAAATCTCAATGACTATATTTTCAATCAATTCATCTTGATCAGTAGTTATGTGCTTCTATTATAGCATTTTTTTCTTGATAATCTAGTTTTCTTCATAGAAGATTTTCAGCTAAATTGAGTTTTTGCATTTCTTCAACTGAGAAATTATTCAGAGCCTCTGCTATTCATAATTTTTCTTTTATTTTCAACTTAGCTCATTCAAATGCTTTCATATCAACATTATCCATATATTTCGCTAATTTAGAACCTTTAATGATTTGAGTAGCTCATGGTATAAGTCATAGTCATGCAAGGACATTATCTACCCATGTCTTTTCCATTTTAAAATCAGTATTTACGAGACCAGCAGCTTGTACGATTTTGAGAAGAGTTTCTTCACTACTAAAGGTATCATATAGATCAACTCATCATCCTAATACCATACCAGGAATTGCTCAAACAGTTTCTACTCAGACTTGTACAGCAATTGCAGCCATAAAATATAACATAGCTTGTTCTTCTATTTTCATATCTTCAGGAGAGAGAAGACTCGCATCTATTTGTTGTACTCATAAATCACTCATGAGATTATTATCAGCAGAATTGTTCATATCAAATATACTTTGAGTATAGAGTCAGAATTTAGCTTCTACAAAGTCTCAATCTTCATCAATTTTTGCTCACATGAGTTGTTCTATTTCTTTTAGTTTGAAATCCATATTTATATAATCTGGATTTGCTGAATAGTTTGGTCTTGAATATCTCGTCACATTATCTAAATCTACTTCTCAGAAAATAGTTTGATTATATTTATCAGGTACCTGAGGTCCAGATTGTATTTTACTATACGCTTCTAAACTCGGAAGGAGCTCATTATTTACAAATCATAACTCTTCTTGTAATTTCGAATTGATAATCCATCTATTATTTTTGAAATCTTCAGAATTACTTTTATTGTATATATCTGCTACTACGGTAGATAAACTAGAAATCCTCATTCAAATAGATAAAATAACCTTTTGTTTTACTTCTTGAGGGAGGTCTCATAGTTTATTTTCTATGTGTTCCTGATAATCTGTCATCAACACTGTAATATCTAATCATAATTCATCTAGTTGTTCTTTGAGTTCAAAGTAACTCAAAGACTCTATTCAAAAATAATCTGATAATTCTGAATCTTCTATACTGCACTCCTGAATATTTTCAGTATGTGATGCCAGCATATTTTCTAATGCAGATGTATTATGTAATTGAAAAGATGATAGTTTTGAAGCAATTATTGGATTATTTTCTGCCAACATAGAAATAGTATCTTGAATATCATTCGTACTAAATTCTGCAGATGATAAAGTATCAAGTGTATTATTATAATCTCACTCTATAGCTTGTTTTTCTTTTTCAGGGTTATGTTGTATTTGTTCCTGGTTATCGAAACTTTGTAGTGCCTCCATTTTATAAATTTTCAATTGATAATAGTAGATTATTTAACGATTCTTTACTTTCACTTTCTTCTGATATTTCGAGCTCTTGCCTCTTATTTCTTGAGATATTTTCTTTTATTGTCTTTATTTCTTCATAATTCATATCTCAGCTTGTTTTGAGAGATTTTAAAAACTGTAATAACAGTATCTTTTCTGTTTTAAGTGCTTGATGTATACCTTCTAGTTGAGATATACTGAGGTTATCAATATATGTTTCAATTTGCTTTCTCATCTCATCAGTAAACAGCTTCGACTTCTGTAATAATATAAGAATCTCCTTTTTTTCTCACATAACAATAAAATATATGCTAAACTTACGTTATTTTAGCATATATTTCTTTTTATTACAAAGATTGTATAGGGATGTGCATACCTCTAGATTTATTTAATGAGATATGTATTTGTATACAAAAAAAGAGATAACTAAAAAGTTATCTCTCTAGGTATATTGAATAGATTGACGCAAAGCTTCTTTACCAGCTTCTACTCGTTCGTTCTGCATATATGTATACTCTAAACAATGTCAACAAAAGATTAGAATATAAATTATCAGAATTAAAAAAACATATAAAACAATTGATAAATATAAAAATTTTCATATACTCTCTGAGCCTATTTAAGTTGCACCTTAAATAGGCTTTTTTATTGCATTTTTATTTTTAGCTTTTCAAAGTTTTTCCCTCACAAAAGAGAAATTTAAAGTTATAAATTTACGTGCTGGTTTTCTATAACCCACCATTTCAAAAAAATAAACCAAAAAGCTGGCTTACGTTGCACCGTAGGCCAGCTTTTTTTTGTGGAAAAATTATTTTTTGAAAAATATAAATAAAATTAAAAAAACTTTCAAAATTTAATGCTGATTTAATATCTCATGAGTATAGTAATATTATATAATACTGACTTTGTATCAAAAAAGATAGAAAACTGCAAGTGATGCAAATGAATCAGTTGATCAAACATTATATAAAATTTGATATAAAGAATGAAAAATCAATCCAATAGATTTATATAAGGTTATGAAAGAGTATTGAAATAATAAACAAGAAAAGAAAAACTACAAGCATACTGGTCCATATTAATTTTTAAATAAGACAAAATGAAGAAAATATTACTATTATTAGCTTTGTTTATTTTTAATATTATTATATATTGATTAGACATAATAATATTTAATGATTTCATAACAAATATATTGCAATTATTAATTTCGTTATTATGAGTATATTTCTTTACAAAATTACTATGAAAATTGAAATATGTATTATGAAGTATTATTTTTATTATATTTGTATGATTTATATTATGATTTTTAATAAATGAAATAACTAGTTATTCAATTTGAATTTGAGGATTATTTTTAGGAATAATATTTTCATCAATTTTATATTTAAAAATTTTTAAAAATGATATATTTAATAATGTAAATAAACATTTAAAATTTATTATATCCACACAATTATTATTTATATTTTTAATAAATTTATTTTTACTATTACCATTTAGTAGTAATTTTAAAGCTCAAAAGCAAGGAATGATTTTAAATAAATGTTTTGAAAAAGTATGTTATAATGTTTATTATATGAAAGATGGATTTTTCTTTTGAGGTGATTATATGCAAGTAAGTAAATATTATAATAATGTACCTTTTATAATATTTAATATGAATATATTAAATAAAAATATTAAAAAAATTAAAATCAATAAAGAGAAAAGAGACTATATAATGGAATATATATTAAATTCTAAAAAGTATTCAATAAAATTATAAAAAAATAAACCCTGACTTTAAGCTTGGATTTATTTTCTTGCGAAGTTCCTCTAAAAAATAGCACAAATAAAAACTCATAACTGAGTATCTCTTAAAAAAGATTTCATTTACGGAACTTCACTCATTAATATTCTCGCAGTATATTCTCAGGAATTATAAGTAGGAGCTGAAAATAGTGAAGAACTCTGATTTTGTACGATAGTTATTGAACCAAACAAAGCTGATTTTACAAAATACAATCACCCATGAGTCGTTGATAGATGTAATACTCTCAACCAAAATGTTAGCAAAACAATAAAATTTTATTTCTACCATAAAAACCATCTAGGAAGAGTAATAGCTATTTCTGATAACTTTTACTTGTTGATTTCTAACTAATTTGCATTATTCCGCTAAAAGGGCTATCATAAATATAGATTTATTTTTAAATTTTTTTTATGCCTTTAGAAGGAGATATTCATAGTGATTTTGAGAGAGGAGGTGAAGAACTCTCTGAGAAAAATGAAATTGAAAATACAGAAAATCAAGTAAAAAATATTTTGCGAGAAATACTAGAAGATAGAGATTTTCATCCATTAGAAACTATGGCACGTTATGAACTACAATGTGAAATAATTGATAAGATAAAAAATAATGATTATTTTGCATCATTATTATTAAAAAGTATGAATGAAGATTCTATTATGAACACTCCAAAATATATTCTCGAAACTCTTAGGGATAAAAGTATTCAAAATCTAAAATATTTTGAAAATATTTTAATTGCGTCTTCGCATTATGATTTTATTTGGAAAAATTTTATTAAAAATTGATACATTTATCATGGAGTAGAAAAATAAATTTTTCAAATAAAAAAACCCAAGAACTAGTTCTTGGGTTTTTTTATTATTTCATAACTAAAATTCTTTTTTCTCAGTCAGTAATATCTCATTGTCCATTCGGGACTAAATCATGAAGAGCATCCATTATAACTGATTGTTCATAGGCAAAATGTTCACCACGAGACGTTCAAACATCATTTGTATAAAATACATCCTCTTTATCATCATATCAAGTAATGACTAATACATGATATCTTGGTCCACCATTGGTAAAAAAACTATTTCATAATTTTTTCCCAGCAAATGGAGCAATAATCGGATGACCTTGAGAAAGGTGAGATTTTATATCTTCTAATCCAGGATTATCGATAATTTGATAATCTGTATAATCATAATATTCTTCTAAAAATTGAGCTGTTTCGGCCATAGAAGTATCTATAAATTTTCCTAATAGTTCTTTTTGTAATTCAACTATTTCTAAAACTTCTGATTTAAAAGTTTGCTTTGTGAGTTCTTTATCTTGTAAAAATGAGTAAGCAAGTACCACACTTGATTCTTCACAAGCTTCTTTCCAAGGGAGTGACCAGTTTCCATCTGGCGCTTGAGAATAAAAAGGAACTTTTAAATTTATAGATTCAGGGATTTCTTGAGAAATATTTTTAGTATTTTCATCTTCTGCTTGTTTTTTCGTAACTGTTTTTTCAGCCTTTGGCATTTCTTCTATTTTTTCTTCATTTACGATAATTTCAGGAAGTTTTTGATTTTCTGTATCTATAAAATCTTTTTTTTGATTTTGTGCAATTGGATCATAAATTGCTCAGATTTGTAATAAAGATATGAATATTACTAAGGTTACTCAACTTATTGCAAGTACCGTATTTCTTGGTTTCATAATAGTAAAATTATTGAATAAAAAGATTTATAAATAGTATATTTTGAAATAAGTATCTGTAAATCATGAAATATTATCAATGCAATATTACTCCTAAAATGTATGATAAATGTATGGAATTATATTAATTGAGTAAAAATATGGCTGCATTGAGAGCCGAAGCAAAACTTACCCAAGCTAGATAGGGAACTAAAATAATTCAAGCCGTTTTATTAATTTTATAAAAATATTTAATATTTAATGCAATCAAAATCCATAAAATGAAAATATTTATTAAACCTAAAAGAGGGCTTTCAAAATAAAAAAAACTAAATGACCATGTGAAATTAAAAAATAATTGTGAAAAATAAATTATTTTTGTTTGAAATGAATTTTTTCAAAAATTATTTTTCCAGACAATAAAAAAAGCAATTCAAATTAAAATATATAAAATACTCCATACTGGTCAAAATAACCAATTTGGTGGATTAAAAAATGGTTTTTCTAAGGTTGTATACCAACCATTTATTGCATCATTTGTGGCAAAACCAGAAATCGTTCAAATAATAACGGGAAGTAAAACTGACAAAATAAATTTGATTATATTATTCATAAAAATATTTTGAGAAAATAAAATGTATATTATTGTATAAGTGTAAAATATTTGTAAATATTTTTAAATATTGTAACTTAAGAGTATTTTTATATTATATAAATGTAATATTAAGTTTTCCTTAAGGAAAATATTTATTATTGGAAATAATATTAAATAAATAAAAAATGAAAAAAACATATAAAATTTTAGAAAAATCACTTTTATTGAGTCGTTATTGAATTGCTATCGCAGTTTTTTCTACGATGCTATCAGCAGTATTTTTATTTGTATGGACATTAGTAAATTTCACATTGTTTTTCTGGGAAGGGAAATATCTAGAAGAAAAAGAAATTATTACGAATGTGGTTTCGAGTATAGATCTATTTTTCTTGTGAATTATTTCTCTGATGGTTTCGTTTAGTTTATACGAAATGTACCTAAAAAAAGATAAAGAAACATTTAAAGATTGTCCAAATGGATTAATTATATATTCACTCGATGAACTAAAAAGAAAAGTGGTAAATGTAGTTTTGATGATTTTAATTATTACATTTTTTAAATTTGCGCTTAATTACGAATATAAAACTATTTTTGATTTATTAGGATTAAGTGTTTCTATATTTTTTCTTGCTTTAACTATCGCAATTGGTCGTATAAAAATAGTAAAATAAGAAAATTCTTAATCTGTTCTTAATTATAGATATTATACTCATGAGTGTAATTTCAAATTACGTAATTTAAAAAAATAAATATTGTATTATGAAAACGAATAAAATTATTGCTGGAATGACGCTTACAGGTGTATTATTATCTTTAAGTTGAGCGAGTGCATTTGCAGATGAATCAAAAAATAAAATTTCTGATAAGAGACAAATGATGGAAAAAAATTCTATGATGAAAATCTCAAATAAAACATCGGTTAAAAAATATATGTGAGAAGGTCAACAAATTTGGGGAGATATGAATAAACAGTATTTATCTACATTAGATGAAGATACACAAGAGAAGGTATTGGAATTAATGGAAGATTTTAAAGAAAAGAATCAAGAACTCAAAGATGAATATATAGAAGATTTTGAAGAAATTAAATCTGACTATAAAGAAGATTATGCAGAACTAGAGTTAGAATTATCTCAAGAAGAAGATGAAGAAGATAAAGAAGAAATTAGAGAAGAAATTAAAACACTTAAAGACCAATTTGAGACTGCACTAATTCAAGTAAAAGAAGAGTTAAATATTAAAAAAGATGAAATCTTTAAAGAATATAAAGAAGATTTAGAAAAAATTCTGTGAGATAATTCAGATTATATCGAAGAAATGGAAGAAGCTAAAGAAAAAAGACAAGAAATGCAAGAAAAAATAGAAGAAAAGAAAGCTGAAATGGATGAAAAAAGACAAGAAATGAAAGAGAAAATATTAGAAGCAAAGGAAAGTAGAAAGGAATTTAGAGAAGCTTCTAAACAAAAAATTTCAAACTATAAAAAAGCATATGCAGTTAAAATAGAAGATAAACTTGCTAAGATTCCACATAATAAACTTCAACAATTTAATTCACAATTAGAGGGGTTATTTACAAAAGTTGAATCAAGCGAAACCATGAGTGATGAAAATAAAGAAATGATGTTATCAAGAATAACAGCATTACAAGATTTAGTTACAGATGTTTTAGACGAAAATGAATTAGACCTAAATGAATTATTAGAAATGGAATTATAAAAAAAGAGCCAAAGGCTCTTTTTTTATTGCATTAAATTTACGTTTATCTTACTAAAAAAATATATGATAGATGAAAATAATATCTAGATTGAAAAAAAGTTATACTTTCATTATTGGTTTTTTTCAAAAAAATATTATAATAAAATTAATACTAATAAAACAAAAAATATGAGAGTTTTAATCGTAGAAGATCATGAAATTTTAGGGAGAAATCTTCAAACATTTTTATGAATAAAAGATATCGAATCTCAAATAGCTACTGATGGGGAACAAGGATTATTTCTCGCTTCAACTGAAAAATTTGATATCATCCTCTTAGATATAAATCTGCCAAAATTATCTTGAATCGAAGTATGTCAAAAACTCAGAGAAAAATGAAAAAATACTCCGGTGATGATGTTGACTTCTCAAAGTTCAAAAGGTGATATAATTACTGGATTAGACATCTGAGCTGATGATTATATGACAAAACCTTTTGATTATGATGAACTCTACGCTCGTATAAATAGTTTAACTCGTAGAAATTTAGAAAATAAATCTACCACAAAAATTTCACATAATAATTTTACGATAGATCTCAAAAATGCATCAGTTACCTTAGATGGCGAAGATGTAAAACTTTCAAATTTAGAATTTGAGTTGTTAAAATATTTTTCTCAAAATATTGAAAAAATTATTCCAAAATCAGAACTCTATGAAAATGTTTGGTGAGAATATGATGATTTTCATAATTCAAAAACGGTAGACGTTTATATTTGATATTTGAGAAAAAAAATGTGAAAAGATATTGTAGAAACAAAAAAAGGATTTTGATATATAATGCATTAATATGGATAAAAAAAGACAATTACAAAAATCTCAATTGAAGCTAACGGTGTTATTTACACTATTGGTTTTTTGAATTGCGAGTATTTTGCAACTGTCTTTTTTTAGTTACAAATATTATTCTTGAATCTACCAAGAAACCAAAAAAATGGAGTTATTAACCCAAGTAATAGAAAAAAATAATATTCCACTTACACAAATACATAATCTCATAAAAAACGAAAAACGTATCTGAGAACCAATAAAAAAATGAGAAACTCAAGCAGAACTTCCTGGGTGAAAAATCATGAATTTTGCACTCTTAGATAGTCAAAATTATGTATTTGTTCAATCGATTCGTGGTGAAGTAAATCTTCAAAAAGTTGCAGAAGTAATTGAAAATAGACCTAAAAATACGCAATTATTTGATTCAATGTTGATAAAATATACTCCTATTGTCAGAAGCATAGAAACCTATCAATTGGTGTTATTCAAAGAGTTAAATTATAGCTTTGAAAATTTTGCTTCTGATATTTTTAAATTTTATATTCTTATTTCGATTTTTTCAATTTTAGTATTTGTTATTGGATACTATTTTGTAAGAATTTCTCTCAAACCAGTTGAAGAAAATATTTCTGAAATGGATAATTTTGTTCATAATGCCGGGCATGAATTAAAAACTCCTATTTCTGTTGTGTCTTCAAATTTACAACTCATGAAACAACTCAAACAAACTAATAATACTCAAATGATTGATGAAAATATTGCTGAGTTGGCACATATGGATAAACTCATAGAAGCGTTAGTTACTTTTACTGATTTAGGTGAAAATACAAAAATTTCTCAAAATAATATATGAGAAATTATTTCAACTATTCAAAAAGATTTTGAATGACTTCTACAAGAGAAAAATATTCATTTTATGATGAAAAAAACAAATGATTTTAATATAAAATCAAACAGAGAATTACTCTACATCATGGTTTCAAATATTGTAAAAAATGCTATTAAATTTTCGAATATTGATTCAGAAATTCATATTTCTTATGCTGATAAAAAACTGATTATAAAAGATTTTGGAATAGGTATAAAAAAAGAGAATATTTCAAAAATATTTTGAAGATTTTATAGGCAAGATAATGTGAGAAATAAAGAATGATTTGGTATTTGACTTGCGCTGGTTGCTAAAATTGCTAAAATGTATAAGTGGAAAATAAAAGTTGATTCTCAAGAAGAACAATGAACAAAATTTATTATTAATTTTTAATTCATGTGGTTTATCTATATTATTAAATGTGCTGATAATACTCTTTATACAGGCATAACTACTAACTTAGATAGGCGTTTATGAGAACATAATTCATCTGATAAATGAGCAAAATATACCAAAATGCGTCGTCCAGTTGAAATGGTTTTTTCGCAAGTTTGTGAAGATAGATCTCAGGCCTCAAAACTTGAGTATAAAATAAAAAAATATACAAAACAACAAAAACTTACAATAATTGCAACAAAAAAACTCCCAAATTAATATTTGTTTACTAAAAAAAATGAAATACATTATAGGAATATTTTTATTATCTTTTCTTGTTATACAGCCAAATTTTGCTAAAGATACTTGTGATACAACAACTCAAAGCAGAGAACATTTTTACATCAAAGTCGAAGATAATGTAAACGTGAGAAATATGCCATGCACGACTGATTCTGATATTTTACGTGTAGCACAAACCTGAGAAATATTTCATGTGGTAGCGCAAAAAAATGACTTTTATAAAGTGACAAAGGATTACGGAGAATATATTTGGGTCTGGGCTGAAGCTGTTGAAAAAACAGATATTTCCTTATGAGAAAAAGACAAATTAAGAGCAAAGCAATTTGTTGAATTAATTGAAGAAATTTTAGATGATCAAAATAAAACTTTTGACACTACATTTATCAATTCCATAAAATCTATAGTAAATAATCATAATACTTCAAGGAATGAAGAGTTATTGTTTGATGAAATATTTTATATTATGCATCAAAAAATTTCTATTAAAGATCAAAGTAATTCAGAAGATAAAGATGAATCAGAAAATATAGATGCTAATCAAGAGCAAGAAGAAATAGAAGAAAATATAGAAGAAACAGATAATCAACCAGACAATTCCTGGGATTTGGATAAACATAGAATTAATAAAAATCAAGCTGCTGAATTTTGGCTCGATTTAAATAATGAGGAACGTGCATCAAGAGGTTTATATGATTATAAATTTAATGAAACACTTAATAAATCAGCGCAAACATGGTCAGATTATCAATCAAGTATTTCATTTGCTACTCATAAAAGAGATGACAATGATATGTATTATGACTATCAAAAAATCACAAAATGGTTAGCTGATGAATCAGTAGTTTGTAAAAATATTGATAAATATACTCATACAGAAAATGTTGGTTGGGGAGCATATTATTGTGATGCTGAAGATTGTACAGCTGAATTACAAACAGCAATGACGAGAACATTTGATTTTTATATGAGCGAAGAATTTGATAATTACAAACCTCATTTTTTAAGTATTGTAAACGAATATTTTACACAAATTTGAGTGTGAATTGCTATCAAAGAAACCAAACCAAACTATTTCGAATTTTATTCAACGATTCATTATTGTACTCAAGTACAATAAAAAAAGAGAGAAACAATTGTTTCTCTCTTTTTTGAATTTACTTGTTAATCAAGAATTATTTTTCCGAGTAGGAATTATTTTAATTCAACAGATGCACCAGCTTCTTCTAATTTAGCTTTGATTTCTTCAGCTTCAGCTTTATCAGCACCTTCTTTAACGTTACCACCGTTATCAGCGATAGCTTTAGCTTCTTTTAATCCAAGTCCAGTAATTTCTCTAATTACTTTAATAACACCGATTTTAGATGCTCCAGCAGAAGTTAATTCAACATCAAATGATGAAGGTCCTTCTTCAGCTCCAGCAGCAGCTCCAGCAACCATAACTGGTGCAGCAGCAGATACTCCAAATTCT
>CBFHLZ010000032.1:0-12664 GCA_965656795.1 Patescibacteria group bacterium
ATTATTTTATGCAATTGTTTTTGTCATTCAACAGAATTATTTATTTTAGTCTCCAAACAGTGTAATGCTTTTTTTTGCGTATCAAAATCAAAATTTTCTAATTTTTTTAAAGAAAAATTTTCTAAATTTCATAAAAATAAATCGTCTTGTATTTTTTTTCAGAAAAATGTAGATACAAAATCTGAAAAATATATTTTCCCGTCTACATCGATAAATATGCTTGGATTTATTAAACTTGTATCATATCATTTATTCTCACGAAATCAGTACAAACGTAGTGAATCATCTCTGATCGATAGATCTAAAACTCATTTCATAAAAGCTGAAAAATCTTTTAGTTGAGAATTATTCCATGGTTTTGTGAAATAAATAGGTAAAAAATTATATCACCTCAACCCTGCTTGATATAAGTCTTGAAATTGTTTTTTTGCAGCAGAAATATTTTGAGGATCTATAATAATATTAAAATATAATTTTTCTTCTAAATTATATTTTTTAATGAAATTTATATTTTTTTCAAAATTGAAATCGTTTTCTGAGTCAATACTAAAAAAGATTAATGTGAATTGATTTTGTAACTTTTCTCAGACTTTATCATCTAATAAAGTAGTATTTGTAACTATTTCAAAATTTTTATTTTTAGGAAACTGTTCTAAAATTTTATGAATAGTATTTTTTGCTAATAAAGGTTCTCATCCAAAAAATTTAAAACGTGATATATAATTTTGATTTTCTCAAATGAAATGTAATAAATTTTCATAGGTTTGTGCTGAAATATTTCTATTATCTTTTATCACATCACAATAACTACAATCATAGTTGCAGGCAGTAGTTATATGGGTAATTATATTAAATTTCATAAATTATTTTTGTGAATAAAAGTAAAGAAATCTTTGTTAATATTATATCTATTTTGAGAGAATATTCTATTATATTTTCAGAAAATATTTTTATAAATATCTGAATTATTTTTCCCTACAAAATAATCAAAACTTACTAAATCATAATAAATATCAAAATTTGAAATATTTTCAAAATCTATTAGATAAAAATTCTCTCCATTATATAAAATATTGCTATCGCTCAAATCTCAATGAATAATATTGTTATAATCGTCTTGAAAAATTTCTGAATTATTTTTTATGTTTTTTATTAATTCTGCTAAATATTTTTTATTCTCTATATTATTTTCTTTCAAATAAATGGTATAAATTTTTTTTATAAATATTTCTGAAATATTATTTTTTTCAAGAATATTATTTAAATTATTATTTTTAGTATTTTTATTTAGATTTTTTTTATTTAAATTATTTGGAGTATTTTGAGTTTTATGCGAATAATTGAAAACATTTTCTAAATATTTTCAGAAGAAAATTTCAATATTTTTTTCATTTCCCCAGTTATCTTGAATATCTTGTATTTTTTCTTGTACAAAATAATTATCATCAAAATTAAATTCTATTATTTTTGGAATATTTTTATGAACATTCAAATATTTTTCATAATTATTTTTATATTTTTTCAAATTATATTGTTTTGTAAAAATATTTACTATATAATTTTTCGAAGAAAAAACTTGATTAAATCAGCGATTTTGTAATAAAACAAAGTTTTCTCAAAATTTATTTTCTATATTTTCTATACTGTTTTTCATAAGAATAATTATTTTATAGGTTCTACTTCTCAGAGTCAAAATAGTTTTTCATAATGATGAGATGGTCACCAACATAAATTATTATATTTACAACTATCACATTTTTTTATGATTTTTCTCATTCTTGGAAGAGATTCGTATTCATCAATTTTATTGTTTTTTTCATTAAATTCAGGTCAAGAATTTACACGAGTATAGCTGATTTCACTATAATGAATCTTGGTTCTTGATTGGTAAGAATAGTCATCTGTGTCAGCAATCATTGATTCATCAGGTAGCTGACAAAACGGGAGATCAACAACTTTTACATTTATTCCATATTTTTTACAAAGTTCATATGGTTTTTTTATTTTTTCTTTTGCTTGAGTGTAACTTGGAGCAATATTTTGTAGAATATTATCTTTTTTATAATAATCATAATATATATCAGGATATGTAAAAGAAATCTCTTTTACTTGGTATTTATGAATAAATTCTACTATATTTTCTAAAGAATCTAAATTACGAGGAGTTATAACCGTATTTATTTTTAATAAATTTCCTTTCCAATATTTTCTAATATTCGTAAATACATTATCAAAATCTATTATTGATTTTGTATTATTGATAATAGGTTGCAGTTTTTTATCTATAATTGGTAGTGAAATAATTAATTGATCAATATATGGAAGATAATTTTTAGCAATTTTATCAAACTGTAGTGTCGCTGCATTCGTAGTAACTAAAACAGTAAATCAGAGTTTTTTTGCCACTTTAATAGCAAACTCAAAATTTTTCTGAATAAATGGTTCTCATCCTAAATACGTCACATGGTCATATCAGAGTTGTTTATGTTTTACAAGCTTTTTTAAAACTTCTTTATTACTAATAACTCTATCCCACATTACATCCATAGTTGGCATCTCAATACAAAATTGACACTTATGGTTACAGGTCCAGCCAAGATACATTTCCAATCTTTTATGCTTCATTTTTTATAAAATCTGAAATAAAATTTTGTACTTTTTGTTTTCCTAAATATTGCTCATAATTTTTATAAAATCATAAACAATAATTATTATATTTACATTTTTTACAGTTTTCATATTTTGTTTTTTCTTTCCACAAGAATTGAAAACTTTCTAGATTTCATTGAGAAATTTTATTCTCTAAATCATCTAATTCTAAACGTTTTAACTGATTATATTCTAAATTGTATTCAGGATGATCTAAAACACAAAGTGGAGGTGAAGTATAGTGAAAATCTAATAAAATTTTATTTTTTTCACATAGAGAAATTATTTTAGAAATAATATTTTTTTGATTTTTATCAAAATCTAACAGCATTTCATCTTTATTTTTCATTGCATATCACATTGGTTGGCAAAATCAAAGTGATAATTTATTTCTCAGTAAATCTACAAATCAATGATTCACTAAAATTTGAATAAAATCGTAGATTTCAGAAATATTTTTTTGAGTGACTACAATATTTAAAAATATATCAGGGATTTTTTCCTGAGTTTTTAAAAATTCTACCCAATCTAAAAAATCTTGAAATTTATAAAAACATCCTAACTCTTTATTTGTAGAATCAATATGTGTGTGTTGCGCGAGAAATATTTCATTTAATCCTGCTTGTAATAATCTATTATATAAACTTGGATTTTTAAATAATAGACTTCCATTTGTTTGAATTTGAATTTTTCAAATTTCTAGTTTTTTAGCAAGAGAAATAAATTTTTCTAAATTTTTATTTAAAGTAGGTTCTCAACCCGAAAATGAAAGAGTAAGTTGCTTTCTTTCTTCTAGTGAATATTTTTTTGCTAATGATAAAATCTGGAAAATTACTTGTTTTGGATCAATATCTTTTTCACCAAAATTATTCACTTTTGATACATTACAAAAGCTACATTTCCAATTACACAGGTAATTTACACGAATAATCTCATTAATATACATATTGTTTAGTCAAAGGCTTGTAATTCTGATTCTCAAAATTTTTGAATATATTCTTCCAAAAATTTATCACAGTCGATATTTTTTGAACAAGAGTCACACTTTTTACTTTGATATTGATGTTCTTGATATCAAGCTAAAATTGTTTTTTCTTGATGATTTTCATAAATATTTGGAGTTTGAGAAATATACTTATGAAATTTCGTATCCACGAGACATAGTGGCAATCTTCAAAATTTAATTTTATTATTGTCAGTAATATATTCAATTTTTTGTAATAATGGTTTGAGTAAATCACTATATTTTTCAAATAGAATATCATGATGCTTCACCGCACTGCCAAATGGTTCTAACATTTGTAAGTGATACGTAAAAATATTTGGAAAATTTTTCAAAATAATATCTAAAAAATGTGGAAGATATTTATAATTTAATTTATTTATATTTGTATGAATAATAATTTTACAATCAGATTTATGCTTTTTTACAAACTGTAATACTTCTAAAATTCTCTTCATTGCTCAGTCTTCTTGCACTAAATAGTCATGAATTTTTTCAGGTCATTCTAACGAAATCATTAATTCATTGAGTCAAGCATCTAAATATTTCTCTATTTTTTTGAGATAATTTTTAGAGTCAATCGCAGTAACAATTCAAGTCGATATATTTTTGTTCGTACAATGTGTAATATACTCATCTAAGCGAGGATTCATCATCGGTTCTCAACCAGTGAGTACAACTTTTTGAAAATTATTATTGTTAATAATTTTTATAAAATCATCAAAACTATTAAATTCTCTCTTTCACTTTCATCACTCATTACAAAATAGGCAATCTTTTGCACAAAATGGTCAGACAAATGCTTCAAAATAATCTAAATTATTATTCATTATTTTATTTTTGTGAAATAAATTGTGTATTATTAGAGAAAAATTCTTTATTAAATCTTATGAATTTCACATTTAAATTCAACTTTTTAATACTATGAAATAACATTTCTATTTTGTCTGCTTTTTGGGAAATTTTATACTGTAATAATTTTTCATATTTTTTCGCTCTATCTTCTATCAAATAATTAATAAATTCAAAATGGTAGATTCAAAATTTTGAATTTAAAATTTCTATATCTCTACAAAGCGTATCAATATTAGAATTGTTTACATGAATAATAATTTTACAAAATATATTTTTTTGAGAAATTAATGTGATATTCTTTAATAATTGCGGTAATTCAAGATTATTTCCAGAATAAATATCGTGAATATTTTTTTGAAACGAATAAAAATAGATTCCAAAATTATTTACTCATGACTGGATTAATTTATTCAAATATTCTTCTGAAATACTTCAGGTATTAGATAAAATTCAAATATTTTCAAAATTATTTTTTTTAGCTCAATGAATTATTTCAAGTAAATCTGGATGTAAAAGAGGATTTCATCAATAAAATGTAAGGTTTTTTTCTTCAGATTTCTCTAAAATAGATTCTATAACTTTAAAATCAATATATTCCTTTTGATCTCTGAGAGATTGTTCTAAACAATATAAGCAATTATTATTACAAGTATTTACAATTCTTACATCCATTATTCAACAACTTTATTATTAATATCTCAAATAGGGTCAAATTCACCATAATCTCAATATACAATATTTGCATCCATTCTACTTCCTCACCTACATTCTTCTTTATATTTACAGTTTCAACATTCTTTTGGTAAAAATCCATTATTTAATTGTTTTTTTACAAAATCATCTTTAAATATTTCTGTCATAGACGTATCAGAAATATTCCAAAAATTATTATCATACGCACTCATCATTTGCACATCTCAACGAGTTGTGATGATTGTTTTTACATCATGAGAATCAGATAAAACTCAATCAATTACTTCCCTAGCTCTATCAACATTTTTTGTCACACAAAACGGAACAGGATCTACAATTTTATTATCAACACAATATTTTTTATTAAGTAAATACATTCTATTTATTGCTAAATCCATCATAGATTTTGTAGCTCATGTATTATTTTTTGTAGAATATAATCTGAAAAACTGCCAAGAATGAAAATCAACTCAACAATTATATCAAAACTCATAGATTTTATCTAAATTGAGGATATTTTTCCAAACTAAAATAGTGAGAAATTCTAATGAAATATTTGGATAGTTTTTAACTTTTCTGAGTTGAGTCAGTTTATTTGTAAATATTTTTTTGAAATGTTCTGGAACTTTAGAAATTCAAAATGACATTTCCAGTCACTTTCTATTTACTTCATAATAGTCTTTATCGTTAAACTCATGCAAAGAAACCATCAAGTTCACACTATAGTTATCGTTCAGACGCTCTAGAGTCTTATCACCCAAAATAGTACCATTTGTATTTACATGGGCATATATTCATTTATCTTTTAGATAATCTAATAATTCCCAAAAAAACGGAGCTACCATAGGTTCTCAACCTGTTAAAATAACAACTCTCGTTCATTGATCATATAAATCATCAATAATTTTTATCCAATAATCTAATCAATAATTTTTTCTTGTGTTTCTCTCTTTAATTTCATAATCAATATCGTTAAAACAATAATAACAAAATATATTACATTTACTTGTAATAGTTAAAACTACTCCGAATGCTAAATCACGATAAAATTGAGTACTTTCAAAGAATGGGAAATCTTTTTGATCAGAAATATTTATTTTTTCAAAAATATAATTTTCTAATTTTTTATCTTCGCATAATATTCCCCAATTTTTTGTAATTTTTCCAGAAAAATTTTCTCATAATAATTTTTTATGAGTGAATCAAACTTTTATTGTTTCTCCAGAAGAGTCTTCAAGAATAAGTTCGAGTTCTCAGAAAGTAACTTCTGAAATTTTACTCAAAAAAAATCACAAACTATTTTTTTCATTATAGTTTATATTTCAAAACAGAACTAACGAATAAAATATTTTTGTGATCATAATTTATTTTTTTATATTGTGTAAAATTTTATCTATCAATGTAAAACTTTGTTGGAATCATTGATTTTTAGCTATTTCTAAACTCATTTTATATAATTTTTGTAATTTACAAAACATTATTTCTCAAATATTATTTTGAATATTTTTGATTTCACAAATATAGGTATTTTCATAAATTTCATCTTTTATATTTTGTGGAATATTATCATATTGTTTCAAAAACCAAAGGTGTGTATGAATATCTTGAAAAACTTTTCCATCAGTTTCTAGTATATATTCCCTATCCGAAGTTGGTGAGTCATAATACGACAATCCTAGAGCTTTTATATCTGAAAATTCATTTACATATTCTATGAATTTATGCAAGAAAATTAGTGCAGACTTTTCCCAAATTATAGTTGCGTACACTGGTAAAATATAAAATTTTTCCACTCATCTTTTAGCAATTAAATCAAAAATTTCAAATGACTTTTCAATATCATTTGGATTGAGGATAAAATTTACAGCAAAATTTTTATGTTTCACATCAATATATTTTTGCTCTAAGAGTATATAATAAGTCTGAGTATCAATAGAATATTGAATTTCTACATTATTATTTTTCAAAAATAAATATTTTTCCTCAGTAAATAAAACCCCATTTGTACCTATAGAATAAAATATATTTTTGATAGATATATTTTCGATAATATATTGAATCTTCTCAAATTCTAGCATAGGTTCTCATCAGAAAAAATTTATTCTGATTTCTCAAAAATTTTGAGCATTATTATGTAAATAATCTAAAAAAATATTTATATTATCATATGAAATTGTATTATTTTGAAAATCCAAATCACAATATTCACAACGTTTATTACATTGATTTGTCAGGATAATGTGAAAGATTATATTTTGCATTTTTTATTGCTAATATTTAAAATATGTACAATTTTTACAAATAGATTTCGTAAGTTTCTCTTCAGTAATATATTTTAAAAGATCTTCAAAATCAGGATATCTTTTAGATAATTGAGAAAATTTTTCTGTTCTATATTTTTCTTGTTTCCCTCAGTGACTACACGAAAATAGATATCAATCTCGAGAGATAAATGGGAGTGTATATTGACAGTAGAAATCTAATTTATAGGTTTCATCATCGGCAAAACTACATTTAAATTTATAATCAGCTGCATTGTATTGATAAATATTGTCTCTATCAACAGAACCTCAAAAATTATGATAGTTGTGTACTTTATAATTGAGTTCTAAGCTATCTCAGAATTTATAGAAATAATCTAATTCTTTGAGAGAAAACTTATTTATTAACATTTCTAACGAAAGAGGAAAATTATTTTTTTTACAAATTTTAATAAATTTCATTATGTCATCAAAATTTGGTTTTCCTGTAATAGAGTCATGAACTTTTTTACGCATAGAGTAGAATCAAACAGAAAGATTAAAATTAATTTTTTTATCTTTCATATATTGCAAAGCTTCTATATGTTTAGTAGAAATGACCGTTCATTTTGTTGGAATAAGAATATTTAGATCTGTATTTTCAAACGTATCTGCAATATATTTTAAATAATCACAAATATTTGGATGTAAAAATATATCTCAAATACCACACAAATCGAGAAAAAGAATTTTTTCTCGATTTGTGTTTATATATTCAATAATGGTATAAAAATCATCTTCTAACATATGAGATTTTTCTAGATAATTTTTATTTGGACAGCAATCGCAGGCCAAAGTACAGTGATCAGTTAATTCTATTTCAATAGGATATTTCATAGATTATTCTTGATTTAAGTTTTGTTCTTGTTGTGTTGAACCAGAAAAGTCTTCCGGATTACCATCCGTTACTAATATATTATCATTGTCTCCAGAGTAAATATGTTCTTCATCTTCTGCTCTTATAAAATCATCATAATTATTTTTTACAACATTATCACAATAATTTTTTGAAGCGATTGTTCCATTTAGTTTTTCTTTGACCGCTCAAAGAGAATAAGAATTAGAAGGATACATATCTAAATAAAAATTTTGTAATACTTCTAAAGAATTTCAAAATCTAGTTTCATCTATATCTCAATTTAAGTATGCAGCAATATATGGATTATGTAATCAATTATCATTTTCAAAAATACATTCTTGTTTTAAACCATCAAGTTCTAAATATTCAGTCGCTATACAATCTTTTGGATCTTGAATATTATTATTTTTCATATATTGAGATAATTCAGCAATTTGAACTAAATCGATAAATTCTTGAGACTTGACTTCCTCTACTTCGCTCAATTTATAACAAAAATCTAAAAATTCAATTGCATATTTTTTATCACTCAGAGTAGTTAATAAATTATCATTATTAATTCATTGAGAAATTTCATTATTATTTAAACTTTTAATAATATCTGTTCAAGACTCAATATCTGCTAAAATATCTTTATCAGCAATAAATTTCCAATGATAAAAATAACTTCCAGCAGAAATACATAAAATAAGTAAAAAAATGTATATTGTTTTTTTCATAATTTAAATTTAATTATATTACCATCTACTCCCATGAGAACCATGTGAACCATGTGAACCATGCGAACCATGTGATGTTGAACCATGACTACTGTGACCCGATACTTCTGAAGTACCGTCTAATGATGTTGAAGCTGAGTTTGTATGTGTCCCCGCTGAACCACTCCAGTGTCATTGTCTAGTACCACTTACATGGTTCCCTGTAAATCCACTTGAGTGTCATTCTAAAGAACAATGTGCATTATTACTATGAGAATAACTTGAATGTCCTGATCAACCTCATGCTGCATCTACATTATCAACAAGTCAAATTAAACTTGCTCACAATCCTACTCATAAGGCATCTTTTTTAGTAATTTTCCCGGATTCATCTGTTAGGAATCATTGAAGTTTTTTCGTTAACTTAGGTAAGTTGATTTTTTTCTTTTTAGTCATGATTAATACTTAAAAGTAATTTTTAATTCTGTTTATACTTTAATATTTTTGCATCAAAAAGCAAATGAATATCTTGTATTATTTTTTGTTTATTTCCTCAATAAGAAATTATATTCTCTTCTAAATTTTTTATATTATTATATTGAGAAATAAATTCTTTAAATTCATTGACTAATGTCACTGTTTTACAGCTTATCCATTGATATAATATGAAATTATTATTATCTGGAATATATGAAATATAATCGGATAACTCAAAATAATAATTTTTTATTTCATTATAATGTTTATTTTCTATAATTGAATTTATATTTTTATATGCATAATATGGACTATCGCTATACAAATTTTTCATGAGATAAAATATTTCAGATCTATCTATAAATGCCCAAAAGTCTTCATAATGTATACATTCTACTTCTTTTGATAACCACGGAGTAAATTGTAATCTATGGAGATCATTAACTAAACTATTGAGAAGTTTATAATTACGTTTTTTTCCATCAACTGTAAATTCAAAACTCAGATCAAAATCAGATTTTTCTCATTTTTCTACTATTTTAATTCCATATTTTTCTCTATGAGTAAATATTTCTGGTCATTTCATTAACCTAAAAATATTTGGTGAACAAGTATACTGACGAGAATTAATAATATTATTTTTTAAAAAAACATATGTTTTTAGGTAATCTTTTTCTTCTTCTCCTGGAAATCATAAAATTGCATAATTATGTACAGAAATACCTAAGCCATCCATCGTTTGTACTAATTTTCACTTCTCACTGATTGTTGATCAACCATTTCATTTATTTCAAATTCTCTCATTTGTTTCATCACTAGCTGACTCTAGTCACATTCAAAAGAACCTTGCTCAGGATTTTTGGATAATTTTAATATTTGCTGGAGTATAAAATTTTTCAATTCTCGTTCTCAAAAAATATGTAATTTTAATATCTAACTTTAAAATACTTTTTGCGAAATTTAATAATACTAAAGGTGGAATTGCTTCATCAATAAATGATACATGAGAAATATTATTTTTTTGTATAAAATTTATCCATCTATTTATATAATATAGATGATCATATTTTGAATGAATTGATAATTTATGTTGTGAATTAATTGCGCAAAAGTTACAATTATTCCAGTAACATTCATATGGAGTTAATCGAGATGTTATAGATTTTTTCCCATCAATGAGGTAAATAGCATTCTCATTAAAAATAGTTTTATTTGATTCCTCAAATCCTTCGATATCATCTGATTGTAAAGGAATATATGTAATATTTCAATCCCTATTTAAATATATAACATTTTCTAAAGAGGTATTTTCATTATTTAAATATTTTATAATTTTATTAATAGATTTTCCATAATCATTATCAATGACAAAAAAATCAATATTTTTTAAAATATTTTTATTTTTCAACAAAAAACTTTTCCATTGTGAAAAATCATATTGTTCATTTCATTTTGATAAATCTAATACAATTTTAGAATTTCACAATTTTTTTAAATATTTTGATAAAATAACTAAAAGTATAATTTCTTCTGGCCAAAACACTCTATTATAAAATAAAGTATTTTGATTAGAATCTTGATATAATTTTTTATAAATTGGAATAATTATGTCTTGGAAAAATGTAGTTTTTTCATAAAAATCTGTTACTTTTAACAAATCATTTATATTTTTATACTCTTTTGTGAAGGTAATTCAATGCTGTAGACTTAAATTTATAAATGAATCTCAATAATAATTATTATAAAATCCAAGTACGACTTTAAAAATTCTATACATTCAAAATACATCTTCAGCATTCGGAGTAATTTCTCCAGTTTTAAAATTTACTTTTTCTAAAACTTGAGAAATATTTTTTAAAACAAATTCTTTTTCAATTTCATAATAAAAATATTCATTTTCATTTAGATGAAATTTTTGATATGAATCAAATTTTTGATCAAAAAATTTTTCTAAATTTTCCACAGAAAAAATCATCTTCCAAAATGTACCCCAAATAGAATTTGGAGCACCTGAAAGATGAATATTATTGAATTGTAAAATTCAAAATTTCGAAATATTTTTTACAAAATTTATTTTATATTCCATGCATATATATTAAGGAATCATTGTTATACCTTCTTCAGGTGCATTATGTACTAATACTCATTCTATAAAATAATTATGATTATTGCTTTCTCTCATATGAAGATTATAAACAATTGGCAAATCACAATCTTCTCAATGAGAATTATCAACCAGCAACTCAATAGCTAATAAAGTACCTGAATTCTTATAAATTAATACTTCATTTCAAATATTAATATCTCTGACTTCTTTATATTTTTTATCAGTTAAATCATAAAATGGATGATTTCATGTTGATTCAATCGTAATAATATTATTATCTTGAGTTTTAATTATAACTTTAACTAATGGATCTCTTGTATAGTTATTATAGTACATAAAATCTCAATCATGTGGAATAAATTTTTCCACTACAGATATTCCATATGTTGCATTCTCATGATTATATGAAATCACTTCATCTCATTTTTTAAATGATCCAATCGGCTTTAAACCATTTGGAGTTAATACTCTTTGGGAATATGTAAAACATGATCCTCATGTACCTGATCAAGAACCAGTTCAACTACTTCAGTGGCTACTATGACCAGAACCACTTCCATGTCATGATAGTGATCCAGCAGATAAAGAACTTGCATGTTTACTTGATGGAAATCTATAATTTGCAGAGCCATTCACAATTGCACTCCCATGTCCCATATTAGAACTATGATTTGTGGCATTACAACGTAATGAGTTACTATGTGAATAACTAGAATGTCATGTTCATCCTCATCTTCCTCACGTACTTGTATATGAACTTGTATGCGCTGCAACTACATCATTGATAGCTACTCACAAACTTGTTACTGCTGCGAGTCATAGTGCATCTTTTTTAGTGATTTTTCAAGATTCATCTGTTAAAAAACCTTTTAATTTTTTTCAAATTTTTGGAAATATCTTTTTTTTCATAAGAAATATTTAGAAATTATTTACCAATCCACGATAGTAATATTTTTTTATCTTCAGGATTTTGTAATTTTTCGAATATATAATCGATTATAGCAACTTGCATTTGTATTTTTT
>CBFHLZ010000033.1:0-5213 GCA_965656795.1 Patescibacteria group bacterium
AAAAAAAGCTCATTTGAGCTTTTTTTGTTTTTTTAACTTTTTATCCCGTATCATTTTTTCAAAAAATGGAGATTTAGAAGAGTAAGAATAATGATAAATACTATTGAAATAGCAATTGCTACAAAAATATTTATATCACTTTGTCCTATAAATGCGTATCTTAAACCATTTACCATATATAAAATTGGATTAAATTGACTGACTGATTGCCAAAATGGTGAGAGGAAATCTATTGAATAAAATACTCAACCAAGGTAAATCATCGGAGTGATAACAAATGATGGGATTACATTTACATCATCAAAAGATTTTGCAAATATTGCATTAAATAGACCAGCAAGTGAAAATAATGCAGAAGTGAGAATTAAGAATAATATCATATAAAAATAACTATGAATCGTTATATCTGTCATAAAAAATCCTGTAATTAACACTAAAAATCAAATTAAAATTCATCTTGTCATTGCTCAAAAAACATATCAAAGCAAAATCGCTGAAGTCGTCATTGGAGAAACAAATAATTCTTCGATTGATCTTTGAAATTTTCCTCAGAAAAATGAACTTGATGAATTCCCATAACTATTAATTATAACAGCCATCATAATTAACCCAGGAAATATAAAATTGATATAATCCACATCTCAAATTTCTCAAATTCTATCTCAAATAAATTTTCAAAAAATCATTAAGTATAAAAAAGTTGTGATTACTGGTGGGAGTAAAGTTTGTTTCCAAATACGTAGGAAACGTGTAATTTCTCTTTTTGTAAGAGTTAAAAGTCCAAACATTTTTTTTATTTAGTAAATATATTTTTATTTTGTAATTTTCACAAATAGTGCTTCAAGTCTATTGGTTTTATTTCTAAATGAAGAAAGGGAAATATTATTTTTATTAATAATTTCAAATAAATTATTCAGAGAATGTTTTTCTGAAATGGTTACTTCTACTTCATGTTCTGCTAAATGTTTTGCATGATATTGTAAAATTAATTCTTCTGGAATATTTATTTTTTCTTCTTTTGTTGTTAAAATAACTGTTTCTTCAGAAAGTTGAGAAAGTAATTTTTTTGTGCTGGTATCTTCTACGATTTCTCATTTATTTACAATAACCACTCTGTTACATAAAGCTTCTACTTCTTCTAAATAATGTGTTGTGAGAATGATCGTGGTTCCAGAATCATTCAACTCTCTGATAAATTCCCACATACTGGCTCTGAGTTCCACATCAACTCAAGCTGTAGGTTCGTCTAAAATAAGTATTTTAGGTTGATGAACGAGTGCTCTAGCTATCATAAGTCTACGTTTCATTCATCCTGATAATTCTCTTGCTCTGGCATTTTTTTTATCTCAAAGTCCAAGTTTATCTAAATAGTAATCAGCTCTTTGCTCAGCTGTTTTTCTATCTACTCAATAAAATCCTGCTTGATTTATAACAATATCTTTTGCTTTTCAAAAAACATCAAAATTAAATTCTTGAGGAACGACTCAAATATTTTTTCTGGCCTCAGAAAAATTTTCATCAATATTTATACCATTTACTTTTATATCTCACGAAGTTTTATTTACTAGATTTGTTAAAATCGAAATAAATGTTGTTTTTCAAGCACCGTTATGTCCAAGTAGTGCAAAAAAATCACCAGCATTTACATCAAAATTAATACCTTTTAATACTTCATTATCTCAGTACTTTTTTCTGAGATTATTTACTTCTAGTATTTTCATATATATCTTTAAAAAATAACTATAAAAAGTATAGTCTTTTTTTAAAATAATCAATTAATTTTTTGATTTAGCTTGGTTTAAGGTTTCTAAGTATAAAAGACTCACATTTTATATTAATATCTTATTGTACTATGAAGAAAATAGCTGGAGCATTAATTGTAATGACACTTGTATTGAGTGCTTGTAGTGTTTGAACTCAAGATAAAGTCTCAAATGAAATTGTTCAAACAAATGCTAATTATATGGTTTATGATGCACAAAAAGTCAGTGATAGCGATGAAAATAAAGTTTTATTCTTTCATGCAAGTTGGTGTCCTGATTGTGTAGCAGCTAACAGAAGTATTGCTGAAGCTAGTACTACTGCATGATTAAAAATATTTAAAATTGATTTTGATGATTCTGTAGAATTAAGAAAAAAATATGGAGTTACTAAACAACATACTTTTGTTCAAATTGATTCAGATGGAGAATTAATTAAAAAGTGGTGAGGAACAAATAGTCTAGAAGAAATTTCAGCAGAAGTAGTTATCACTAATGCAGAATCAGTAGAAGAAAATATCTCTGATATGTCAGAAGAAATGGAAAATTCTGACGTAGATACTATTGAAAATAATCAAACAGTAGTAACTGATAATGTTGAAGAAGTGAGAAATCAATACGTAGAATATTCACCAGAATTTATTGCGAGTAATGATGAAGCAAAAGTTTTATTTTTTCATGCTCAATGGTGTCCTTCTTGTAAAGCAGCTAATTTAGAATTTGAATGAGAAGATAATACAATTGGTTTAGATGTTGTAAAAGTTGATTATGATGAATACGATGATTTAAAATCTAAATATGGAGTTGTATCTCAACATACATTTGTACTCGTTGATGCACAAGGAAATATGTTAAAAAGATGGTATGGTTCTAGAAACTATGCAGATATTTTAACTCAATTACAATCATAAAAAATGGACTTACTATTATTATCTTTTTTTGCAGGTATTTTAACTATACTTGCACCTTGTGTTTTGCCACTATTACCAGTTATATTAGGTGCTTCTGCATCGGATGCTAATGAGAAATCGCGTCCTTATATTATTATAGCTGCACTAGCTGTATCGATACTAGTGTTTACACTTTTATTAAAAGCCACAACATTTTTTATAGGTACTCCAGAAAAATATTTAACAATTGCTTCAGGTGTAATTATTGTATTTTTCTGAATTATTACTTTATTTCCAGACCTATGGAAAAAAATATCAGGAAAATTTTCAAGTAAAGCAAATGAAAACCTTGTTAAATCAGCAAATAAAAAATGAGTTAAATGAAGTATTTTAGTTGGTATATCTCTTGGACCAGTATTTTCAAGCTGTAGTCCAACATATGGATTAATTTTAGCTCAAGTTTTACCAATTAGTTTTTTTGCAGGTATTACAAATCTTTTAGCATATATAGTGGGATTATCACTTGTGATGTTATTAGTTGTAGCTCTTGGTCAAAAATTTATTGCAAAAATGAAATGGGCTTCTGACCCAAAAGGTCTGTTTAAAAAAATATTATGAGTGTTATTTATAGTTATTTGATTATCAATTGCATTTGGTTTAGATAAAGATTTAGAAACATATATCTTAGAACAATGATATTTTGGAGCAGGGAATTTAGAGTATAAATTTCTTGATGAAATAGAACTTCCTCAATAAAAAATAAAGCAAAAAGTTGTAATGTACTTTTTTCACATTAAAAGTAAAAATCATTTGGTTTTTACTTTTTTTTTGTATAATTTATTATAAATAAAATTTAAATCCTGTATATATGAATAATAAATTAAATTTCTTCAAAAATAAAAAATTTTTACTTATTTTGTGATGAATTATTTCATTGATTTTATTGGTAATTGTAAGTATTTTTTCTATCAAATATTACTGAGAATACAAAAATAATAAAAGATTAGAAAGAATAGAAAAATTATTAACAAATTTTCAAGTACAAAGAGATAAATGTACAAATATTTTTTCTACTGATGAAGAAAAATTATTTTTAGATTCTGAAAAAAAATCTTTGCAAGAATTTCAAGATAAAAAAGAATTGTGTAATCAGCAATTTAATTTGAGTCACAAAAGTTTAGATGCTTATTCTTGTTATGAAATTATTGCTCAACCGAAGCAAAAATTATTATCGAGATATTTACGTTTAGATAATTATGAAAATACTCAAAAATATTGTATGAATAGTTTTTTGAAAGTAGATATTTCTGCTGGGAAATTATTTGATGAGCTCAATGGATTTAAAACGCAAATCATTTTTGATTTTAGCCATAATTTTTATAGAGATATTTGAGTGGTTAATGGCGAAAATTTTATAGAAAATAGAGTTGAAGCAAAAAAAAGATTTCTCAGTTTTTTAGAAACTTCTCAAAATATTTCTGTTGGATTAGATGATATAACTTTGTATCCGAAAAAAGCAATTTTATGGCTGGATTTACAAGCTCAAGAAAGCTATAGTTTTGGAGTCAAAACGTTTGATGTAAATGCTGATCTGCTCAAAAATAATAAAAAATATTATTCTGGTGAAGCAAGAATTGATTATCCAAGTGATGCTCCAAATCTTGACCAAAAAAATAATTTACCAAATATAAAAAGAGAAACTTTTGAATTAACTCTTCCTGAAAATAAATTTTTAGGATTACTGATAAAAGATCCTGTTACATTATATCCAGATACAAATCAACCAACATTTAGTGTCGTTGATTATGATTCAAAAATACCAGAAATATCAGCAAAAATTTGTCGTATTCCAAATGAATCATATGCCAAAATTGAAGTAATGAATGATCAAAATAATAATTTATTTTTTCAAAAGGGAATTGATGAGGTTGAAGTATTAGACTGTTATACAAAAATAGTTTCATTAGAAAAAAATGAAGATAATAAATTTAATACAACACAATTTACATTTTCTCAAGAAATTTGAGAAGTGGCAAGAAGTGGTTTATATTATGTTACATTTGAAAATCCTGAAAATAGATATTTTAATAAAAGATATCAAAGACCATTATTTTTTGGAATAGTTGATTCTCATATAACAATGAAAGTTTCAAAAAATGGTCAAGCATTTTTCTTCGTAAATGATTTAAAATGAAATCCTCTTGCACAACAAAATATCCGTATTGCTGTAAATAATTTTAGAGCATTTGATACAAATAATAGTTGGAATAAAAAAGATAGAACTCTTAATTCTCCATTAGAAACTCAAATATTTCAACCAGCACAATTGTTATGAGTAACAAACCAAGATGGAGTTTTAGAAGTAAATCTGACAGATTTTATTCAAGATGGATATCAAAAAACTTTTGGTGATTGGTATGCTGATAATTTTCAATGAATGTTTGATTCATTTATGGTTACTTCTTCATCAGAAACAAATTTATCATACTCAAATTCACGTTTTAACGCGGGTATTGCTCCATGGAATTTTGGATATACAATTGATGCAGGATGATATTATTCA
>CBFHLZ010000033.1:5312-12561 GCA_965656795.1 Patescibacteria group bacterium
AACGATGAAAATACAACTTCACAAGTAAATTTAAAAAGTTACATTCCAGATCAAAAAGATTTTCTTACACATATTTTCCCAGAAAGAAGATTATATCTTCCATGAGAAACGGCTTACATAAAAGCGATTATCAGAGATGCAAAAAATTTAGAAATACCAACTCAAACTCAAGCGCAAATTAAAATATTTAATCCAAAGGATCAAGAAATATATTCAACTGGAGCACTTTTAAATGATTTTGGTTCAATAAGTATTGCATATGATTTTGATCAAGAAGCTGAATTATGATTATATAGAGCAAAAGTTTACATCGCAGAAAAATATTTAGGTGAAACTGGGATGAATGTAGAAGTATTTCAAAAACCAAAATTTAAAAATGATGTTATTTTAGAAACTATTTGATTAGATGAATGATTCGTTGAAATTTTAGAAACAAAAGATGAAAATGTTTCTGGTTGGAATTCGCAAAAATATTTATGAGAATTTCAAATCAAAGCAAAAGTTCTTTCTCAATATTATAATGGGAGAATGCTACAAAATGCTGATTTTGAATATAAAGTTTATAAACAAAGATATTATGATAATAGTTATTGGAATGATTGTTATTATGGATGTTATTGGGAACCTTGAAAAGAATTTTATACCCAATGAACGGGAAGTTTAGATATAAATGGTCAAGCAGATTTTTTGATTGATATTGGGTTTGATTCACGTTATGATGATTACAAATATATCGTTGAAGTAAGTGTGGAAGATACAAACTGAGATATTATTTCTGGGACAAATTCTGTGATTGCCTATTTACCTGAAAAATATAAAAAATACAACTGGAATACACAATTATTTTTACAAGCAGATTCTAAATTTATCAAAGCGTGACAAAAAGTAGAATTATCTGGATGACTCAATGTCGGCAATTGGTCAAAATCTTATGATGATAGTGGAATAATTGTTGTAAAGAAAAAAGATTATTCTGTAGAATATTTGGAAGATATTCGTGGGAAAATCCCAAAGAATACAACAAAGGAAACTATTATAGATATTTTGCCATTCAACGATAGCCTATTTAAGAAAAAAGATGGGAAACTGTATCTTGACTATAAAATAGAAGAAACTTGAGAATATGTTTTTGAATATGGAGCAATCGGTCTAGAATATCCTCTTTCACAAATATTTGATACAGTAGAAAATAAACAAGAAATTATTCAAGATATTTCTGAAATATTTATAAAAAATAAATCAGAAGAAATTATTTATGATTTTCAATCAAGAGATATTATTATTACACTTGATGATATTATTGTTGGAAAAAGAAATTATTTTTCAGTCCTAGCATATGGAGATACTTCGGCTAAAAATCCAGAAAATCATGATAACAAACTCCAAGTATTATCTCAAAAAGTAAGTTATAAACCAGGTGAAACAGCTCAAATTTTAGTAAGACTTCCATTTGAAAATACAAAAATTTTATGGACTGTTGAAAAACAATGAGTAGTTGAATATGAATATATAGATGTGCCTGGAAATATATTTTTTAAAGAAATCCTTGTAGATCAAACATTTGAACCAAATGCATATATTTGAGTGACAATGATTGATACACGTGAAAATGTAGCTCCTGAATACAAAGTTGGATATACAGAAATAGTTGTTGATAAAAGTGAAAAAGTATCAAATGTATCTATTCAAACGGATAAAAAAACATATATTCCAAGAGAAAATGTAGAAATAAATCTAGAAGTTACTCATAAAAATAATAATCCAATACCTTCAGAAATTACTTTGATGGTAGTTGATGATTCGCTGATTAGTTTGCTTGGGAATGTAGATTTGAATATTTTAGAAAAAATTTATAAGAAACTTCCATTTCAAATTCAAACACAACTTTCGAGTGTTGCGATGTTTCAAAATTTTTATTTCGCTAGAAAATGAATCGTAGGATGAAGTGGATTATGAAGTTTTAAATGATGAGATTCTGCTATTTCTTCTAGAAATATTTTTAAAAATACAGCATTTTATAAAGCTGATATTATCACAGATGAAAACGGAAAAGCGCAAATTAATTTTGAGCTTCCAGATAATGTTACAAATTTCCGTATAATGGCTGTAGCGCAATCAAAAGATAATTATTTTGGAAATTCACAAGAATTTATTTCTGTGAGAAAAAATATTCTCATCGAAGAAAAAATGCCATTAATCTCCAGAACAAAAGATGAAATTGTTGTAGGAGCAAATATTTTCAATCTCACAAATAATAAACAAGATTTAGAAGTTTCTTTTGAATCTCAATGAGTTGAAGTGGAAAATAAAACTCAAAAAATAACACTTCTAAGTGATGAAAAACAATTTGTCACATGGAGAATAAAAAATATTTCAAACCCTCAAACACTTTCATATAGTATCACTGCACAATGAGAAAATGCTTCTGTGAGTGATAAAATAGAAAAAACAATTCCAGTATATTCTTCACCAGTTTTATACACTCGTGAAAGAAAAACGAAAAAAATTTCTGCTGGATGAATTTACGAAGATGAATTTCAACTTGATAAAAATATTGATAAACAAAATTCATTTGTAGAATTAACGTTTTCAAATAATAAGCTTTATGGGTTAGAAAAAGCTCTTCAAACATTACTTGTATATCCATATGGATGTATAGAACAAAGTGTTTCTAGTACGTATCCAAATGTAGTAGCTCAAAAACTTTCTCATTTATTTTCAAGTGATCTCGATGAAGTTAAATTTCAAAATAATATTCAAGCAGGATTAGAAAGAATATTTTCTATGCAAAATGCCGATGGAGGTTTTAGTTATTGGCATGGAGAAAATCAATCAAATTTAACTATTACTCCGTATGTTTTACGTAGTTTGCTTGATATGCAAGAAATGTGAGTGGAAATTGAATCATATAAAATAAATCAAATCATTACATATCTTCAAAATAATATTGAAAAAATAAAAGATAATACTCAAAAAACAGAAGTATTTTGGGCACTTACTCAAGCTGGGAAATATGTAAATCTAAATATTGATACTTCAAAATTTAATAGACATGAACTTTTGGCTTATACTTACGCATTATATTATCAAGATGCAGAAGAATTTGAAGAAAAAATTTCTCAAAATATTATAAAAATTGAATCATTATTACAAGAAGATAATTCTATATATTATTGGAATAAACTTACAGATATAGCTTTATTTACACAATTAATTATTGATGTAGATTTTGATGAAACGGTTATAGAAAATAAAATTGATGAACTCTATAGTTATGATTTTGAAAGTTTTTATTATTCAACAAATACAAAAAATGCAGCGTTTAGAGCTTTTGTAAAATATATAGAATACACAGGAACTCAAAAATCAAATTCATTTGGTTTTTCACTTGGAAAAATTCAAAATAGAGATGAAATATTTACAGAATCAGGAACGAAAAATTCTATGATTAAAAAGAAATATACACTCGAAGAAATGCTCTATGATGATGGAGAAATAGATCTCAAAGTAGCAAATCTTTGGTGAGATGATATGTATGTGGATTTTGTATATCATAAAGTTCCAAAGGATAAACAAGATATTCAATCGTATTCAAACGGTGTAGAAATTCAAAGGAATCACTTCTTAGTAAATGATGAAACGAAATTAGCAGCATGTACAAAAAAATGGTATCCAAATGATGAAATACCAAATGAATGTGAGACAGTATTTTCTCCAGTTGAAAATAATCAATATGAAAAAAATAAAGTCTACAAATCTGAAATTACTATTACATTTGAAGAAGATTTACCTCGTAGAGATGTTGTAATAGAAGAGTTTTTAGCAAGTGGTTTTGAAATTATTCAATCAAACTTTAAAACTCAATCTACGGATCTAGCTCAAGCAGAAAGAAGTAATTCTTGGCAATGGTCATATACACAAAATCTTCCAGATCGTGCGATGGCTCATGCAAAGAATATGTATGGAAAAGAGTTGGTTTATGAATTTTATTTTAGACCAAAATACGAATGAAATTTTACACTTCCACCGGTAAGTACATATTTAATGTATCAACCAGAGGTAAGAGCACACACTAAGTTTAGTAATGTAGAAGTAAAATAATGAAGAAAAAAATATTTTTATTTCTTGGAATATTAGCAGTAAGTTTTGTATCTTACTGCTTTTTTCCCGTAGTATTTTTTGATCAAAATAATCCAAATAGTCCGGGGAGAATATTCGTTCAAGACAGAAACTGAGAAATAATTATAGATAAACCAAATGAATTCTGATATAAAAATTCCTCAGAAATAAATTTAGATTCAGATTTTGTAAAAAATTTAATTACTATTGAAGATAAAAATTTTTATTCTCATTTTTGAATTGATATTTTCTCTAAACTTTGAGCTTTAAAGAATAATATTTCATCATTTCGTATTGTTTCTGGGGGAAGTACGATTACAGAGCAAATGATAAAAAATAAATACTTCGTAGAAAACAAAAGAAGTTATTTACAAAAAGCTAGAGAAGCATTTCTTGCGCTAATTTTTTCTGCGTATTATTCAAAAGACGAAATTTTAGAAGAATATTTACAAAATATTTATTTATGAAAAAATAATTATTGAGTATCAGCAGCCATTGAAGTATATTTCCAAAAAGAAAATTTAGCAGCTCTAACTCAGCAAGAACAAGTACTTTTATTATCTTTAGTAAAATATCCTGGGATAGAAAATACTTCAGAATTATTTTTTCAAAATTATTTTGAAAAAATAAAACAAAAACTCTGATATTCATTTGAAGAAAAAATATATTTATTACCCCAAAAACAAAGTATAAATAGTTTACCTTGGTGAGAAAATCATCCAACTATTGATGCAAAATTACAAAAATTTACAAAAAATATTATTCATACTACTTTAGATCAATTAGCAGATAAAAATGTTACCAATGCAGCTGTGTATGCGATAAATCCTAAAAATTGAGAAACTCTTATTTATCAAGCAAGTCGTGACTTTAATTCAAAAAATATTGATGGAGAAGTTGATGTGATTGCATCTCAAAGACAAATGTGAAGTACTCTCAAACCTTTCTTATATGCACTAGCTTTAGAAAAATGAGCTGGGAGTGAAAGTTTTTTAGTTGATTTAGATACACAATATGAATCATTTCAATGAGATAAATCTTATACTTCGAGTAATTATAATTTAAAAAATTATGGTTTAGTTCGTCTCAAAAAAGCACTCTGAAATAGTTTAAATAATGCGTCAGTACGACTCGTGAAACACCTTGGATTATATGAATCTTTTGATTGGTATGAAAAATTATGATTTTATTTTGAATATCAAGCAGAGCATTATGGATACTCTTTTGTATTATGAAGCCCAAGTATGAGCTTAAAATCTCTTGTTGAAAATTATACAAAATTAATTCCATGAGAAAAAAATAAAATTATTTCTGAGGAAAATAAATTTTTATTATATGATATTTTGTCTGATCCAGATAATAGAGATTTGAGTTTTTGAGTAAATTCTATCCTCAATACTTCTATACCAATGGCTGTGAAAACTGGGACGAGTTCAAATTTTCGCGATAATGTGGTGATTTCATATCATCCAGATTTAATTATCTGAGTTTGGGTAGGGAACAATGATAATTCACCGATGAGATGAGTAACCGGGATAACTTGAGCTGGATATATCTGGCATCAAATTGCAGAAAAATCAATCGAATTATGATATATTCAAAATACCAAAATGAATATTCCACAAAATATTTCTCAAACAAATTATTGTTTAGATTTAAAATGTTTTAGAAAAGAAAATATTTATATTAACTCAACAAATAAACAAGCATATTTTTCTGCTATTGCAGAGGATATTTATGATTCGAGAGATATTTTTATTCATACTTCACAAGAAGAAAAAAAACTATTACAAGATATGGGATTTTAAAAAAAGAAATAATTCGTGAAGAATTATTTCTTTTTTAGTAGATTCAATTTTGTTTTTTCCAGATTTCTTCTTGGTATTCTTTTTGGAGTTCTTGATAAAAAGGAACCTGTATAGGAGTATCTAATATAACTCTTTGTTGAACTCATGGTGTATAAATTTCAGATATTAAAAATGCTTTTGTTCAGTCTGAAATATATTGACCGTTTTGATAAAAAAATCAATAAATTGTATTTGATTTTAGTCATAATATATTAAAACTTTTATCATAAACATTATTTTTATCTTGAGTATAAGGTCATCAATGACTGATTCACTCTAAACTATCTAAATCAATATATGTTTTAACTTCTCATTTATATATAAGGTTTTGTCAATCTGTATATATTTCTGACCATTCAGAGACAGGTTTAAAATTTTCTATATTTATTCATTTTAATTCATGAATTTGGATATCATTATTTTTAATGCTAAAATAAAATATTTTTCATTGATTCTTAATATATTTATTGTGGTAATTACTGAAATCTAGGTTTATATTATCTAATCCAGGGATTTTTTTAAAATCTAGTTTCTGTATATTTTTGTTAATATATCATATATATACATTTTCGTTATCAGTATAAAATATTGAATATAATTTTTTAAAAGTATGAGAATTAATACTTTTTATTTTATTTCCTATACTATAATATACTTTATAATTAGAAATATTTTGATGTAGAATATATATATTATTTTTATCTTTTGCTAAGGTTTTTCACTGCATTTTTTCTCAAATAATAAATTCACCTGTTCATAGTATTTCGAAACTATTAATATCTAAATCTTTTTCACAAGAGATATTTATTTCTGATTTTTCATAAGGAATTTTAACATATTCTTTTTCATTACAAAATTTCATAGGAAATAACATCATATTCATTTTCAATAAAATTCATAATATTATAAGAATTGGAAATATTGAGAATATATATTTTTTTTTCATATTTAATAATTTTAGACACAATAAAGAGCAGTAATATAAATATTTTAGTAGATTCAATTTTGTTTTTTCCAGATTTCTTCCTTGTAAAATTCTAAAAATTTATTATTCATTTTTAGTTTTAATATTTCAGTAAGTTGCTTTCAGTCCTTGTCAGATAGTTGAAAGAGAAGTACTCAATTTGACATATATTCTATATTATTTCGTTTGAATACTACAGTATCTATTGGGTCTAGTCAATCAACTTTTTTGAAATATGAATACACATGGTTTTTATCACTTTGAAATATATATCATAACCGTGAGAAACTGTCATAATCAATATAATCTAGTATTTCTC
>CBFHLZ010000034.1:0-12281 GCA_965656795.1 Patescibacteria group bacterium
CTAAATCGATACCAATAATTTTTCACATAAAAATTTTTTTAGAAATTAATATTTTTAATAATTTTTTTATAACCCATCCGGCTTTCAGCCACCTTCCCTTAAAAATGGAAGGTAAGAATGAATTTTTTTATCGCCATAATTTTATGACTTGCACATATATTATTCAAAAAAAAATTCTTGTCAAAATATTTTTAGCACTTTTTTATCTTATGTGCTAATTATATACATATTTCCTTATTTTAAAGCAAAATAAAAGCCCGACACATTTGTGTCGGGAACTTTTTACTATGTTATGCTGCTTGAGATGTCATTTCACAAGTTGTTTTAATTTGTGAAATTCCAGCATCATGTTCTAAGCCACAATTATTCTTAGCAAGATTTTCGTAATAAGGAATTTCTTCGCTTTGATTTGCAGTAACTAAAAGATTTGGTTGCTTCGCATGGTGTTTTAATCGACGACCTGCACGACCTTTTTTGCCCTGTTTTTTGCGTTGACGCTCTTTTAATACTGGTCCAACTAAATGCTTAATTTGTTTGAGTTTGTTTAAGTCATCTTCGTTGAGTGAATAATTTTTCCAAGGAGTTTTTCGGATAGTTACTAATTCACCAGTATTAAATTCGCGTCGAATTGCTTGTGTGCTAGAAGTGTCAGCTGTTCTTGCTCTTACTAATAGAGAAGTAAGTTTTTGAGACAATTTCTTCATAGTATTTCCTTTTTTTGTACGTTTTCATAAACCTGTGATCGTCATGATTCAGTCATTTATAAAATTGTAAGAATATTTATAATGAAAATAATATTAATGTCAAAAATTATTTAAAAATAAAAAATCGACACATTGTGCCGATTTTTTTATTATTACTGTTTGTACTCTAATTGCCACATTCTTGTTGTTGAATAAATAATCTCCTTTCAAGAGGGCTCTGGTTATTCTGATATAAACGTTTTATTGTGTTAATTTTATTTAGATCACTTTCATTTAAATCATAACTAGTCCAAGTTGCACGTAAAATAGTTCCTAGTTCACCGTTATTAAATGTTTTTCTCATAGTTTTTTTACTAGATGGATCTGCTGTTTGTATTTTTATAAGCAGATCATTTAATGCTAAAGGTAAAGGCATAGTATTTCCTTTTGGATTATTTTATTTTTATAAAACTATTATCATTGCGACTCTAGTGGTTTATAAAAGTTGTAAGCTATTTATAGTTAAAATATAAAAAATATCAAAAAATTATTTCAAAATAAAAAAAATCGACACATTGTGCCGATTTTTTTATCTAACCTTTTTTATTTTAATTTTTTCAGAAGTTTTTGAATTTTTTGTTTGAAACCTGAAAAAATATCCAAATTATCTAAAATATGTCGAACAGAAATTTTTAGTTTTTTGAGAGAATTATATTCTTCAAAAATTTTTGCAATTTGTTGTTTGGCATTATTTACTTCTACTCGTAGTGGACCAGAAGTCGATTTCATAGCATTATCCAATATACATTGGATGTTTTGCTGGCAAGTATTTATTACCATTGTGTAAACTCCATCTTATTGCACTCGAAATTGAGTAAAATTAAATCTAATAATTTTTGGGTGGATGTCAAAATATTTTAAAATAAAAAGTGCGTTTCGCACTTTTTATTGGACATAACTGATACTTGGAAAATATTTTTCAATGATTATTTTTCTTTCAAAATCATCTGAAATATCTTTTTCTTCAATTTCTTTCACAGTCTGGAATAAACAATTTTCTATCGAAGAAATTCTCGTTTGAGATTGTATGAGTTTTTCGATATTGTTTGAAAAGTTTGTTGAGATTTCACATAATTTTTTAATGAGTTTTACATGTTTCATATAAAAAATCATTGAGTACTCGCTAAATTCAAAGACCGTTTTATCCATATTTCTTATCCTTCCTTTTTTTGAGTAAAATATTTATATAAAATAATATATATTTGTCAAATATTTGAAATAATTTTTATTATCTGATAAAATAAAGAAAAATATTATTTTTAGTTCACATATTATGGAAAAACTTTTAGAAACTCATGAATCAGAAAAACTGCAAAATTATTCAAAACAAGTTCAAGATTATCTTGAAGAGGTTCCAAGTTGGGTAGGGATGTTTCTGGTTGAACCAAAAAATCCAGCAGCAAAAATTGATTTGTTAACGAAATTCAGAAAACTCAAGGCTGCAAATGATGAGAAAGACTCATTGAGTTTGCATGAGTATTATTCTAATAAATAATTCTGAAAATCATACTTTTCAGAATTATTTTTTTGGATATAATCTATTTGCTTATTAATTAAAAAGATACGTATGAAATGTCCAAGCTGTAAAGAAGTAACACTTTTAATGAGTGAAAAAAAATGAGTTGAAATAGATTATTGTCCAGAATGTAGAGGTATTTGGTTAGATAAAGGTGAGTTAGAAAAACTTATCGAAAAAGAAAATCAAATCCATGAAACTTATGAAAAACAATATTCACAAGATTCTCAATATTCTGATAAATGAGATTACAGAAAAAAGAAAAAATCTTCTATTTTTTGAGAAATTACTGATATGTTTGATTTCTAATTTAAATCACTTTGCAAAGCAAAGTGATTTATTTTTTTGACTTTTGTTTACTTGTAGGTAATCTTTGGATAATTACTATTTATATATCAGATTATGACTCAAATGTTTTCTATCAGCCTGCATCCCGTAAACCCTTAATTTTAAGGGAGTTTTACGCTGCATAAATAGAAAATATTTTTGTAACTCTCTTTTAATTAAGGGAGTTTTTTGTTTAAAAAAATTAATTATTAAAAAAATATATTATGTTAAAATTATCAAATTTTGCGTTTAAAACGCTAAAAACAAGACCAAATATAAGTGATAATATTTCAACAGGGATTTTATTGCAAGCAGGTTTTATCAGGCAAACTATGGCTTGAGTATACAATTATACCACACTTTGATTAAGAGTTTTAAGAAATATTGAAAATATTGTCAGAGAAGAAATGGATAATTATGGTGCAAATGAAATGTTACTATCGGCACTTTCTCCAAAAGATGTTTGGGAAAAAACAGGGAGATGGGATAAAGTAGATGTTTTATTTAAAATTCCTGCAAGTGATGGAAAAGAATATGCTTTAAATCCTACGCACGAAGAAGTGGTAACTCCAATGATGAATGAATTTGTTGAATCATATAAAGATACATGAAAATGTGTATATCAAATCCAAAATAAATTTAGAAATGAAAAAAGAGCAAAATCTGGTATTTTAAGAGGAAGAGAGTTTTTAATGAAAGATGCCTATTCATTTCATATCGATAATGCTGAATTTGAAGAGTATTATACAGGAATGCAAAAGGTTTATATGAATATTTTTGCGCGTTTAGGATTAAAAGATTCTACGGTTATGTGTGTGGCTGATGGATGAGATTTTACCGATAAATTTTCTCATGAATTTCAAGTGATTACTCCTATTGGTGAAGATATAATTTATGTTTGCGAAGATTGTGGACTTGGTCATAATGAAGAAGTTTTAGATGAAAATAAAAATTTTGAATGTAAATCGTGTGGATCAACAAAACATAAAATAGAAAAAGCTTCTGAAGTATGAAATATTTTTCCACTGGAAACAAAATTTTCAAATGCATTTGGATTAAAAATGTGAGACGAAAATAATAAACCTCAAGATGTTTTAATGGGGTGTTATGGGATTGGGATTTCTCGTTTAATGTGAGTGATTGCTGAACATTTCATGACTGAAAAATGAATTGCTTGGCCAGAATCTATTGCTCCAGCCACGCATTATATTATTGTTATGTGAGATGAAAATTTAGAAATTGCTGAAAAATTAGCATCTGATTTAGAATCTCAATGAAATAAGGTTATTTTGGACGATAGAAAAGGGAAAAAATTTGGGTTCTGACAAAAAGCTGGAGATTGTGAATTATTTGGAATCAAAAATAGAATTGCGATTACTCCAAAAACACTCGAACAAGGTGGATATGAGTTAACTATCACAGGAGAAGAATCTCAAATAATTGCGTTATAAAAATCAATAAAAAAGGCCTCAGGCCTTTTTTATTGATTTATTTTTGAAATATAGTATAAATAATAAAATATTTTTTATATTATGTATATGTGAAGTTTAGAAAATTTAGCAATAAGAGCAAGATTACGCGGAGCTAAAAAACCAGAAGCATGAGAAACTCCATCGTGGTGGTTAACAGAGGAAATGATAGATGAGAAGAGAAAAACTGCGTTTCAAACTCAAGAAATATTATGAGAATACTGAGTATTTCGTGCTTGAGAATCAAAAATATCTTCATATATTATGTTTGAAGAATTTATTAAATTTGTTCAATTAGAAGACAAAGAAGAATACTTAAAGTATATTCAGAGAGTAAAAGATTCAAAAAATAGGTTAAAGAATCAACCACTTACAGAAGAAAGAATTGATGAAATGAGACAAGAAGCATTTCCAAGTGTATTGCAAAGAATTAAAGATTCTGTAAAAAATATATTTAATCAAGAAAAATAATAATGATAAAATTAATTTCGTTTGTTGATAGTTTTAAACATTATCAACAGCCAATTGATGAATTTACAAAAAGGTTATGAAAATCAGTAGATTTTATAAAACTCAAACCAAGTAAGAGAAAAACTCCAGATGAAATTGTTGTAGAAGAAACTAAAATTTTATCAGAATTTTTAGAAAAACAAAAAGGATATAAAGTTTTATTATATATTGATTCTAAATTTTTATCTACTGAGGATTTTTATGATTTTGTAGAAAAAACGCAAATGGATTTTGCAAATTTAGTTTTTGTTATATGATGAGCGTATTGAGTTGATTATAGTAAAATTCAAAACCATATAGATAGAAAGTTAAGTTTTTCTCCTATGACGTTTCCACATGCTCAAGCAATTATGATGCTTTTGGAGCAAATCTATAGAGTGCAATGTATGAAAAAGGGTACTGGTTACCACCATTAAAACTAAAAAAGGAGTTTTATTTGGTTATATAAATAAGTATGATACTTTCAGATGCATGAGTTCAAATAAATGAAACTCAAAATCATAAAATTCTAATATTAAATTTTTTATCAAAAGACTGTAATTTACCATCTAGAGAAGATTTTTTAAATTTTATTAAGAATCTTAGTATAGATAAGGATAACTTTCTTACACAAGTTTTTTGAGCAATTAAATCACTTGATAATCTTACTACTCAACAAAAAAACTTCTTAGAATCAAAAAAAAGATATTATTTATATCAATATTATTTTACACCGTGAGCTCTAACTTGAGAAGAAAAAGAAGAATTAGAAGAAATATTTTTTCCTCAAAATAAAATTTCTCAAAATACATCTCAATTTCAAAATTCTGTTTCTAATCTTTTAATCTAAAGATTGTGTGAAGTAAATTGATAAAATTAAAAATACTCTTACAATAAAGTAAAAGTATTTTTTTTGTCACTTTTTTATTTTATTTTCGTTAGATTGAGTATGGAAGATAAACAAATTGTTTTAGCGTGTCAATCGGGTGATCTTGTGAAATTTGGAGAACTGTATGATAAATATATAAACAAAATTTATAAATTTATTTATTTAAAAACTTCAAATCAAGATGTAGCCGAAGATATTACCAGTGAAGTTTTTATGAAAGCTATGAACTCCATTTCAAAATTTGATACACAAAAATTAAATTTTAGCTTTCAATCGTGGATCTATACAATTGCGCAAAATAAAGTAATTGATTATTATAGAACGAATAAACAAACTGCTGATATAGAAGAATGTTTTGACCTATGAGAATATAAAGATTTTTCATGAGATATCGATAATAAAGATAAACTCAAAGAAGTGATGGATTTTTTAAATACACTCAAACCAGAACAAAAAGAAATAATTATTTTACGTATTTGGGAAGATTTAAGTTATAAAGAAATTTCTGAAATAACTGGTAAATCTGAAGATAATTGTAAAAAAATTGTTTCGAGAAACTTAAAAAACATAGCTGCAAATTTTATTATTTTCCTTTTTATTTTATTTCTAATCTAATATGAATTCAGATAAAAAAATGTACGAACAATTGCTGAAATATCATCCTGAATTCAAAGATTCGAAGGAAGATGTAAAAAAAGCAATACATAACCTCCAAGAAATTAATCCTGATATAAAAGTAAATCAAGTATTTGCTGATAAACTTAAACAAAAACTTACTACGATTGCTCAAATGAAAAGTGAAGAAAAAAAATCTTCATTTAATTTTCTATGATTTATAGTTCCAGTATTTACTTTTGGATTTGCAGTATTTTGATTTTGGTACTTAAGCGATGATCTGATTTCACCAGACGATAATTTTCAACACGAAATTGGACCTATTGGTTGAGCTGCTCCGGCAATGTTAAGAATGGATATTCAGGAAGAATGACAAAATACAAGAATGATGATGAAATATCAGGATGAAGAAAATTCAAATAACTCGATTGATGAATTAGCAGATTCTCAACCAGAAACAACTATATTTAACGATATGTTTGTCGAAGAAATCTCAGATGATTTTTCTTTATGGTGTGAAGATAATGAGTGAGAAATTTCCACTCTCAATGACCAAACGAGAGTTTGTAATTTGGAAAAAACTACATGCTTAGAAGATGATTTTTATGAATGAAATTGTATCTCTCAGGATAAGTAATTTATTTAAATAAGTGAAAATTATGAAATTTATTGTAATATTATTTGTTCTATTTTTCTTTTCTGTTTCACAATTGTGAGCTACTCAAGTAGATAATTCTATTGAATCAGAAATAAAGAAACTCGAAGTTGAAGAATTTAGTGGAGATTTTTCTCTCAAGACATTTTCTTCTTGCTCTGCTATGGATGAAATAATGGATGAATATATTCAAGATTATTGGAAAAATAATTCCCAAAGAAACTATTATTATTATGATGAGATTAGTGGTGATATTATGGATGATTCTTTAGATTCAAATGAGTCTGAAACGTTACAATCATCAAAACCTTCAAATGTATCATGAGGGGATTTTTCTTCTACCAATACTCAAATTCAATGAGTTGATGAATCAGATATCATAAAAACTGATTGAAAATATGTATATTATTATAATCAAGATAAAAAATCTGTTTTTATTTGAGATGTACAAGATCCAAAAAATATAAATATTATTAAAGAAATAAAAATTCCAAATAATATTTATTCTCCAGTTTTATATATTGATGAAAATAGATTAATTATAGTTGGTTGAGGATATATAAATACAAATCCAAAGAACGTTGATAATTATTATGCAGGATATAATAATACAAAAACTTTTACTATTGTTTTTGATACTACAGATATTGAAAATCCAAGTTTAATCAAAATGTTTGTTTCAGATGGAAATTTTTCAAAATCAAGAAAAATTTGAGACCATATTTATTTACTTTCAAATAAATGATTTCATGTTCCATATTATCTTTTTGACCAAGAATGATATAAAGCATTTGATTCAAGTATAATTATGCCAAAATCAATGGAGTTAACAAAAACTTCAGATGTTTCAAAACAAAATACTCTCGTAAATAATAAAAAATATCCGTATGAAGTTACTGCTTGAGATATGGTAGATTGTAATGAAATTTCTTATTCATTTCCTGATAAAGAAACATTTCAAGAAGTAGAATTTTCTCCAAATTTCAATATAATTTCTGCTATAAATATTCGTGATGTTCAACAAAAAGTTGAAACTGATGTAATCGCTTGAAATAGTACAGAAATATTTATGAGCCAAGATAATTTATATATTACAGATAGACAATATATAAAAAATAATTTTAGATGTGCTCCTGGAATGATGTGTATTCAACCATTTTTCTTTTGAGGTTCAAATACAATTGTTCATAAACTCAATATAGATAAACAAAATATAGACTATCAAACGTCAGCTTTGATTCCTGGTTCTCCATTAAATCAATATTCTATGGATGAACATGATGGAAATTTCAGAATTATTACACAAAAATATTCTCCAGAAAAAAATTCTGCAGTTTATGTGTTAGATAAAGATTTAAAATTATTATGAAGTTTAGATGGTTTAGGAAAAACTGAAGATTTTAAATCGTCACGTTTTATGTGAGATAAATTATTTTTAGTAACTTTTGAGCAAATTGATCCATTTTATGTGATTGATATGTCTGACAATACTCAACCAAAAGTGCTTTGAGAATTAAAAATGCCAGGTTATTCTACTTATCTCCATCCATACGACGAAAATCATATTATTTGAATTTGATATAACACAACTCAAAATAAATGGTGAGGAACAGTTAATGATGGTATAAAAATTGATTTATATGAAATAGATTATAATAGAAAACCAGTAGATAAATGAAACTGGGATGAGCAAATTGATAGTTTAATTAAATGAGGTTGTACTCAAATTCGTGTTGATGTAGATGGAAATACATGTTGATTGAATGAAGATAAAAATTCATATGATATATGTACTGAAATGCTTACTACACAAAAACTCGATTCTCCAGAATGTGTAGAATGAAACTTTCAAAAAAATCTCTGAGATATTTATGTGGCACAAAAATTTACAAAAACAATTGGTGAATATGGAAGTAGTTCAGAAGCAACCTATAATCCAAGAATGTTTATGTGGAATGCCAATAAAAATATGTTATTATTGCCAGCAAAAATATTTATAAATTCTCCAGATGATCAATATAAGAAAATTGATTTTTACCAAGGTCTATTTGGATTTGAAATAAATAAAGATACAGGGATTACTCAAAAATATAAAACTACACATATTGATTTTTCAAATTTAGAAACTAAAAGAGAAAATTTATGTAATAAGTATTCTCAAACAGATGATCAAACTTGTAAAGAGTTGATTGATGGAACTATGTACTGCACACAAAAAACTCAACAATATGTTCCAACATATTGTTATGCTGATTCTTCACTAGGGGAGTTTAAAGCAAGATTTGCCTATGATTACTCTAGAAATTATATAAAAAGAGCATTATGGATTTGAGACACAGCTATTAGCGTTTCGACAAATTATATTATGACATCTGACTTAGAATCTTGAGAAACAATAGATACAGTTCAAATGAAATAATAAAAAAGTAAGAAAGAAATTTCTTACTTTTTTTTGATTGTTTTGCAACTTTATGAGATAATAAATTTAACGATATTATTAATATGAAATCTAATGGAAATATTTTCAAATGTATGATCAGCTTTTGCTGTAGGTTTTGCTTGTATAGGGGTAGCTATTGGTCAATGATATTTGACGATGAAAGCGATGAAAACAATAGGGAGAAACCCTAAAATGCATACGTTTTATCTCACTATTGCTATTTTATGAATAGCGCTTGTTGAATCTGCTGCAATTTATGGATTAATTATGTGATTTCAGATCCTAACTTCACCAGATATTTCTACTTTAACTGCTTTGTGAATATGATTTGCTGTATGATTGTCTGGATTATGAGTCTGAATCTGAGAAGGGAAAATGATTGAGTGAGCATTTAATGCGATGAACAAAGATCCAGAAAACAAAAATAAAATCATGACTTATATGATTTTATTTTTGGCACTTATTGAATCAGCTGCAATTTATGGATTAGTAGTTTGATATCAATTATTATCTGGGTGAGATATCTCACCAATTTGAGCTCTAGCAGCTTGATTGGCTATTTGATTATCATGATTGTGAGTAGCAATTTGAGAATGAATTTTAGCAAAGAAATGTTTAGAGGTAATTTCTCTAGATAGAAAAAACTGAGGTTTTTATTTAACTCTATGAGTGTTATGAATTGCATTAGTTGAATCAGCAGCTATTTATTGACTCATCGTAGCGTTTAACATAATATCCATTAATAGTGATAATCTTTGAATAATTTGAGCTGCTCTAGCTGTATGAATCTGAGCAATTTGAGTTTGAATTTGAGAATGAAAAATGATTGCTGGTGCATTGGAAGCCATTAAAAATAATCCAAAGAATAAAGCAAAAATCCTTACCTATATGATTTTATTTGTCGCACTTATAGAATCAGCAGCTATTTATGGATTAATTGTAGCCTTTTGAATTATTTCAAGTCCAGAGGTTTTAAGTATTTGAATGATTTGAGCGTGATTAGCGATATGATTGGCATGATTGTGAGTTGCTATAGGAGAATCTTTTGTTGCAAAAAGTGCGATTGAAAATATTTCAAAAGATGAAAAAAATACAAATTTTTACCTTACACTTGCTATTTTGTGAATTGCATTAGTTGAGTCAGCAGCTATTTATGGTTTAATTATTTCGTTAAATATTATTAGTAGTCCTGAAATTTCTTGAGCGCTTATTTGAGCATGATTAGCTATTTGATTAGCTGGTTTGGGAGTGTGAATTTGAGAATGAAAAATGGTAAGTGGTTCAATTAATTGAGTATATAAAAATCCTAAAATAAAATCTCAATTACTTACTTATATGATTTTATTTTTAGCACTTATAGAATCAGCAGCTATTTATGGTTTAATAGTATCATTTCAAATTATTTCTATCGATGATGTTTGAATTTATATTGCTTTAGCTATATGATTAACTATTTGACTTGCTGGACTATGAGTGTGAATCTGAGAATGATTACTCGCAAATAAATCTTTAGAAAGTATTTCTAAGGACGAAAAAAATCAAAAATTCTATCTCGTTTCGACAATATTATTTATTGCACTTGTAGAATCAGCAGCTATTTATGCTTTAGTAATGAGTTTTCAATTATTTCAAAATACGCAAATTACTTTTGCTTGATTATGAGTAGCTGCAAGTGTATGACTTGCAGGTTTGTGAGTTGGTATTGCTGAGGGAATACTTTCGAGTAAATCAATTGAAATGATGGGAGAAAATCCAAAATCTAAAAATATGTTACTCACCATTACAATTTTATGAATTGCACTCGTAGAATCGGTAGCAATTTACGGATTAATAATTGGTTTTCAAATTATTGGAACACAATGACTTGATTGATTCTCAGCTATAGTCATGTGATTAGCAATTTGATTGACTTGATTATGAGTGGCTTACTGAGAATGAAAACTCGTCCAAGCAACTATTTCTTCAATTGCACATCACCCAGAACAAAAAAATAAACTCATACCGTTTATGGTTTTATTTTTAGCGCTTATAGAATCAGCTGCAATTTATTGATTAGTGATCGCGTTTCAAATTTTTTCTTCTGGAGATGTATGATTTTGAATTATTTGAGTAGCTTTAGCAGTTTGATTAGCTTGACTGTGAGTGGGAATTTGAGAATGATTATTAGCCAATAAGTCTATTCAATATATTGCTAATGATTATAAAAATTCTTCTTTTTATCTTGTAGTAACGATTTTATCAATCGCGCTTGTAGAATCCGCAGCAATATATGGTTTAATAATCTCTGTTCAATTATTGAGTACAATAAATATTTGAGATTTATGACTCATAGCAGCTGGTTTAGCAATAGGATTAACAGGATTATGAGTATGAATTTGAGAATGATATATGGTTAGGGGAGCACTAGACTCTATTCGCTTAAATCCTAAATACAGAAAAAAAATACTAGTGTATATGATTTTATTTATCGCACTAGTTGAATCTGTAGCTATTTATTGATTAGTTATTTCAACACAAATTTTAACACAACCAGATTTAGTGTGAATTTTAGGGATTGCAGCTGCTATATCTATAGGTTTAGGGTGAATTGGTGTGGCTATTTGAGAATGATTTTTATTACACAATGCACTTGATGTTATTTGAAAAAATCCTAAGTTTCAATCATTATTTCTTACAACTTCTATTTTGTCTGTAGCATTAGTTGAATCTGCTGCTATTTATTCACTGGTAATTGCATTTGAAATTTTATGATTTGATCCTACTAATACACTTATTACATTGTGAGCCGGAATTTCTGTTTGATTAGCAGCTCTTGGAGCAGGGGTTTGAGAATGAATGCTTTCATCATGAACGCTTAGTAGTATGTATAGAAATCCTCATGAAAAATCTAGAGATTTAGCTTTTATGGTATTATTTATTGCACTTATTGAGGTTTTAGCAATTTATGGTCTAATAGTTTCATTGCAAATTTTGTCATAATAGTAAAATTAAAAATCTTTTAGTAGTCAAAAGAAGTATGTAAAAATACTTCTTTTTTGATGTTAAAAAATATTTGCAATATTACTTTTTATTCATATACTCCTAGCGTTTTTAGATTTAACATTTATGTATATATGCAAAACCTTTTACCGGAAATTT
>CBFHLZ010000035.1:0-12223 GCA_965656795.1 Patescibacteria group bacterium
TGATACAAAGTATATGATTTTGATGAATGATTTTTCATTTTTTTATGTGTCATATACTGTTAAAAAAAGGAAAAAATTTACAATTAAACATGGAGCTAAAGCTGCGTGTTTGAAACAAATGTGCATGTTTGCAATCCAACATGTACCTCATGAAATTAGGAATTTATATTCTGATTCGTTAGATCAAAAAAATGGTATTTCGTATCTTGTTTTTGATAATGTTGATACAAAAACTATTTTTTCGAACCAAAAGCATCTTGCTTTAGTTCGATACGAAATATCTGATTTCTAAATTTTTAAAAATAATTGATGACCTCATTATTTTTAAACAACCAAAAAGCCTGTGATCCAGGCTTTTTTTATTTATGAAATTTTCTTAGATTATATTAAGATAAAAAGATAATATACTAATAATATTTATATGAAAATAATGTATGACAAAACTAAAAGAAGTAATAAAATTATCTGGTCTCCCTGTTATTTTTGCATCGATGTGCTGTTTGTCTCCAGTAATTATCTTTGTATTTGGTCTGGGAAGTCTTGGATTTGTGAGTTCATTGGCTGATACTTTGTACGGAGATTATAAATGGTATTTTCGTGGATTTGGATTATTTTTAATTTGAATATCATTATTTTTTCATTTTAGAAACAAATGAATCTGTACACTTGATAGTGTGAAAAGAAATAGAAATAAAATAATAAATACTACGTTGAGTGTAGTTTTTGCTAGTATTGTAGGTTATTTATTTTTTCTCTATGTGGTAGTACATTATATTTGAGTATTTTTAGATATTTGGAAATAATTTTAATTTGATTAATTTTGATTTTATATATTATAAATATGTAGTATCCAAAAAATGGGAGGGAATACTATGGATAATAATAGAAGTGAAGATGATATTTTAGATGAATTTGATGATATGTCAGATATATCAAATGAAGCGTTAGATAGTTTTGAAAATGATGGGTTCGATGAAGATTTTCCGGATTCATTTGATGAAAGTGATTTAGGAAATTTATTCTAAATGTTATTGGTGATGATCTCATTTGATAATAATAAAAAAAGCCTTGTGAACCAAGGCTTTTTATTTTTGTAAATTTTTTTCTAAAATTTTTTTTGCTTCAGAAATTTCTCACGAAAATATAATATTATTATTTTTTTCTACAGATGCTTGATTTATATCTTTTATAAAAATAATATTTTCCCATCATTGTGCTTGGCAAGTTTTATCCCAAATATTTATGAGATTGATTCTTTGTTTTTGGTTTATTTCTAAATATTTATTTTTTAAAGCACGCTCGTATATTTCTCTTTCATACGGTTTTAATCTATGTGGCATTGCTCTTGATCAAATTTTTATTCAGGATTTTTTTCCTTTTGTCAGTTGTTGTATATGTTCTAATTTCATTTTTTTATTATAAATAATATTTTTTTTATATTATTTAATTTGCAAATCTAGTCAAACATATATAATTAAGCAGAAGCTTTAGTACAAATTATTTTGTTTAATAATTTGTCACATATGAAATCAGATATCCAATGTATTTGGTTTAAAAAAAATCTTAGAATACAAGATAATCAAGTATTTGAAAAAATCGACTCAGGTATAGCAACTATCTGATTTTTTTTGCTGGAAGATGAAATAATCACTCAAGCAGATTTTTCATATTTTCATTTAAAATTTATCGTAGAAAGTTTATTGGAGCTACAAAAAAATCTTGCAGCATTAAACATTCAACTCGTAGTTTGTAGGTCTAATTTTGAAGATTTTATTCTCAAATTAGAACAAAACTATACTATTAAAAAAATAGTTTCTACTCAAGAAACTGGAAATATGGCAACGTATAAACGAGATACACGTGTAATAAAATTTCTCAAAAATGAAGATATTTCATTTCTAGAAGTTGTAAATAATGGTGTAGTTCGTGCTTTAAAAAATAGGAATAATTGGTCAAAAATTTGGAATCAAAGAATGTGAGAAAATATATTTCATGAAAAAATTTTTACAAAAATACCAGAGATAATTAATTTTCCTAAAAGTAAAACGATAGAAATATTAGATTATTATCACAATAAAACAAAACACTTCAATACTCAAATTTGATGAGAGACACAAGCATTAAAAATACTTGATTGATTTTTATCAGCTCGTGTGCAAAAATATTCTTTTGATATTTGAAAACCTTTTGATTCAACAAAATCTTGTTCAAGATTATCTCCATACATCACATATGGAAATATTTCTATAAAAAAAATTTATCATGAATCTCTCAAAAAAATAGAAGAATTAAAATATTTAGATAACAATTTTGCTAAAAAATATATTTCTCAAATAGATTTTTTTCTTGCAAGGATTCATTGGCAATCACATTTTATTCAAAAATTAGAATCTCAGCCAGAAATAGAATTTAAAAATCTATATCAAAAATTTGATCAAATTAGAAATCAAGCAGACCAAAAAATTATTGATGATTTTTTTAATGCAAAAACAGGAATCCCATATATAGACGCATGTATGATTTGTTTGAAAAATACCGGATGGATAAATTTTCGATCTCGTGCTTGTATGGTCAGTTATATATGTAATACTATGTTGCAACCTTGGCAATCAATTAGTCATAAATTAGCCTGTTTATTTACTGATTACGAACCTGGGATTCATTATTCACAGATCCAAATGCAAGCTGGTACAACGGGAATAAACACGATTAGAATGTATAATCCAATCAAACAATCTCAGCAAAAAGATCCCTATGGATTATTTATAAAAAAGTGGATACCGATTTTTAAAAATATAGATATAAAATATATCCATGAACCGTGGTTATCTCCTGAAAAAATCCCTTGATATGAAAAAGTTATTGATATTGCTTCACTCAATAAATACGCAAAAGATTTAATCTGGTGAATAAAAAATGATGATAAAAAATCCCAGGTTTTAAAAAAAATATATGAAAAACACGGGAGTCGTAAAAAAACTCAAAAACCAAAAAAAGTATCTCAAAAAAATATTAATCAATTAACTATATTCTAATGAAAATTTACGACAGAGGAGTCTATAAGCAAGCAAAAATCTGCAAGGTTTGTGAAAAACCATTCACTATGAGAAAAAAACGGAAAAATAATTTTGATGAAGTTCTATACTGTAGTGATAAATGTAGAAAAAATAAATAAATAAAAAAAGAACTGTAAAAAGTTCTTTTTTATTTTGTATTATACCACTGTGGATAATAGTTTGATCATGCACTCCATACAAACCAAGAATCCATTCAAACGTCTTCTAGAGCTTGAATTTGTTTACGAAATTTACTTGTAGTATATGGTGTAGCTCCAGCACACCGGCCACAAGAAAAACCTTGTAACCAAGGACGAATATTTGTATATTTAATTTCTCAAATATTTGAAATATCAGATGTTTTTGATTCAAACTTTCATACAATAGAAATATTTCTTTGTTCAGCTTGAGCATTTTTTATTTCTTGGTTGAGTCAATCGATACGTTTTTTTGCTCCATTTAATGCATATTCAAATATTTCATAGGGATTATTATCCGGTTGTTTATATCATAAAAATCCAGGTCAATAATGTGAAGGATAAATCATCGGTGCCACATAATCAAAATGTAGTAAAAATGATTCTAAATTTTGTCAGATTTGAAACATATTATTATTTGTAACCAGTCAAAATACATCAGCAGAAGTAGTTATTTCTGATTTATAACTTTTGATATTTTTATTGAGATAGGCTGAAAAATTTTCAAGCACTTCTATTTTTCACCAAGTCGGATTTTGTGAAATAATTTCTCCTGAAAAAGGGAATTGCGCATCACCTATTTTTCCATCAGTTGGGAAACGAACATAATCAAAATTTATTTCATCAAATCATAAATCATAAGCAGTTTTTGCAATTGCTGCATGGTAATCCCAGATTTCTTTTGATCCAGCGTCTGAGTAAGAATTTCCACTATAATCTTCCCAAACTTTCTGCGTGTTTTTCCATTTTAGATTTAAATCTGGACGAATTTCTTTTATCCTATTATCTTTAAAAACTACGACTCTCCCGATAATATAGGCTCATTTTTCGTGTAATAATTGTAACTCAGATTTTATATCTGATATTTGATTGTTTGATTGAGGTTGTATGGTCGTGAAATGAGTTTCAGGCATATCAAAATTGATATATCCAGAGATAGTTTTTATATCTAAGATTACAGAATTTATTTCTGAAGTTTCGAGTAGATGAAATAAGTTTTCTCTTTTTGGTCAATAATTGAGAGCTCCAGCTGTATAATAAATTGATTTTACTTGGTTTGGAGTTTTTTGATGAGGAATTTTACTCAGTTCAATTTGCCTTTGTTTTTCTTTTTCTATGAGGATTTGCTTTTGTGTTTCAACTGCTTGATTATAATCGGTGATTCAAGTATGAAATAGCTGAGTGACTGTTAAAATTCCTAAAGTGAGTGCTTCAAACATTTTTATTTTTTAGAATATTATTTATATGAGTATATTAAAATAATATTTTTTTTCTAACAGAAAAAATTTTTCTTGTAAATTATAAAAAATATAATATACTCAAAATATATACAAATAATATTTTAAGCATGAAAAAAATTCCAAAAGCTTGGTACGATTTTTTACTTGAACTGAGTGTAAATAATAATCGTGAATGGTTTGAAGAAAATAAACCAAGATATTTAGAAATAAAAAATCAAACAAAATTATTTGCTGCTCATATTTTTTGAGCATTAAATAGCTTTGATTCGAGTTTACAAACTCCAGGTGAAAAACCATATTTATTTCGTATTTATAGAGATGCGAGATTTGCAAAAGGAAAGCCATTTAAGAATCATTTTTGATTTTTATTCTCCCAAGGTGGCAAACCGATGATGCATCAAAGATGAGGATTTTATTTGCATATTCAGCCATGAAATACTTTTTTAATTGCAGGTATTTGGAGACCAGAACCATTTTTACTTAAGAATATTCGTAAAAATATTGATGAAGATTCTACTGAAATAAAAAATATTTTAGAAAATAAAAAAATAAAAAAATATTTTTCTCTTAGATGAGAACAAGTAAAAACTGCACCAAAATGATACAAAAAAGATAATGAAAATATTGCATTACTTAGGTATAAAGAATTTTATTTACTCAAAAATTTTTCTGATGAAGAAGTTTTAAGTGAAAATTTCTTTGATGAAATAGTTTCTTCAGCCAAAATTGGTCTTCCTCTTAATCAATATTTAAATAAGCTGGCAGTGAAATAATTTTGTATATTTTGAATTATTTTATATATTTGTAATACTTATTTAAAAAAGGAGATTATAATGCAGAGTGAGCAGAGTAAAAAATTCATCTCTATTATTGTTAAAGTTATGCTAGTTGTAGCATTAATTTTATACTTTTTGCATAAATAACATCAAAATAAAAAAAACCTATTTTAGGTTTTTTTTGTTGCTTAATTTAAAAAATATATATTATTAGTTATATAAAATATATTTTAGTATAAAGTTATGAAAAAATTAATTATTATTTTAAGTTTTTTATTTATTTCATGTGGAATTTGAGAAAATAATCAAACAGAAATTACTGTAGAAGAAAATAAAAATATCGAAAAAAATATTCAAGAGGAAAAAGTACCAGAAGAAAAAAATATTGAAAAACCAAAATTATCTTGGGATGAGAATGTTTCTTTTCCAATTTGTGATGGATTATATAATTATCAAGCTGATAATAAAGATGAATATTTCCAAAGTGACGAAATAAAATTATTAGAAGAAAAAATAAAAAATTATGAAGAAATAAATAAAAATAATTTATCATATAGTGATAGACCAGATAAAGTTATAGAATATTGTACTAATAACAGTAAAACAAAATTTATTTTTGCTGCTGAGTGGAATAATTATTTAACTTTTTTAGGAAAATTTGATTTAAAAGAAAATATTCTAGAAAAATTTGAAGAAAAAAAATTTATCGTCCATTATTCACATTATACTCATAGAAATTATTGAGATATAAGTTTAGAAAAATATTGGCAAGAGTACAGAGATGAAAATTACCAAAATAGCTGATTTAGTCTCAGAAATAACAATATTATAAAATACAAACAATTTGGTATTTTTATGACAGGACATGCTGAATCAGCTCCATGATATTTTTCTAATAATTTCGAACATTTTAAAAGTTCAACTATGAGCTATTGTTCTGGTTGATTAACTCCAGGATGAAAACTTTCTGTTTGTTTTGCGGATGTAGAATATGAATTTGATTTTGTAAATAACACTTTTAAAGAATCAAGAGTTTGTACCTATTATGTTGATGATAATGGGGAAATACAAGTGTTAGAAAAATGTATAAATATTCAAAATAAATTAGCAAATTATTCTCTAGAATCTTTTGTACCATGAGCCAATTTATATCAAAATGAACAAAAAGACGTTTCAATTTTCCGTGTGGATTTGAAAGAAGCAAATATTTCAGTTGGTGGAGTGGAAATAACTGATGAGGATGAAACAAATTTGAAAAGATATAAACGTTATTTTGCTGACGATTTTTCGAACAATTATGGTACAAAAAATGTTTTTGCATTTATAAATGGACAGTTCTTTAATCAACTTATTGATTCAACTTCGCTGAGTTTTCCTGTGAAATCAAATGGTGAAGTAATTAATAGTTATGTTGATAATGATATAAAAAAATCAACCTTTGTGATAACAAAAAATAATACTGCAAAAATTATTCATGAGTATAATGCAGAAATTTTAGAAAATCCAGATTATAGTGAAGTCATAGTTTGAGCGCATAAAGATGTCAACGCAAGAAGAAATGATGCAGTGTGAAGAACGTATATCGCGTTAGATGAAAATAATTTTGTGTATTTCATTATTGCCAAAAATAAAACCCAAGCAGACATGTCTCGTATTATTTGAGAATTATGAATCCCAGAAGACGATTTTATGATGATGGATGGAGGACCTTCATCTCAATTTGCCTATTATGATAGTGATGGTCCTGGTACGAAATTTCAAAGATTTTATGGAGGCTGGGAAGCTCCACAATTTTTTGTAATTTCATATAAATCTGAATAAAAGAAATAAAAAAAGAAATTTATTTCTTTTTTTATTTTTCTTCTTATTATAAAAATAATTAATTATTAAAATTTAATTTTATGCATTTTATCATTTATATTGTGGCTTTTTTAGAAGGTTTCACTACACTTTCAGTAGAAATCGTCGCATTGAGAAAATTTACTCCAATTATTGGATCAAGCTCTATTTCAACATCTATTATTTTATGAGTTATTTTATTAGCTCTGAGTTATTGATATTATAAATGAGGACAAATATCAGCTATTGGGAAAAATATTGAAAAAATATTACTCAGAAATTTATTAATTTCGAGTGCGTATTATTTTTTTCTTACATTTGTATTTGCAGAATTTGCCATTCAAAATTTATTATTTGCTACCGGAAATTATTTCTTTGCTATTTTAATTTCGAGTATTTTATTATTTTTTATTCCAGTATTTTTAGCGAGTCAAACTATTCCACTTTTATCAGAATTATTAAAAGGGAATCATAGTGGTGAAAAAATGTGAAAACTTTTATTTTATTCAACAGTCTGATCTTTTGCCTGATCTGTTGGGACTTCTACTGTGTTTTTCCCATGGATTTGAGTAAATAAAACTGCTGCAATTGCTCCAATATTTCTGGTTGTATGTGCTATTTTGATGATGTTTTTTATGAAAAAATTCTCACATATTTTATCATTTATTTCAGCAGGATTACTAGGGTTTTATGTTTTATTTTTGTTTACGAATATTCTAAATCCAAATATTATTTTTTCTACTTCAAATGCCTACCACAATATAGTTATTTATGATAATAAAGAAAACACACAAAGGATATTTTCTATGGATTGAGCGTATTCTAGTGGAGTAAATATAGATGATAAAACGAGTTTTTTTCAATATATTAAAGAAGCAGAAAAAAAAGTAGAAGAAATTCAGCCAAAAAATATTTTAGTTATCTGAGCTGCTGGATTTACTTTTCCAAGAGATATTTCTAGATTCGAATTTGTTGAAAATATAGATGTGATTGATGTTGATAAAGATTTAAAAGAAATTGCAGAAAAATATTTTTTAGAAGAAAAACTTTCTGAAAAAATACATTTTTATGCACAACCAGCGAGATATTTTCTCAATAATTTAGATGCAAATAAAAAATACGATTTTATTCTCGTTGATGCATATTCTTGAAAATCAATTCCACCACAAGTTTTAACACAAGAATTTTTTCAAAAATTACAATACCACTGAGAACATATTTTTTTAAATATTATTACTGATATTTATAGGGAAACACAATTATCTCAAAATTTATTTACCACCTTAGAAACTGTTTTTGAAAATGTATATTTTAAAAATACAAATAAATCACTTGGAGCTAAAATGACAAATTTTATTGTGACGAATAAAAAATATGAAGATTATTTTCTCAATGGTATAAATGATGCGCAAATTTACACTGATAATCTTAACACGATAGAAAAAGATTTATTTTCACAAAATAATTTTCAATATGAAAAATAAAAAAAATACTATTTTAAAAATAGTATTTTTTTTATTTTTTATTTTCTATTATTTTGGTTAGTGCTTCTATTTTCTGTTCTAATTTTTGAATATCTTGTTTGGTTACACTATTATTTTCTTGAATCGAATCAATTATTTTTTCTTCTTCGTCTTTTGTTATTTTATTCATTGCTTCCACTACAATTGCAATGACAAGATTTACCATTACAAAGGTTGCTATTAAAACAAAGCTAACAAATAAAATCCAAGCATGTGGAAATTCTTCCATTACTGGTCTAGCAATTCACATTGACCAAGATTCAAGTGTCATAATCTGAAAAAGAGTGTAAAATGATGATCATATAGATCAAAACCACTCCGGAAAAGCATCTGAATATAATTGAGTAGTCATTATTGCAAATACATAAAATATTAATAACAATAATGCTCATACAGATGCAATTCATGGAATTACGCTGAGTAACGCTGAAACAATTTTTCTCATTGAAGGAATAATTGTTACAAGTCTTAATAATCTAAATACTCTGAATATTCTGAGTATTTGCAGAGGTCAACTTGCAGGAATAAGAGAAATAATCACAATTGAAAAATCAAAAATATTCCATCAATTTCTAAAATAATCTTTTTTATAAGTAATTATTTTCATAATTGCTTCAATTGTAAAAATAGTAATAATGATTATATCAAAAGCTCATAGTAAATGCACAATTTTATCATTAATATCTTTTGAAGTTTCAAGTCACATAGTAACTCAATTGATTATAATAATTGATATTATAAATCTCTCAAAAAATTTATGTTCAATAATATTTTTAATTAAGTTCATTTTTATTTTTATGTATTAAATTTATCACCAAATTTCCATAAATGCTCTATCCATTTCTTTATATTCATTGAGAAATCAAGATTTTACGAGCCATATTTTATTTGAAATTGCTTCGAGTATATCTCTGTCATGGGAAACTATCATCGTTGTTCCTTCAAATTCTTGAAGCATTTTTTTAATAACTTGTTTTGAGTGAATATCTAAATGATTGGTAGGTTCATCCATTATAATCACATGAGGTTTCACTAAAAGCATTTTTGTGAGTGCTACTTTTGCTCTTTCTCAACCTGAAAGTGTTGAAATTTTTTGCTCAACTTTATCTCAAATAATAAGTAATCAACCAAGCATATTTCTGATTTTTGTTTCATCTTCAAAATCAGCTAACAATTCTTGTAATATATTTTTATTTGGATCTAAATCTTCTAAAACTTGTGAATATGAACCAATTTTAAGTGTTTCATTTATTTCAATATTTCCATCTAAAAGTTTTAAATCTCATAAAAGAGTTTTTAAAAATGTTGTTTTTCCGGCTCAGTTTTCTCCGATTATTCAAATTTTGTCTGATTTTTTTACTTCTAAATATTCTGGTAAATGTACAATTGGATAATCATATCAAATCACAACATCAGAAATTTTCATAATAGTCTCAGGAAGACGTTTATCAACTTCTACATGAATATCTTTTACGAGGGTTTCATTTTCTGGTTTTTCTAAAACTTCAACTTTATCCATCGCTTTTATACGACTTTGTACACTACTGGCTTTGGCTGAATTTGCACGAAATCTATCTATATAATCTTGAGTTTTTTTCAAATCTTTTTGTTGATTGTTATAATCTTTTTCGAGTTTATCAAAATTTGCTTGTTTTTCTTCTAAATATAATTCATAATTTCCAGGATATTTTTGTATTTTTTTCTGAGAAATTTCTGCAATAGAATTTGAAGTATTATTTATAAATCTTATATCATGAGAAATACTTAAAATAGCCTTTTGCCAACTCGTACAAAATTTTTCAAGAAATAAAATCCCATTTATATCCAAGTGATTAGTCGGTTCATCTAATATAAGTAGATCAACATCTTGGATTAAAAATTTTGCTATTTGGACTTTTGTTTGTTCTCAACCAGAGAGTTGAGAAATTTTAAATCACATTTGTTCTTGAGAAAATCAAAAATATTTGAGAATATCTTTTTGGAGTTCAAATTTTCTAAACCCATCAATTTCTGCTAGATATTTATTGATTTCTTCTATTTCTTCCCATTCTTCTCAATCTTCTTGGATTTCGTTGAGTCTGAATATTTTTTCATTTATTTCTGGAAAAATATTACTCATTTCGTCTTCAAGAGTATTATTTATATTATCCCAAAAAATATCTTGAGATAAATATCAAATTTTTACTCCAGGAGCAATAAATATTTCTCAATCATCTGGAACAAATTCCTCATCAGTTTTGAGTAACATTTTTAGAAGGGAAGTCTTTCCAGCTCAATTTTTTCCAATTAATGCAATTTTATCTGATTTATTAATTTGAAAATCTGCACCATCAAATAAATGAGTTTGTTCGATGTGTTTATGAAGATTATTTATTTGTATTAAACTTGATTGGATTTCTGCTTTTCCAGAAAATAAATATTTTGGAATTGTTTCGAGACTATATTCTTTGGTTTCTAAATTCGTCGATAGATCAGCTTTTGATAGTTCAAATTCTTTTTCTAAAAATTTATTTAGACGTTTTAATTTTGTTTCTTCTTTTATTTTAGCTGGTTGTTCATCTAAAAATTCCTGGCAAATTTCGTCTACATCTTCGTATGAAAAATCTGGATGATGATCAATGACATTTTTTATTATTTTTTCTAACATATATTTTTTTGTGAATTATTTGCAGGAATTATAAACAGAAATAAATTTTCTTCAAAAGAAAATCGCTTCTTACGAAGCGATTTGGATCAATGGAACGATTTTTTGTTCTTCTTGATGAAAAATTATCTGTTCTAAACCAGATATCCTGAGTGAAAACCGAGTAAACAAGCCACCAGAAACAGCAGAAATTTTTGGAACTTTTTGAGATTGAAACTCAATAATTTCTTCTGAGTAATAGATTTTATGTACATCTTTTTGATTTGTAATTGTGAGCTTGAGTTGTAATAAAGGATTAGAGCAAGCATATCCGATTATTTTCCAATTTTCATCATGAGTAGAATTAATTTTTCCATTGAATATTAGTTTTTGTTTTATTTCACATAAATTTTTTATTCCTAGAGAATATAAATTTGGAAATAAACGCAAAAACTGTTGTTCATTTAACACGAACTTTTGTCTCCAGTTTTATTTGTTTATAAAAAAGTAATTATAAATATATAGATTTTTTCTACATGTAAAGAGTTTTTGTTATTTTTTAACATAAAAAAAAATTATCATTTGAGAAATATAAAATTTATCATAAAATACCTAAATATAGATTTTACTAATAATAAAAAAAATATGGCTAAAACATATATTGATGGTACAAGCTGTAAAGCAATAAACGGTCAATTTGGAGAATTTTTTAATATGAGTTTTAATATTGAAAAATTACAACAATACGCAAATGAAAAAGGATACGTAAATGTAACAATGAGTAAAAGAAAAGAACCAGGACAATATGGAGATACTCATTATTTCACACTTAACGAATGGAATCCTGAAAATAGTAATAATTCAGGTGGAAATTCTGCTCCTGCACAAAATAATTATAATGCAAAAAATGATCAAGCTGGAGATATTTCAGTTGAAGATATTCCATTTTAATAAAAAAAAGAACTTTT
>CBFHLZ010000036.1:0-4931 GCA_965656795.1 Patescibacteria group bacterium
CAGCACTGGTTTCCAGCCACATTAGTCCGAGACAAGTTCCACATAAAGCTAAGGGAAGAGCTCATTTTATACCGAGAAATATAGAAATAATTAATACTGATCCACTCATGATTAAACCTAGAGTCCAGGCAAAACGTTTTTGAATGGCTCAAACGTATTCTGGTTTTTGATTTGAAACAAGTTTTTTTCCTAAAAATGCAATAGGAGAATATTTTGGTCCCCATAAAACTTTTACGAGAAAATCAAAGAAAAAAGTTGTTACAACTATTTTTAAAACAGTGAAATCTTGAGTGAAAAAAGTATACATCATAGTGAAAAATCAAACAGCAAACATGATTCATGCGGTTGCTCTAATTGATCTTTCATTTAACACTCCATAAGGAGCTGGTTTTCCATCTATTTGTAATCATGGAATTATTTGTCAGATATCTTTTGCTATCATAATTTTTTATTTATGTGATAATTGAAATAATTTTAATAATTCTGCTTTTTTTTCTTCAGCAGAGCTATGTGTGTCACAATTTTCTAAAAATGCTTCGATGAGTTTATTATTTGAAGATTTAATGAGTCAAATTGCAGCCATATTTTGCACAATAATATCTCAGCAGTATTCATCATTTTCAATTGATTTTTCTATTTTTTCTAAAGAAGTTTTTGCTTTTCTAATAGAAATTAGAGCCTTTTTTTTATGTTCGTTCATAATAATTAATATTAATTAAAATACCCCCTAGGTGGGTATAATATATTCATAAAATAATTTTCGTCAAATAAAAAAATTATGCAAAAAAAATCCCGGGATAAAGTTACTTATTTTAGTAACTTTATCCCGGGATTAACATATATATTTATTCTTCTACATGAAACTCAACATTACTAGGGATACTCGATATTTTTTTTATAAAAAATGGACGAACTTCTATATCTACATTTGATATTTTAGAAGTATTTAGAAGTATTTTTTCAGCTTCTTGTTTATCTATTCCTGTAATAGTACTTTTAAGTTTTTCTACGTAGGCATTTTGTTTACTTAAAAAATTGTGTACAAAAGAAGCTTGAACTTCCATAGTTGCTTTGATTTGTAGAGGGTTAGTTTTTCTGTTATCAAACTCATATCACACTCTTAGAGAATCTTCATCAATATAACGAATATTTTCAATTTCATCTACGAGAGTTTCTCTCAAGACTCATTTTAAATGATTCAGAATTTCTTGAGTATTATATGTGTAGGTTTGTAAACGGATATTTCCATTGAGTGTAAAATTTTGCATTTTATCTCAAACGTTTAAATTTTCAAATCACGTGATTCATAAATTTGACCGAAATAATATATCATCAACTCACAATATTTCATAGGTTACACTATTGGTTTGGTTATCCTGAGAAATTTGTTTCTTTACTTCTTGAAGTGCTTTGTTTTTTAATTTTCATTCGAGTAAAATTTTAGCATTATCAATATCTTTTTGAGTAAGAATATTTTCATATTCATTACTTCAACCAGAAATATTTGTTTTTGTATACGCATAAATTTTATCTTGATCTGATTTTAAACCAGGAAGCATCAATAATTCACCTGATCAAGTATTTCATTTTTGACCGATAAAATCTCATTTTTCGTTATATAAATTTGCTTGAATATATGCAATTTTTTCACTTGGAATAATGGCTCCAGTAGAACTCAGACTTGCTGGAGGTAAATCTACAGATTGATTGATAGTATAAATAGAACCATTTTCGTGTTGTAATCTCGTTTGAGCTCTTAAACGAACTCTTTCTTGAAACGTATTAAATAATGTAATAGTCCCACTTGCACGAGAAACAGAGGATTCATCTATTCAAGTAGCTCAAAAAGATTCGCTTAAATATACTAATTTAGAAACTTCTTTTAACGCAATAGTATTCGTTTGATTTAAAACTGATCATTGACTTTCTGCTTGAAAAGTGAAATTTTTTGCAGCAGTTTTAATAGTTACTTCTGGTGTAATATAAATGTCAGTTTTATTTACAGCGAAATAAAATACAAAAATAAATAATCAAATTGAAATTAACAATCACAGGAGAAATAATCCAATTTTTGATTTATGTTCTTGTTTTTTCTTTAAATAAGGATTATAAAATTCTTCAAATTTATTATTTTTAAAAATATTTTTAAATTCTCAAATATAATTTTTTATCAAAACTTTACAATATTCTCAAAAAGAATAATTGTGTTCTAAAATATCTCAATTATTTATCATTGAATATTTTATTCATAATTTTTTTCAGATTTTTTTTGCTGTTTGATCTGAAGTAATTATTACAAGATCTTTTTTTCCTGCATTATTTTTGAGGATTTTCAAAGATGTATAATTATGTAAAACAGGATGTCAAAAAGGAAACTCAAGGATAATTTCATTATCATTTACGAGTTTCATTTTTATAATAATATCAATAATCGAATCTTGTTTGCTAACTTTTATCATACGTTTTTTCAGATAAATAATTTTTCTTTTTTTAAAGAATATAAATATTTTTCAAATTATCAAAGTTTTTCTTTACAAACGCATCAGAGTCCGTAATATTGGAGCCATAAAAATATATTTTTCAAAAGATATTTCCATGGAAAAAATTCAAAAAGTTATTGACCTGATAAATAATGCTATTAAAGAAGATGCAGATGCTCTTATTACAGGCTGAAATATCATCGCAGATTGATATAATTCACAAGTTGATGAATATAGAAAAGCTATAGAAAATTCAAATTTATGGTTGGCTGAATATCAAGCAAAACTTATAGAAGAAACATGAATTACGACGTTAAAAATAAAATTTACATGAGCTTCGTGATATTTTTTAGAAGTTCCAAAATCTCAAGTTTCTAAAGTACCACAAGATTTTATTCAAAGACAATCTTTGGTAAATGCGAGCCGTTTTATTACTCCAGAATTAAAAGAATTTGAATCAGGATTACTCGAAGCCCAGTGAAATCTTGCCAGTTTAGAATATGAATTATTTTCTCAAGTCAGAGAAGAAATTTTAGATGAATTTGATACGATTAAAAATGCAAGTGAAACAGCAGCACAGATAGATTTTATCTCAAATTTAGCTTTTGTTGCATATGAAAATAATTATGTAAAACCACAAATGATAACTTCTTGAAATCTTAAAATTTCAGGTGGAAGACATCCAGTGGTAGAGAAAACAGAAAAAAACTTTATTTCAAATGATTTACAACTCACAAATAAAGAATTTACACATATTATCACAGGACCAAATATGTGAGGGAAATCTACATTTCTTCGTCAAAATGCTTTAATTATTTTGATGGCACATATGGGAAGTTTTGTTCCGGCAAGTGAAGCTCAAATTCCTATAACAGATAGGATTTTTTCTCGTGTTTGAGCGAGTGATAACTTATTTTTAGGGCAATCGACATTTATGGTTGAAATGCAGGAAGTTGCCAATATTCTTCATAATTCAACAGAAAAATCATTTGTTATAATTGATGAAGTTTGAAGAGGAACTTCTACATATGACGGGATGAGTTTAGCTTGGGCAATTCTCAAAGAAAATCACGAAAATATCAAAGCAAAAACTCTTTTTGCAACCCATTATCATGAACTCATAGATGAATCAAAAAAATTATCATGAGTCAGAAATTTTTCAGTCGCAGTTTGAGAAAATGAAGAAAATCTCGTATTTTTAAGAAAAATTATTCCAGGTGGAATAAAAAAATCTTTCTGACTCGAAGTTGCCAGAATTGCCTGAGTTTGAAATAGTGTGATAAATGAAGCCAGAAATATGCTTCGCGAACTCGAAAAATCTCATATGTGAAATGCTCAGATGAGTTTATGAAGTTTTTCACCGGAACCAGAAATACAAGTGGTAGAAAAAATAGTAGAAAAAGAATCTCAAGTGGAAAATATTTTGAAAAAAATTGATGTAAATAATATGACTCCAATGGAAGCATTAAATAAATTAAGTGAATTGAAGGGGAATATAAAGTAGGGAATTTGAGGTTTTATTTAGAATTTTAAGAATTAAATATGGCATTTACTATACCAAAAAATGAAACTAAATGGTGGAATATAAAATATGATTCAGTTTTTATGTTATTTTTTCTATTATTAATTATTTTATGACCAATTTATTGGACTAATTTTGTGGAAATAAGAAATTTAAAAATAGAAATTGAAGAATTAAAATTACTAAATAAAGTCAATGAAGTAGATGAAAAATATGAGCAAATTTTTGTAGAAAGAGTTAATAATTTAGAATCAAAATATATAGATGTAGTTGCATCGAAAGACTCAATAAATTTTTGGATGACATTTTTATTATTTGTTTTCACTGTTTGAATTTGATGAACATGGTGGCAAAAAAGAAATTTTGAAAAAACTGCTAAAGAGGAACTAAAAGAAATTTCTGATGCAAAAGAAAAAGCATTAGAAAAAATTTCAAATATTGAGAAAATTGCAGATGAGAAAATAGCAGAATTTTCTAATAAAGCAGCAAATGAAACAAAACAGATAATTGAAGAAGGTGAAAAACAAAGAAAATCTACTGATTATCTAAATCAATGAATAGATCTCTGAAAAGAATGAGACTTAAAAGAATCTTTGAAATATTTTGATAAAGCAATTAAATTAACTCCTAATTCACCAACTATTTATTATAATAAATGAGTTACTTTATCTAAATTATGAAAGCCTGAAGAAGCAATTGAGTTTTTTGATAAAGTATTAGAAATTGATAAAAATGAGATTAATTCTCTACATAATAAATGAGTTACTTTATCTAAATTATGAAAGCCTGAAGAAGCAATTGAATTTTTTGATAAAGTATTAGAAATTAATGAAAATAATATTAATTCTTTACGTAATAAATGAGTTACTTTATCTAAATTATGAAAGCCTGAAGAAGCAATTGAGTTTTTTGATAAAGTATTAGAAATT
>CBFHLZ010000036.1:5031-7265 GCA_965656795.1 Patescibacteria group bacterium
ATAATAAATGAGTTACTTTATCTAAATTATGAAAGCCTGAAGAAGCAATTGAATTTTTTGATAAAGTATTAGAAATTAATGAAAATAATATTAATTCTTTACGTAATAAATGAGTTACTTTATCTAAATTATGAAAGCCTGAAGAAGCAATTAAACAATATGATAAAGTATTAGAAATTGATGAAAATGATATTGACTCTTTACATAATAAATGAGCTGCTTTATCTGAATTAGGAAAGTATCAAGAATCAATTAAATTTTTTGATAAAGTATTAGAAATTGATGAAAATGATATTAGTTCTTTATATAATATAGCATGTGCAAATTCATTATTAAATTATAAAGAAAAGTCTTTTCAAGATTTAGATAAAGTGTTTGAATTAAATTATTTTGAAGATAAAGAAAATAGAGAAAATTTTTATAAAGAAAAAGACTTTGATAATATAAGAGAAACAAAAGAATTTAAAGAATTCATTCAAATGGTTAAGGATAAATATTGAGATAAATAACAAAAAATATGAAAAATAATAAAAAAACAATAATCCTTCATGATACTTTTTTGTATAAATGAGGATGAGAAAGATTAATACTTATGATGTGAAAAGCTTTAAAAGCAGATATTGCGACTGGATTTTTTTCTAAGGGAAGTTTTGATCTCAGAAAAGAAGGATTTACTGGAAAAATGATAGAAGTTTCGAGTGAAATTTTTGCAAAATGATTTAGGCATTTGAAACTTAAATGGGCTTTTTTAACGAAAACAAAATTTTTAGAAGAATATGACACGGTTATTTTTTCAGGAGACAGTATCAGTGCTGTGAGAAATTGTGGTGATAAACAGAAAAAAATTTATTATTGTCATACTCCACCGAGATATTTATATGATTTAAAGCATATTTATCTGGCAAAAATACCTTTTTATATGCGTCCAGCATTTCAAGTTCTTTCTTATTTTTTCAAAAAAATGTATGAAAGAGATATTAAAAAAATGGATTTAATTCTGACAAATTCTCAAAATACAAAAGATAGAATTAAAAAATTTCTTGATTTAGATTCACAAATTTTATATCCACCGGTAGATTTACAAGAATTTAATTGGAAAGGACAATGAGATTATTATTTATCTTTTGCTCGTTTATCAGATGCAAAAAGAGTAGATAAAATAATTGAAGCATTTAAAAATCTTCCAGAAAAAAAACTCGTTGTTATTTATTGAGAAAATGATCCGCAAAGAGAAAAAATATTTGAATTAGCAGCAGATGCGAAAAATATTGAATTTAAAACGCTTCCTGGAAATATATGATTTACTGATTATGTAGGTAATTGTATTGCTACAATTTATATTCCAATTGATGAAGATTTTGGAATGAGTCCAGTTGAATCAATGGCAGCTGGGAAACCAGTTATTTGAGTAAATGAAGGAGGATTAAAAGAAACTATTTTAGATAAACAAACAGGAATTTTAATTTCTGATGAAGCTAAAATTTCAGATTTGCAACAAGCAATTGAATATTTAACTGCTCAAAAATCTCTAGAAATGAGAGAAAATTGTGAATCAAGATCTCAAGATTTTTCTTTAGATAATTTTTCTCAACAGTTACAAGATTTCGTAAAATAAAAAACCAGTTTTTAAACTGGTTTTTTTCTTTTTTTCTTTGATTTTCATATCGGATACTCGCGATACAAATCAAAGTTATTCTGAGAAGTTCTTTTTTGAGCATAAAAACTCTGACGTTTTTTTTCTCTTTCTTCAAAACCTCCAGCAACTAATGTATCAATTTCTGGATCTATAGGAATTATAAGAAGTTTCTCAAAACTATTTTCTTCTACAGCCATTTTTTATTCCCCCATAAATTATGACAATAAAAGTATATAAAAATTTTAAAAAATAAAAAATCTTATTTGTTAAAATAAGATTTTTTCCAAATGCACTACGGGTTTAAGGCTAGAGAATTTATTTATTATGCTAATTCTTTCATAGCTTCTTCGTCTGTATCAACCGTTGGTATAATCGTCGTGATTCCAACTAATTCTAAAATATCTTTTACTCCATCACTACAGTGAGAAATACACATTTTTCCATCAGCTTCTTCAATATTTGAAAATACATCAGCGATATAACCAATCGATTTTGAATTAAGATATTTTAATCCTTCTAAATTAAATAGAATTTTTTTATCATCAAATTCACCGATTTGTTCATAGATGTTTTTAAATGTTTTATCAGCATTTGTTTC
>CBFHLZ010000036.1:7364-12007 GCA_965656795.1 Patescibacteria group bacterium
ATCAAGTTCTCCTGAAAATTCAAAAACTAAAACGTCATTTTGTTCTTTTTTGTTTACTTCTATTAAAGTTTCCATAAAATTTAGATATTAGATTAATAATTTGTATACAAGTATTATACCTCAATAAAATTTAATACGCAAATTTTAGAACATAATTTTGAATTGAAATGAAGAAAAAATATTTTTTAAATAACATTTGAGAACTTAATTTTCCTATTGTAAAGCCATGTATAATTTTTTTGAAATGAGATTTATGAGCTGGAAAAACTACTCTGAGTAAACATATTTTATGAAATATTTTATGAATTACAGATGAAGTAACCTCTCCAACCTACACATACTATAATAAATATGCTGAAAATTATCACTTTGATTTATATAGAATTTGAGATTATGATGAATTTTTTGCTATCGGATGAGAAGATATTTTAGATAATCTTGAATGAGTTGCGCTTATAGAATGGCCAGATAAAATCGAAAAATATTATCAAGCTGATATAGAAATACGTTTAGAAAAAACCGATGATCCAAATCAAAGAGAAATAGAAATTTTAAAAAAAGCTGATTAAAATCAGCTTTTTTTAAAATTTAAATATTTGAATATATAAAAAAAGAAATATAATAGAAATATTAAAATTTTAAAAAATATATTATGAAAACCACTGGTATTTGAATATTTGCTAAAATGTGAATAGTAAGTGCAGTAGTTTTGGCTTGATTTTGAGGATATAGTTATTTTGTGGGGAATAAAATCAATCCTGAAATTTCTCTCTTAGAAAAAATTGAATTGTGAATGAAAAATTTAGATGTTCCACTAGAAGTTGAAAAAATTTGATTTGATACGCAAGCATCTTTAGAAATAACAAAATGAAATCAAAAAGTGTTTTCAGGTTCTTTAGAAGGAAAAAATATCGCAATTTTATCACAAAATAAAGGTTTATATCAAAGAATTACTGCAGATAATTTTTCAGTTTCGTATAATGATACAAATAATTATTTAGAAAATCTAGACATTATTTCGCATGATACAAAAAATTATTTTTATGCGGAAAAAATCGAAAATATTTTTTCAAATAAACTCGAAACATATAAAAATATCCTCAATAGCTGAGATTATATTTTTGTAGATAATAAAAAAATAATAGAAAATACTTTTGAAAATCTTGATAAAAATAATATTTTCCTTCAAATGATGATTGCTTCATCAACAGCAAATCCTCAAGAATATTTAGAAAAAAATCATTTTAAATCTTTAGTATTACAAGAGTTATATAGTGATGGTTGGATACAATATTTATTTCAAAAATCAGAAAATTCTGAAGAAAATTTATATGAATTTTCTCAAAATATTTGTAATGATTTAGAAAAAATTTCTCAAAATATTTCTGAAAATAATTTTTCTGTTACAAAAAGCCAATGTGAAAATAGTATTTCACAATTAAATTTTATTGTTGCTTTATGATTAAATATTTCTAAAACATGAGATGTTTCAGCAGGGAATTATACTTTTGAGATTTCTTGAGATGAAATTGTGAAAATCAAGGCTGAATATAAAAAAAATATTTTACAAAACTGGAGTATATATTATTCACAAAATGATATTTTAGTGGATATTCAAGGAAATAAAAATAAAATAATTTCTTCAAATATCGATATAAATATTCAAGAATCTCCAGATGATTTTATCACTGGAAAAATAACCAATGGTTCAGGAAAAATTACTATAAAAACTCATAATAATATTTCTAAAATAGATGGAGAAATCATTTTTCAAAATTATAAATTATTCCAATATAAGTTTACTGGAAATAAAAAATCTTCTCGTAGCGAAATGGTATTTTCAGGAAAATGAAATGATCACTCTGGAGAATTATTTTTCGAAGAAAAAACAGCAGAAAAATCTCTATGAGAAATTTCTTTAAAATATAATCGTTTGAATCATAATTTTTCTCTGACATCAGAAAATATAAATATTTCAAGTGTATTAAAAAATAGAGATTTTTCCGTGAGTTTTGAAGAAAAAAATGTTTCAGGAGAAATAATTTCTCAAGCAAAAATAGTGCATAATAATCAGGTTTTAACAGGATTTTTAAAAACTCAAGATGTTGATATAACGCTCGAATGAACGACACAAATAAACAGAATCGAAATCTTAAAAATCACCTGAGATATTTATGGAAATAATATTTTGTATATTTTAGAAAAAGATGATTTTAGTAAAAAATCAGCGAAATTAGCTGCTGGAGCGATGATAAACGATACAAGATTTTTTGATTTAATTGTCCAAAAAAATACAAAAAATCTCACTCAAGAATTCAATCAAACACAATTTAATTGAAAATTGGATATTCCATTATTTGAATTTTCTGCTGATATGGATCTAAATATTTCACAAAAAAATCCAGAAATTTTTTATTCAACTCCAAAAGATTTTCAAGAAATACAACTCGAGTTTTCTGAAATAATTCCAGTTATACATATTTTTGAACTCTGAAAATATAATTATAATTTTATCCCAGAAATAGCTATTACCTGAGCTTGATTATTTTGAAATATTTGATATTTAGATAATTTAAAAAGAGAAAAAAATCTGAGAAATACTATTGCGAGTGAAAATACAAAAAAAATATTTGCTATAATAGAAGAAAATATTCTCAACGGAAATATAACTCCAGAAGATATTATCTGAGAAAAAAAAGAAAATTCAGAAAATAAAATTCGTTTTTCAGGAGAAAAAATATGATATTCACAAAATTATATTTCAGGAAAATTAAGTGAAAAAATAATTGAATTATTATGATTTTGAGAAAATTTTAATGCAGATGATTACCAAGTTTCTATCGTAAAAAATGAAAAACAAACGGTGATTCAAGTCGCAAGTTTTTTAGAAGAAAAACCTGGATACAAAAAATTATTTATCACTGGAAATTATTCTCCAAGAAAAATAGTTCGTTATAATTTTTCAGAATATATAGAAGAAAATGAAAAAAATAAAGACGAAGAAAATACAGAATTTGTGCAAAATGAAGATACAAAATCTAAAATCTCAATTGTGTGATTTCCACATTTTAAAGTCGGGGATATGACAAATATTTGAAAAATTACTCAAGTGACAGAGGAATTTATCTGAATTGATAGCCAAATACCAAACGGAGCTTCAAAAATATTTTTACTCTGAGATGATTCACCAACTTTATTTCACGATGAAGAAAATAATGTCTTAGAAAATAATGAAGTGTTTAAAATTTCTCAATAAAAAAATAAATCAAACATCTTGTTTGATTTATTTTTTTATTCTTTGAATAATTACTCAAAAAGTTTTGAGAATTATCTTGAAATCCAGGAGAAAACTCCAATTTTCTATATAAAATATATCGAGTTTAGATTCCGTTTTAAAATCATTTTCTTCACGACCATTTACTTGGGCCATTCCTGTGATTCACGGCTTAATAGTCAACAATCTTTTGTCTGCTAAATCATATTTTTCTACTTCTCTTGGTTGATGAGGTCTTGGTCAAACCAAGCTCATATCTCAAAAGAAAACATTGAAAAATTGAGGAATTTCATCGAGAGAATATTTTTCTATAAAAGTTCAAATACGTGTTTTTCTTGGGTCATTTTGTATTTTATACAGAGGTCATTTTCTACTGCTTTGTTTTTTTATGAGTTCTTGTTCAAATTTGAGTCATTCATCTTTTTCGGCTCAAATTCCATAGGCATCTTTTACACAATATTTCCATTTCATATAACGAAATTTGTATAAATTAAATGGCTTATTATTCGTTCAAACTCTTCTATTTTTGAAAAATATTGGTCATTTTGGGTCTTCTATTTTAATTAAAATAGAAATTATAAATATAACCGGTAAGCTCAAAATTATTCCTAAAAACGAAGTAATAATATCAAAAACTCTTTTTCAAATTTTTCACCAATTACTCAGTGATGTGTTTTCGATTTCTATAACTGGAATATTGTGGATTAATCAAAGGGAAGTATTGGTTTTGGTTATATCAAAACTGTTGGTTAAATAACGGTATCTGACTCAAAATATTTTTGATAATTCCCAGAGTTCTACCAGTTGTTTTTTTGAAAAATCAGAATCAATATATAAAATTTCATCACATTTTTTTTCTTCAAATAATGTTTCAATATTTTCTAAATCTCATTTATATTCCAGTGAAATTTCATCAACTTTTTTAGCATTTACGTATCAAATAATCTCGTAAATATTTGCATTTTGAATATCTTGAATAATATTTTCTATTTTTTTCTCTTTTTTATTATTAATCAGCAACAATTTTGTTTTTGGAATATTTCATTTTTGTAATAAAAAATATTGAATATTATTGAGAATAATTCTTTCTAAGATAATAAAAATCATTCAGAAAAAATACGCATATGCAATAATTAATCTCGGAATATCAGTATCAAAAATAAATCATTTCCCAAGATAAATAAAAACAGCAAAAAATAAAAAACTATAAAAACAATAACGAATTATTTCTAAGAATTCTTTTATTTTCGAATGAAAAATTTTGAGCGAATACAAATTATGAAACGTAAAAGTCAGCAATAACAATCCTGCTCAAAACAGCGAAAATCCAAATAAATCAACCGTAGAAATAGTTTGAATTGGAAGTTGT
>CBFHLZ010000037.1:0-11940 GCA_965656795.1 Patescibacteria group bacterium
AGTTTCGAGCATTGAGTATATCATATTTACAATAGATGATTGCTAAAGATGAATATTTTTCTTCATGAAAACGATTATAAATATTTTTATAAACTTATTATAAAAAACATATCTAATGATAAATTTAAAAATATAAAAATAGTTTCGTTTAGCTTTTTACCAAATCATTTTCATTTTATTATAAATATTACGGATATAAATATAGTAGATCCAAATATTATCTCTGATTTTTTTGCATGTATTCAAAATTCTTATACACGATACTTTAATAAAAAATATGAAAGAAAATGACAACTCTATGAATGAAGATTTCAGTCAAAAATCATTCAATCAGAAAAATATTATCACCAATGCATTAGTTATGTAGCTTTGAATCCACTAAAGCATAGAATAGTTGATAATATAGATGATTATAAATGGACAAGTTACCATCAACTAGATAAAGAACTTTTAAATAAATATAAATCAATTGAATTACATGAGTTGGAGTTTTAAGTAATAATTCCCGGGAAACTAAGTCCAGGGATTTAATCCACATTCCCGGGAAGTTAAACAAGTAGCCGTTCCCGGGAAACCAAGTCCATGAATTTAATCCACATTCCCGGGAAGTTAATCAAACACCCGTTCCCGGGAAAGTAAGTCCAGGAATTTAATCCACATTCCCGGGAAGTTAATCAAACACCCGTTCCCGGGAAAGTAAGTCCAAGGATTTAATCCACATTCCCGGGAAGTTACCCCCGGGAACTTTATTCTTTATTTTTCCCTAGACCGGTCCTAAATTTGCAATTTTTGAAATCATTGTATATAATAGATATAATATTTATTAATTTCATATATTATGTGAAATGCAAGAGTTGAGTTTTTAGAAAACTCTTACTATCATATATTTAACGCTTCATTTACTCATGATCCATTATTTCATGATGATGACGAATATAAAAAATTTTATGAACTTCTTATAAAATATTTATGAGCGTATGAAAATATTAAATTAGTTTCATATTGTTTTATAGATGGAGAATTTCATTTAATCCTCAAAAATATTGAAAATTGATATACACTTTCGGAGTTTATGAGAAAGCTCCAAGTAAGTTATGCCACTTGGTATAGGAAAAGACATCCAAGTGAATTAAAACATCCAGTATTTTTTGGTAGATTTCAATCGACACTTTTAGAAAAAGACCAAGATCTCCATAAAGCTATTTCATATGTAAACTATTTACCAATTAAATACCAAGCTGTAGAGGATATAAAAGACTTTTTGTATACTTCGTATCATAAAGTAATTAAAAGTCCTTCAGGAGCGTATTTACAAGAAATTATCATTGATTTTCCAGAGTTAGAAAATAAACTCAGAAAAAAGAAATAAAAAAAAGGTCCCGGGAAATTTCCCGGGAACCTTTTTTTTGTTTTATTTAATATCAACTAATTCAATATCAAAATTAAGTGTTTTTCCAGATAAAGCATGATTGATATCAATAATCACGTCTTCGTCTTGAACTTCTTTTATTTTAAATACTCCAAATTGAGTTGGTAGATCTGCTCAAGCTTCGATTTTTATCCCAGCTTGTTCAAAAGAAACCATATCTTTTCTTCTCATTGTTTGTACTTTTGTTTCATCATATTCTCCATATGCGTCTTTTGGTTCGAGTGTTACTGATTTAGTTTCACCGATTTTCATACCAGCTACAGCACTATCAAACCCTGGAATCATTTGTCCAGCACCAAGAGTAAAATCAATTGTTTGTCCTCTATCATGAGAAGAATCAAATTTTGATCCATCTTCTAAAGTACCAGTATAGTGTACTGCTACGAGATCTCCAGATTCTGCGGCTTTTGATTTTTTTTCTGCAGCTATTTTTTCTGCTTGAGCTTTAGTTTCTTCTAATTGAGCGTCTACGTCTACTTTGTGATCTTTAAGTGTTCCATTTTCATATTTTTTTATTTCGAGTGAAATAATTTTTACTTCTTTGACAGGTTTATCTTGTCCATCAGTTTTTACTTTTGAGATTTTATCTACATTTTCAGTTCCTTCTACTACTTGTCCAAAAACAGAATGTTTATTGTCTAAGTAATTATTATCAGCTTGGTTAATGAAAAATTGGCTTCCATTTGTATTTGGTCCAGCATTAGCCATTGAAAGAGAATACGTGATATTTTTTAATTCTGGATGAAATTCATCATCAAATTTTTCTCCATAAATAGACTCTCCTCACATACCGGTCCCAGTTGGATCTCCACCTTGGAGCATGAAACCTTTGATAATTCTATGAAAAATAATTCCATCGTAATATCCTTTTTGAGCTAAACCTATAAAGTTTAGAGTTGTTCTAGGAGCTTCTTTTGTAAATAATTTAATTGTCATTGTTCCGTTTGTAGTTTTCATAACCGCAGCTATGTCTCCATTTTGTAGTCTTTCTTCTTGATTAAATGTCATGTTTATAATTAGTTTACGAAATATACCACTTTTACAGTGTAGTTTAAATTTTTTCCAGCAGCTGGATGAGGATTTTTTATAGTTACTATACTATCAGTTACTGAAAGTATTTCTATTTCTCCTCCTTGAACTGGAAGAGTATTTCCAGCTTCAAGTGTTAATCCTGCATCTTCAAAATCTTTCATTTGTTCTCTTGGTACTTCTATAGTTTCTGGTCCGTAGGCATCAGTTGGTTGTAATGTACCAGATTTAGTTTCACCTATTTTCATACCAGTAAGTACGCTATTAAGACCTGGAAGTGGATTTTGTCCATCAATTTGAACTTGTCCACCAAATTCTTCTTCAAGTGTTGAATCTATAATAGTTCCATCTTCTAAAGCAAATTCATATTTAAATTCTACTACATCACCACTTTGGGCAGTTCTAGAAATATCTTGTTGGATTTTTGCTTCTCTTTGTTCTTTTATTTTATCTCCTGCTTGTTGAATCATAGTATTATGATTTTCTTGAGCTTGTTTGATAAATTCTGCTGTATCTTCGAGTACATAATCTACTAATTCACCATCAGTATAAGTGTAAATAGCAATATCTTTTATAACTACATCTGTAGCTGGAGTTTCACCATTAAGTGGAACCTGTGTAATTTTGTCCACTATATCCATTCATTCATATACTTTTCAAAATACAGCATGTTTTCCATTGAGAAATGAATTGTTTGCTTCATTAATAAAAAATTGGCTTCCATTTGTATTTACACCACTATTTGCCATTGAAATAGTCCCAGGAAGATTTTCTATTTTATCAAAAAATTCATCAGCAAATGCTTCACCGTATACAGATTCACCACCCATTCCATTTCCTAGAGGATCTCATCCTTGAATCATAAAATCATCTATAACTCTATGAAAAATGGTATCTTTATAGTAGTCATCCATTGCGTGGACAATAAAATTTGTTGTCGTTAATGGAGCAGCTTGAGTATAGAGTTGTAATTTTATATCTCATTTAGATGTTTGAATAATAGCTACTGTATCGTTTTCTTCTAAAATAACATCACTTTCATACGCGCTTGCTTGTTCATTTGTAATATTTTCTTGAGAATTTTGATTTGATTGATTTTCTGTATTATTTTCAGCTGTACTACATGCTGTAAATATAAGCGTCATAATCAATAATGCTCAAATTCTATGTATTAAATTCATAATTGTAATATTAATAATTAATATGTGTCACTATATGGCTTAGGACTTTAATTTCAACTTAATCTTTTTTTTCTTACTTGATGTTGGAAAAAAAATATCTGTCATATATTTTAAAAATGCTTCGTCATTTTGAAAATTCTTTTTTCCACTACGTAAACGGTAACCATTTACCACACTAAATTTCACTTTTTCATCCAGCAGCAGAAATTTTTTAATATCCGGTAATTCCGCACTCGTATCAAAATCTATTTGATAATTTATTCCGGCTGATTTAATAGCATTTATTTTATAATTTGGTGCTTTGAGTTTGAGTTTTAAAAGACTAAAAAAGTTTTGAGTTTCTAAAGGAATTTTTTCATTTATAGTCATAAAATCCTTAATTATTTCATCAAGATCTTCGAGCGTATCTAGCGCTTCAAGTTCTCTATAAAAATTTATTTTATCGAGTTCTCCATCAAAAAATTGTTCATCAATATAGGCTCAAATTTGTAACTCTATAGAGGTTTGAATTGAGTTATTTTCAATAATATTTGTTTCATCTGGACCGGTCCTTTTGAGTTGTTCTATTTTATCTTCGAGCATTTCGAGATATAAATTCATACCAACTTGTGTTGATTGTCCACTTTGTTTGAGGCCTAAAATATCTCATCAACCTCTTATTTCTAAGTCCTTTACCGCAAGTTCAAATCAGGCACCTAAGTGACTGTATTCGACAATAGTTTTGAGACGTTTTGCAGCATCTTCTGCTATTTTATCTTTATTAAACAGTAGATAACAAAATCATTGTGTATCACTACGTCCTACTCTTCATCTGAGCTGATGGATTTGTGATATACCAAAATTGTAGGCATCATTTATAAAGATTGTATTTACATTTGAGAAATCAATCCCATTTTCAATAACGGTTGTTGCCAGGAGAATATCGTATTGTTTTTGCTTAAATGCAAGAATCCTTTTTTCGAGTTGGTCACCAGGAAGTTGTCCATGAGCGATAATTATTTTTTTCTTTGGAAAAATTATTCCGAGTTTATCACGAAGTGATTCAATATCTGAAACTTTATTATGTATAAAAAATAATTGTCCACCACGATCAAATTCTCTTTTTCCTGCTTCTTGGATTAATTTTTCATCAAAGCGAGAAACAATAGTAGAAATAGATTGTCTCCCAACTGGTGGAGTTGTAAGCATAGACATTTGTTTTATTCCATTAAGAGCCATATTGAGACTTCTTGGGATTGGAGTTGCTGAGAGTGCTAAAACGTCTATATTATGACGAATTTTTTTTATTTTGTCTTTGTCTTTCACTCAAAACTTGTGTTCTTCGTCTATGACTAATACTCATAAATCTTTAAATTCAACATCTTCACTTAATAATCTATGCGTTCAAACTATCAAATCTATTTTCCCATTTTTAAGTTTTTCCATTGTTTCATCCCTACTTTTTTTACTTTCAAAACGAGTAATAACTCAAATATTTATAGGAAATGGAGCAAAACGTTTTAATGCTTTTTGATAATGTTCATAGGCTAAAACTACTAGTGGAGAAATAAGAGCTGCTTGTTTCCCAGCAATTATAGATTTATAAATGGCTGCAAAAGCAATTTCTGTTTTTCAAAATCATACGTCACCAGAAACCAATCTATCCATTGGCTTATCAGATTGCATATCTGTATAAATATCTTGGATTATTTCGTATTGATCAGGAGTATAGTTATGCTCAAAACTTTGGAAAAATTTTGCTTCTTCATCTGGTAAACTCGGGAAACTATATCATTTTTCTAGTGCTCTTTGGGCATATATTTCTAAAAGTTCTCCAGCTACTTCTTCGACATTTTCATGAACTTTTTTCATCGTTTTTTCCCACTGTTTTGTCGACAGTCATGTCAACTTTGGATTTTCTACTCAGACATATCTATTTATCCTCCCCACCTCTGTAATCGGGACAAAGAGTTTATCATTGTCACTATACTCAAGTTCAATATATTCTTTTTTGATTATTTTTTTTATTCAAACTTGTAGTTGCTTTTCTATGGTTTGTTTAAAAACACCTATCCCATGGTCGACATGAACGACGTAATCTCCAGGTTTTATTTGTAAGAGCAAATCAAGTTTTTTACTCATTGATTTCTTAACTCTTTTCTTCACAAATATACGAGCGATATTATCATCACAAACATATATTTCGTCATGTGTTTGAAAACTTTTTAGATTTGAAATCTTGGTTTCAAATGTTTCAATATTTTCTATAGAATTATAATCTATGAAATTTTCAATTGCTTTTGGATTTTTCGTAAATACTTTTACTTTTTTATTTTGAGATAATACCTTTTGAAATTCATCTATAGTATCTACAAAAATATCTGAAACTCACAGTGAAACTTCTTTGGATGTATTATTTTGAGAAAAGCTATGAAAAAATATTGAATCATCAAATGTTTCATTAATTTCTTGAGCATATTGAAAAAAATCTATTTCATAGAATATACAAAATTTATTTTTTAATGATTGAAATATTTCTTGATTTATTTGAGAATTATTTTCTTGAAAAAAATCATAATTTCTATCTCAAATTGATATTTTTTGACGACTTTGAGATTTTTTTGTCAATGTGTCTATTATAAATATTTCCTCTATTTCATCTCACCAAAAGCTGATTTTATATTCGTACTTTTCACAATTGTTGACAATCGAAAGTATTTCTCATTGGATATGAAAACTCGCAACTGATCCGTGTTGAGAATGTTTATATCACATTTCGTGCAGTTGTTTTGATATTTCATCGAGTTGTATTTCTTGTCATTTTTTTAATGATAAAATATGTTTATCACGATCATAATCACTTGTTGGTAATTGTGCAAAAAATATATCTGTTGTGACTCAATAGTTTCAAATATCATTATGTACAAACTCAATATAATCAGAAAAATCTAATATTTGATGTTGTGTATTTTTTAAATAATTTGATATTTTTAATGAATTTTTTAACTGTGCTTCGTCACTATAAATATTTAGGACCGGTCCTAAATTATTTTCCATATATTGGGAAACAACTATATTTTTTGAAAATATATTTCCAGTTTGAATGTAATGAGTATTTTTATTTATTTCTCTCAAAATATTTGATTTTATAAATTAGTGGACTGATTATAAACAAAATCCTAAAAAACGAAAGTATAATCTTTACAAATCTAGGCTTTTTTATAGTATAAAGTATATAATTTTTAATTAAGAATAAAGTATGAATTTATTCATAAATGCGGTGAGTGAAAAATGATACTTAGCTCTGTTTGATAAAAATAGAAATATCATTGCCTCAATTGATCTAGATATTAAATGAAATGAATCATCACAATTTATCACTACACTCGATACTTTTTTACATGAACATAATACACAGTATTCTCAAATCCAAAATATAGTGTGTGTGAATGGTCCAGGAAGTTTTACAGGTGTGAGAACAATAGTACTAGTAGTAAATAGTTTAGGTTTTTTACATGATATTTCATTAACTCATATGAGTTATTTTGATTTATTTAATAATTTTCCTGTGATTAAATCATCTTCAAGAAGAGACAGTTTTTTTCTACAATCAGCTGGGGAGAAAATTAAAATCATACAAAATAGTGATTTAGAACAATTATTTATGCAACAAGATATAAAAGAAATTTATTGAGAAAGTAATTTTTCTTTTGAAAACATCACAATAATTGAAAATATAGATTATTCTGATATAATACAAAAGTTAGAGTTTCAAAAACATAAAAAAATAGAAGCTCTGTATATAAAAAAACCAAATATTTCATAATTATTTTCCATGCTTCCTATTGAAAATCTTAAAGAATGAGAATGAGTACAAATGGCTATTCGTAGACACTGGATTGTATATATTTTTGTAGCATTATATGCATTTGTATGAATTATTATTTCGCTCGTAACATTTTGATTTTTGTGATTAAATTTCTTTGTTACTATTTTGAATATTTTATTTTGGATGTTTTTTTCAATTTTTTTATATATTCAATGGCTCAATCATGAACTAGATCTCTATATAGTTACAAATAATAGAATTATTTGAGTCGAACAAATCTCTTGGATGAATAGAATTACTCGTGAGTATAATCTCGGACAAGTTCAAGAAGTGAGTTCTAAAACAAAAGGTATTTTAGCAAATATTTTTAACTATGGGACTTTATCTATCCAAACAGCATGAGCAAATACAAATAATTTAGATATGGAATTTTGTCCAGATTCAATAGGGAATGCAAGAACTGTTTTAAATATAGTAGATGCATATAGAGATAATGAAGCAAGATTAAAATCATGAATGACATGAGAACCAATAAATAACCAAACAACATAATGAAAGAATTAAATTTACAAGATATATTAGATAATACAACAGAACTCAAAGAAAAAAAAGTTTGATATGTAGCTATTATTGGGAGACCAAATGCTGGAAAATCAACTTTTGTAAATTCTTTAATAGGAGAAAAAATTTCTATTACAACAAATGTTCCACAAACCACTCGTAATAAAATTTTAGCAATTTTTAATGATGAAGAATCTCAAATTGTTTTTTTTGATACTCCAGGGATTCATAAATCTACAAAAGCATTTAATGAAGAAATTAATAATCAAGCGATTTCTTCACTCAAAGATGCAGAAGTAATATTATATTTTATTGATTCTACTCGTGAAGGATGAGAAGAAGAAAATTATGTAAAAGAAATTATTTCTAAAGCAAATGTTCCTGTAGTGAGAATTTATACAAAATGTGACCTTCCTGCAAAAATTACTATTCCAAGTGGTGATAATGTTTTTAAAATTTCATCTGTGACACAAGAGGGTTTTGAACCATTAATTGCTAAGATTAAAGGAAATCTTCAGACCGGTCCAGCTTTTTTCCCAGATGATTATTATACAAAACAAGATATTTATTTTAGAATATCAGAAATAATCAGAGAAAAAGTATTTCTTCACACAAAAGAAGAGATCCCTCATGCTACATTTATTTGAGTTGATGAATTAGACGATAAGCCTGAAATTCTTAGAATAGTAGCGTATGTTTATGCTGAATCAGATTCTCAAAAATATGTTCTTATCTGAAAAAACTGAGCTTTAGTCACAAAAATTGGTACTCTAGCGAGAAAAGAATTAGAAAAAGTATTCGATAAAAAAGTATTTTTAGCTTTAAGAGTTAAAGTGAAAAAGAATTGGAGAAAAGATGATAAATTTACAAAACATATGTTAAAATAATCCAAAAAAAAATCCCGGGAATTTTCCCGGGATTTTTTTTATCATGATGTAATTATTTAATGAAAGCTTCAATATCACCTTCAATATTTTGAGTTTTTACATATTCACCAGTTTCCATGTTGAATAAAATATTCGTAGGAGTAGCAGATACACCAAAGATTCTAGATCCATTATCTCTTACAGATTCACGAGTAGCAATATGTTTATCACTTGCCATACATGATTCAATTTGAGCAACATCAGCACCTAAATCAACAGCTTTTTGTTTTAATACTTCTACATCTAATATTTCTTCTTGAAATATATTCTTTTCAATTGAATAAAATCATTCACTACCTAATTGATCAGCAACACATTCAATTAATTCAGATGGTTCATACGCATCATCAAAGAAGTGAAAATGTTTTGTAGCGTATTTAATTTCTTCACCATATTGTTCTAATACTCTATCGTGAATACCAGATTTATGAAATGATACACAAGCAGGACAAGCAAAATTTGTATATTCAAACCATACATATGGAGAATCTGTTGCACCTTTAGTATATTTAGTTTCTTCATTTAAAATAGCTAAATCTTCTTCACTTACCATTGCATATCCTTTTTCACTTCTTTTAGCAAATGGATCAAATTCTGAAGATGTATTTAATACAAAAACACCATCGTTTCTTTTTTCTAAATATTGGTTGATTCCAGCATCAACATAACTCGTAGGGAAAATAAATGCTGGTAACATTGTTATGTTATTTTCTTTTAAATATTCTGAAACTCCATTTTCACTAAAATCTTGTATTTCAAAACTTGCGTTAGATAAACTAGGAATTCCTTTTAAAGACTCTACAATTTCTCAAGTTGCACAGTTTGTACATCTTGCATCATCAATTACTGTTACTTTCATAGCTTGAGTATTTGTTGATTGACCAGTTGTAATATTTCCACCAGCTTGATTATTATTGCTTGCTAACATTTGTCCTAAGAAAAATGCTCCAACAGCTATAATTAACAATAAAACTATAATCACTCCTAGAAGAACATTATTTGTATTATTTTTTGGTTCTTCTTTATGTAATAGACTCATTTTTAAGAATATTAAAATGTAAAATGTATATTGGTACCCAAAAATTATATTTCTTTATTCAAAAAGTAAACAAGATTTTATTTTTTTCGCTTGAACAATATGTATTTTGTTTACTGATATACCTTAATATTTTCTTAAATTAAAAAATCATAAAATAAAAAATCCCTACTTAATGGGATTTTTTATTTTATAAACATTGCATCTCAAAATGAGAAAAAACGAAATTTATTTTCAACAGCATATTTATATGCTTTTTCAATATTTTGTTTTCCAGCAAAACTAGAAACTAACATTACTAAAGTAGATTTTGGGAGATGAAAATTTGTAATAATACCATCAACAAATTTCCATTTATAACCAGGATAAATAAAAATATTTGTATCCATAGAACCAGCTTTTATCAGACCGGTCTCATCAGTAAAACTTTCTAAAACTCTAATAGAGGTTGTTCAAACAGAAATAATATTTTTTCATTGTTTTTTATATTCATTTAGTCTTTCGGCTACATCCTCTTCGAGTTGAATATATTCTTTATGCATATTATGTGTTGTGACATCTTCTACTTCTACATTCTTAAAAGTACCTAAACCTACATGAAGTAATACTTTTTCAAATCTTACTCATTTTTTTTCTAGTTTTTCTATTAATTCTGGTGTAAAATGAAGTCAAGCTGTAGGAGCAGCAACGGAACCAGATATTTCATTAAAAACAGTTTGATATCTATCTGAGTTTTCCAATTTTTCTTTTATGTATGGAGGGAGTGGAATCTCTCACAATTTGTCTATTATTTCCATAAATTCTAAACCTCATTTTGAAAATTCTACGATTCTTCATGAATCTGAAGTCTCTTTAATTTCAGCTGTCATGATGACCGGTCCTCATGTTTCAAGAATAAAGTCAATTTTTTTTCAAGGTTTTAATTTTTTTCCAGGATAAACTAAACAATCCCATGTAATGTTATCTATTTGTTTGTGAAGAAATATTTCTACTTCTTTTTCTTCTCACTGAATATTTTTTATATAACCATGTAATCTTGCATTAATTACTTTTGTTTTATTGAGAACTAAAACATCATTTTCTCAAAGTTGATCTAAGATATCATAAAATTTAGATTCTTGTATTTCTCCAGTATTTTTATTTAATCCGAGTAAACGAGAATGATCTCTTGGTTCTATAGGAGTTTGAGCAATGAGCTCTTCAGGTAAGTGATAATCAAAATCTGATAGTTTCATAAATTTTTACAATAAAAAATAATTTCCCTTATTTTAAGGGAAATTATTTTTTTGCAAGTTAAACAAAAAGTATTGTATAACCAAATTTTTCTAATAAATCTTTTTGTGAAGGTTCTATACACCATTTTTCAATAGATTTATTATGTGATTTAAGTGTAATAACTCAATCTTGTATATTTTCTATAGTAAGATGAGTACCTACTTGTATTAAATCATTATTATTCAATATAAGTTCAACAAACATATTTTTTTCATCTTCATTAAACTCATCATGAAAAAACTGTTGTGCTTTTTGTTTATCAATAATATTTCATTTTTCATCAATTATCTTTTTTTCAAGCATTTCTTGGTATTCTGCACTAATATCATTTTCCATTGCCATAGCAGTTCATGTTGCTACTGCAGCTGTGAGTCATAAAAAAAATCATACGCGTCATTTTGCTCATTTCATTTTGGATAACATACTAGCACTTATTTTTTGCCAATTAATACCATTTTTAACTATTTCTTTGGATACATTTCAAAGTGCTCAGATTGCTTCTGGTGTTGCTCTAGCTGCATTTATTGCAAATTTTCATGTAGCAATTCATCATTTTGCTAAGTTTGTAATTGGTCTGAAAACTATATCTCAAACGACTTTTTTTGATCATTCTTTTAATCAATGTAAAAATACAGTTTTAGTTGCTCGAGTCATATCATATAAAAATAATCAAGTACCAACTGTTCCTAATGATG
>CBFHLZ010000038.1:0-11906 GCA_965656795.1 Patescibacteria group bacterium
TCCATGAGCTGTTAATACTTGTACTCAATTGTTATGTTTTTTTAATATTTGTCTTGCAATAGCAAAATTATATTCTTTATAGAGTGTGATTTTTGATAATAATTTTTCAATATTAAATTCATTATCAACGGTATTCCAATCTTTTATTTTATTAAAAAGAGTATAAATATCTTCTATGTCGTCGAAGTTACCATTTATTTCGACAAATTCTATAATTTTAGTCGTTTCTATAAAGTTATTAAAAAACTCTACGAAACTCATCGTTCATAATCATGCAGAAGATTGTATTATAAAGTCTCTAAATTTTATCAGTTCTGGTTTATTTCTCAAAGCAGTTGATTCTAGTTTTTCTTCATCGAGTAAAAAATCAATCATAGTTGTTTTGATTTTTTTATTATAGTTTTCTATATATAAAGCTCTATTTATAGTGAGAATATCGATCGGATGAATATCGACTATTTTACTTCTCATGATATCAATAAGTGCATTTTCATTTGCATAAGGATTATTGATAAGTTCTAAATATTTTAATATAAAATCTATATATTGAGATTTTAAAATATCTGTTTTTAGTTTTGATTCTGCTTCTATATTATTTTGAAGTAATAATTTTGTCCATTGCTTTACTTCTCTATTTCATCTCACAATTATAGAAATTTCATTTGGAGAGACTTCTTGAGATAATAGTGTTTTAATATTTTCTAATACAAATTGTCTTTCTTCAATATCTGAGGCAGCTTGAAATAATTTTGGAAGATCTTTTTCATCTTTATATGCACCCGATGAAATTAATTTTTTATCGATAGAATCTATTTTTTTCGATAATCTTTCATCATTATTATCAATAAGTTGTGATGATAAATCTAATATTGGTTGAGTAGAACGATAATTATTTTCTAAAACTACAAATTGAGTTTCAGGGTATTTTGTAGAAAAATCTAACATATTTTCTATATTCGCTCATTGGAAACGATAAATAGATTGATCATCATCTCAAACTGTCATGATATTTGGGAGTTCATCATTTACAGATAATATTTGATCTATAATCATATTTTGAGCATTGTTTGTGTCTTGATATTCATCAAGCATGATAAATTGAAATGCTTCAGCATAATGAGATTTTAATTCATTATCATCAGTAATTTTTTCTAATACAAAGTTTATCATATCAGAAAAATCATATTTGTTTAAATATCTCAAAGTTGCATTGTATTGAGAAAATATTTCATGTAATTCTTCTAATTGTTGTTTTTCTTTTGTTGTTTCATATTTTTTCAGAGTTGGTTTAATTTGCGCTAATTCTTCTTCATAAATCTCAGCTTGTTTTTGCGTCATAATTTTAAGCCTTGCAAGAGAAACTCACTCTTGTTTTAGATTATTTATACGCATTGAAATATCACGAAGGTAAAAATATCTATCATAACTGGTAACTAAAGCTTCGAGTTTTTCTTTTTCAAACAATTCATCGATAATATTTTTTAATATTTCGAGTCATTCAACTTCGTCTATTGGAGTTCAAGCTTTATATTCTATAAATTTTTCTGGAAAAGTTTTTATTACTTCTTGAGAAAATGAATGTATCGTAGAAACATTTACCTTGTATGCTTCATTTCACAAAAAACGTGCTAATCTTTCACGAATAGCTACTACTCAAGCTTCAGTAAAAGTTGTAATAAGAATATTTTCTGGATTTATACCTGCTTTTAATATGATATTAGCTGTTCTAAGACCTATTATTTGCGTTTTACCAGTTCATGGTCATGCAACTACCATAACAGGACCATAAATAGTTTCTACGGCTTGTTTTTGTGCTTCGTTTAATTTCTTGTATTCTGACTGAAAAATTTCATTATAATCCATAAATGTATATTAAATGTATATATATTTTTATAACTATAATAATTTCAAATAAAAACGCAAAATAAATATTTATTTCTATTTTTTTGAGAAGAAAAAACGCAGCTACGCTGCGTTTTTTAAATCAGTTATTTTTTATTAGAATCTTCAGTTTTGGGTTTAGGCCAAATAGGAGTTTGTCTCACATTATCAGCTAGCATAATTCCAAAATTGTTTTGTTTCACTTGACGCTTACGTGTCTTAGAAAGTTTCATAAAAAAATACCTTTAAATCTCCTTTAATTTGTAAATTTAGAATAATAATTCTAGAAAATATTTCAAAATTATTTTTTATTTAATGTTAAAAACTCAATACAATTCTCTTAATATAAGAAATATTCTCATATAAATATTTTCATTTTAAAATAAAAATATCTCATATCTAATAAAACTTTTGAATTATCAGATTTCTGGTTATAATTGGAGTAGTAAATATTGGTAAAATACAAAATATGGAAAATATTAAAATAAAAAATCCTCAACTCGCAAAACAATATGATTTTCTCGTGGAAACATATTATAAATCAATGCCAGAAGAACAAATAAATTTTGCAAAGATGGTTATAATAAATTTTAAAAAAAATTCATCAAACGAAGAATTAATTATTTTAGTTTTACTCTACGGTTTGATTTATTTTAATAAAATAGATATTGATAATGAACATATATGTAATAAAAGTAGGCTAAAAATACTAAAACTAAAGGAACTTCTAAAATATGAAATGAAATGACAAAAAGAAGAATTTTTAAATGAAGTATATCAACTAGACGATGAAATGTTGTATTTAAAAATGATTATTAAATATACTGTTATTTTATATGAAAATAAATGACAAAACATTATTTTACCAACCGGTAGAAATAATTACTTTAAATCTATTGGTCATATAATTCCGTATTTAACACTTAAAGAATCAAAATTATTATCATTTTTTCAAGATACGTATTTTAAAAAACTCTATCCTCAACAGTTTATTAAAACAAAAATGATTTATTTAGAAAAAATGAAAAAATCATGAACAACCTGAGGGTACATAATTAGTATTGTAAATAATCTCAATGAATGATTATTTGAGGCTGGATTATCAGCAAGAATTCAAATGCGTAAAAAATCTTATTTTAGTATTTTTAATAAAATAAAAAGAAAATTAAATGCTGAATTTCTCGATTCTATTTGAGTGAGAATGATATTTAAAGATTTGGAAGAACTACAAAAATTTGAAGAAGTTTTTGAAACTAAATTTATTTATACAAAGAAAAAAGATTATATAAATAAACCAAAAGAAAATGGGTACCAAAGTCTTCACTATACTTTTATGACACCATATGCTAACAATGAAGTATTTGTAGAACTGCAACTGAGAACTGAACAAATGGATAAAAATATCCGTGAGGCAAAAGAAATTTCTCACTACAGTTATACAATAAAAGCAAACAAATGGGATGGAATGTTTGAAGAAGTACAATTTTGATACAAACATTTACTCAATTACATCGAAAAGCAAAAAAAATAAGAAATCTAGATTTCTTATTTTTTTATGCGTTTTAAGCGTAAAGCATTAGTAACCACACTTACACTGCTTAAACTCATAGCAAGCGCAGCAAAAACTGGATTTAATAATCAAAATGCAGCAAGAGGAATACCAATAGAATTATATAAAAATGCCCAAAATAAATTTTGTTTTATATTTAATAACGTTGATTTACATAATTTTAAAGTAAATAATATTTTATTTAAATCTCATCATAATAGTACAATATCAGCAGAATCAATAGCAACATCACTTCACGTTCACATAGCTATAGATAAATCAGCTTGAACTAGAGCTGGAGCATCATTTATACCATCTCAAACAAATGCTACTTTTTTTCAAGCATCTTGAAGTTTTTTTATTTCTTTTAATTTATCTTCTGGAAGTACTTGTGATATTACATTTTTTATTCAAATTTGTTTTGCTATTGCATTTGCTGTTATCTGATTATCTCAGGTAAGCATAATAGTTTCAATATTTTTATTTCCTAGTTTTTTAATAACAATTTCTGCGTTAGATTTTGGAATATCCAATATTTCAAAAATACATAAAATATTATTTTCATCTCAAAATAAAACTCAGGTTGATCATTTATTCCCTATTTTAATTAATTGTTTAGAAATCTCATTACTTATTTGATTATTTGTAAATAGTTTACTATTTCATAAATAATATTTTTTTCAACTATATTCTCAACAAATTCATTTTCATTTAGTTTCAGAAATATTATTTCCATCTAAAATATTTAAATCTTTATATTTTTTAATACTTCTAGAAAGTGGATGATGAGAATTATTTGCTAAATTTTGTGCTATATTTACTACCTGATTTTCATTTTTATTATAACATATAACATCTAGAACTTGTGGTTTTCACTCAGTTAGTGTTCATGTTTTATCGAAAACTATTACATCTATATTTTGTGTTTTTTCTAAACTTTGAGCATTTTTTATTAATATTCCATTTTTTGCTCACACTCAACTTGCCACCATTATTGCAGCTGGTGTTGCTAATCACAAAGCACATGGACAAGCTATTACAAGCGTTGCTACAGCACTAATTAAAGCTTTTGAATAATCTCAGGTCAAGATAAACCAAACAATAAAAGTAAAAATAGCAAAAACAATAATCACCGGTACAAATATTTGTGATATTTTATCAACTAATTTTTGTACATCTGCACGTGAAGATTGCGCTTGATTTACCATTTGTATGATTTGATGAAGTGTTCATTGTTTATTTGTCTTTGTAACTTTGACCTCTAAATAATTATCACAATTGAGCGTTGATCATAAAACAGTGTCTCAAATGTTTTTTTCTACCGGAATACTTTCCCCAGTAATCATAGATTCGTCTACACTTGAGATTCAAGAAATAATTTCCCCATCAAGAGGAATTTTTTCTCCAGGAAATATTTTCATTATTTCTGAAATTTTAATGTCTTCTATGTTTTTTAAAACTTCTCAATTTTGAGTAATTATATGAGCTTGTTTCACTCATAATTCTAATAATTTAGAAATTGCGTCCCCAGCTTTTTGTTTTGATTTTTCTTCAAAATATTTTCATAAATTTATCAAAGTTATAATAGCTACTGCTGCTTCAAAATAAACATGCATTCCTAAAAACATCACTCAAATTGAATAAAAAAATGCACTCATAGTCCCCAGAGAAACTAAACTATCCATATTAAAATGAAGTGTTTGAAGTGATTTTAGAAAATTTTTATGAAAATTAAAACCAAATACAAATACCACAATAGCAGTGAGAATAGAAAAAATATATAATGACAAATCTACTCATAAATATCAAATTCCTATATTTGTATCAATAAACATCATTAAAAATACAGGAAATGAAAAAATTGCTGATAAAATAAATTTTATTTTAAAACTATTAGCTTGATTTTTTTGAGCTTTACTATTATTACTCTTAAATTCTACTCAAAAACCGTTTGATTTTATTTCTGAAATAATTGCATCAAGAGAAATAATTTCAGGTTGAAAATCAATAATAGCTTGAGAATTTGATAAATTAATTTGAACGGATTTTACTCATTTAATTTTCTCAATAGTAGAAGTATTTAGTGCAACACAACTTCCACACGTCATATTTGTAATAATAATAGTTTTTTTCATTGTTTTTTTATTCAATAATTATAGATCATTGTGTCATTCACATAGAAGAACAAACAATTTTATGGATATCTGGTTGAGCATTAACGATTTCATAAACAATAGGCCTTCATTGTAAAACATTATGAATTTTATCACTAATAGTTGGTATTGTTAAAGACCCCATACATCACATTCCATCTCTTTCCGGCATAATTATGATTTTATAATTTCATCATGCTTTTAATTTTATGTTATATCATTCAATATTCCAACCAGTGTGATTTGCATAGATTGTCTCAAATTCAATATCTTGAGTATTTTCTACTTTCGCTAATTGAGATGTTGAAAATAAACTTGGTAATAAATTCTGTGCATTGATAAACGTATTTATTCAAAATAATAAAATTATTATTCATAAAATCATTTCAATAAATGGAAATTTTTTACCCGAAAAGTAACTACTTCAGACTCATACGAGAAATAAAACTGGAAAAGTACCTGCTGCAAATGCGAGCATTATTAAACCTCAAGTAAGGAAATCTCAACTTCATATAGCTAATAATTGAGCTGTTTGAGTGAATCAACATGGTATAAAAAATGTTAAAGCTCATACAATAGGTGCCATTTTTGTATTTTGTAGCTTCTCTATTTTTGATGAAAACGATTTTGGTAGATGAAATCAAAATTTAGATATATTTGGTACAAATTCTAAAATTTGTAATCAAATATAGATGAGAACAAATGAAATAAATAAAGTAAGTATTGTTGAAAATTGTAAACTAATACTAAAAAATTCTCATAAAAATCCTAGTAATCATCCTAAAATAAAAAATCCTAAAAGTCTCCCAATTTGAAAATAACTTTGAATCAGTAATGAACCTTTTATTCCAGATATTTTTTTTGAAAATGCTTTTGAAAATCAAATCACAATTCATCCAGTAACCGCAAGACAAGTAGAAACTGAAGCTATAAGTCAGATTATAAATGTAGTAATATAACTTCCATTTTGGTTTTGAGGTAAAATAGTATTTATATCTACAAATATATGAAGTAAATAAAATATAATTCATATAAATAGTAAAAATATTATTTTTATAAGAAATGATTCCATTGAAAAACTTGCTTGAAAATCTTTTTTTTCTTCAACTACTTGAAAATTATGTTTTTGAATAAGTTTAATGGCTTCTTGTAATTGTTTTTCGTCTTTGTATTGAGCTTCTAGATATCATTTTTTGTAACTGATATGTTCTAGGTGAAATCATTCTAACCTTTTTAACTCTTTTGACAGAATAATTTCACAACTCACACAATGCATTCATTTAATATATAGTGTCTTTTTCATCTAGTTTTATTAACAATTAATGTTTCTATATTTATGAGGATTCTTTATATAATCTTAAATAATTAATTTTTTTATTTATTTTGAGCAGTTTTAACAATTTTAAGTACTTCATTTATCATATCTCAAATTTTTTCTTCATCATTATTTTTCGCAGCAGTTAAGAAACATGTTCATAAATGATTTTCAAGTAATTTTAGATTTGAAGATTTTAATAATCCTATAACAGCTAGATTCTGTTGAATAACATCAATACAATATTTGTCTTCTTCTATCATTTTAATAGTGTTTTCTAAAGATGTTTTTGCTTTTTTTAAACCAATTAATGCTTGTTTTTGAGTTTCTTTCATAGTTTTTATATTATTTTAATACCTACACCTATGGTATAGATAAATTTAAATTATTCAAATAAAAAAATTAATTTATTTATAATAATTAATTTTCATAAAATCAGATATAAATCTTTCTTTATATTTTGATAAAAATATATATAATTTCATAAAAATAAATGATAATAACATAAAATTAACTCGTGAAACACTTAAATATAAAGATAGATAAATTAGAATTTAAATGAGAAACTGTCTTAAAAAATATAAATTTTACTCTCAATAAAACAGATAGAATATCAATAGTTTGACCAAACTGATCTGGTAAAACTACCCTTTTGAAAGCACTCACTTGAGAAATCAAAGATTTTGAATGAGCGATTGATAATGTATGAAACCTCACACTTTGATACTTACATCAAGTCTACTGAGAAAATGAAACTCAAAGCGTCAGAGAAGAACTTCGTGACGGTTTTTTAGATATAAAAGAATTTGAAAAAAATATATCTGAAATAGAAAAAAGAATGCACGATTTTCCAGAAGATATGGAAATAATCGAAGAATATACCACAGCTCTTGAGCAATTACATAATATGTGATGAAGTGAATACGAAAATAAAATTCATTGAGTAGCAAATGGAATGTGAATTTTAGAATTACTCGATAAAAAACTCAATGAAATAAGTTGAGGTCAAAGAACCAAAGTTGCTTTAGCAAAAGTGCTTTTAGAATCTCCAGATATTTTATTTCTCGATGAACCTACCAATTTTATTGATATGAAATCGGTAGAATGGCTCGAGGGATTTCTTCAAAATAAATGGGCTGGATGATATGTAATAATTTCCCATGATAGAGAATTTCTGGATAAAACATGTAGTAAAACGTATGAGGTTCAACCAGCTCGTGGACTGACTTTTTATCATACAAATTATACAGATTATGTGTATGAAAGACAAAAGACAGAAAAGAAGAAAATGGAAAATTGGAAACGTGAGCAAGAATATATAGACAAACAAGAAACCCTTATTAATAGATTTCGTGCATGATCTCGTGCATGATGGGCAAAATCAAGAGAAAAACAAATAGATAAAATGGAAAAATTAGAAAAACCATTTATTCCTAAACAACCAAAATTTTTATTTGAATATACTGGAGAATCTCCTGAAAAAGTATTGTCGTTTAAAGAATTATTTATTGGAAGACAAGAGCCTCTATTTTTTATCCAAGAAGCTATTTTGCATGCTGGACAAAGGATTTGAATAGTTTGAGAAAATGGTGCCTGAAAATCTACCCTTCTCAAATCAATTATATGACAAATAGAAATGCTCGATGGATTTTATTCAAAATGAAAATGAGTAGAAATAAGTTATTATTCTCAAATGCATGAAGAACTTGATAGAAATCTTACTATTCGTGAAAATTTCATTAAACATGGTCTTGCGTATCCAGATCAACATCTCATTTCGATATTAAAACATTATTTATTTGAGCATACTGATATAGATAAAAAAGTTTGAGAATTATCATGAGGACAAACTTCGAAACTACTTTTTGCTATTTTAGGACAAAAACCATGTAGTTTACTTATCCTTGACGAACCAACCAATCATCTTGACTATGATACCAGAGAAGCTTTAGAAGAAGCTTTAACTAAGTTTAATTGATCACTATTATTTATTTCTCACGATAGATATTTTGTAAACAAACTGGCTACAAATATTTGGTTTATTGAAAATAATGAACTCTCAATTTCATACTGAAACTATGAGGATTATCAATACAAAAAAGACCATAATATAGAAATGGATATGAGTTTATTCGACGAAGAAGCTCAACTCAATCTTGTTTTAGAAGAAAAACTCTGAGAAACTGAATTTAAAAAACTCAAAAATAAATTCAGCAAAAAAAATGACAGAAAATGAAGAAGAAAATAAAAAAAATATTTCCAAATTGGAAATATTTTTTTTATTTTCTTTCTAATATATAATTTTTTATATTTAATATATTATCTTTTGCACTGTTTTTAAAATCAAAATCTCATTGAAATTTTACAAGAAAACTTCCAAGTGGATAATGAATTATTGGAGGTTGATATGTAAATGTATACTGATTTTTAGAAATCAAACTAGTATGATAATAACTATGCTTTATAAGTTGTTTTTTGTTTAAAATAAATAAAAAATCAGGAAATCAATAATATAATTCTCATTTATAATCATCTATATAACTCCTACTAAAATTTCACAACATTGAATTAATATAAACTTCTATATTTTCAGGATAAACAATTGAAGTATAATTATTTTCTTCTAAACGTTTATAATATAGTATTATATAGTCATTAAGGTGGTAAGAAAATGGATCTAATATATTATAAACATTCATAAACTTTATATAATTATTTATAATCATATTAGCTTGCGAATATTTTTTTGTATCAATTAAATAATTTATAGTATTTTGATAAAAGACATTTAGTTTTGAAAATGTAATTGGTTTTGAGTTATTTTTATTATATTCCAGAGGTGTTTTATAAAATCAATATCTAATAGCTTCTTGTAAATCAGATTCAATAGCAAGTAATTCATCTAATTTTTTTTCATCAATTGAATCATAAATAATATTTGTATAATCCTCTATTTTCATATCACTTGGGATAATTTCTCAAGAATTTTGATATTCTCTTTTTTTCATCAATAATTTTTCTCAAAAAATTTCATTTTCAAAACAATCATTATTATCTGGAGATTTCATGCAATATAAATAATCTTTGAAAAAATAATTTTCTTTATATTTATTTTGAAATTTTGTTAGATTTTCAAAGCCTTTAGAGTAATTATTGAGATTAATTTCGGTAATTTTTTTCGGAATAACTATTCTATTATACGGTTGAAGAGAACCTATTATGAAAAATAAAATTGAAAAAATAATCCATCAAATAAACGTATTTCTAAGGAAATTCTTACTTACAATTATATTTTTATTTACAGCACGCTTAGTAACCAGCCACGAAATAATATTAAAACTTAAAAATGGTAATAATATTAAAACAATTGATTCTATCGAATTATCTTTTGTAATAAATGCTCAATAAATAAATAGTATCAAACTCAAAATCAACAAAATACTATTGATATAAAAAACTATTTTTTTAGAGCTATTTTTCGTAATAATTCTTGAAAGTAAAAAACAATAGATTCAACTAAATACCATCAAAATGAGAGCGAAAATATACATGAGCAGAAATACTAAATTATCAGTATTTATTTGAAATGTAAAAAAATTATTAAAAATAAGATAATGAAACGATGCAAGAAATAAATAAAACCGTATTTGAAAATATATTTTTAGATATAATTCTATTTTTGTTTTCATTTTATCCATAAAATATAATTAGTTAATAATATAATATTATTATATAGTATATTATTTGCTATAGCAAAAATATTTTTAAATTAATATTAGAAATTATTTTTCTAACTTGAGAAAAAAATATTTTTCAATAAAATTCTCATAAATTATTATTTATTAATATATTAAAAAATGATTGATATAAGTGTTGTTGGACATAAAGTTCCTGATACAGATTGTGTTTTATCTGCTATTATTGCTGCTGATTACTTATCGAAAAAAGGTTACAATCCAAGTGTGTATATGCAAGGAGAATTAAATAAAGAAACTGAATTCTTATTACAAGAATTACAAATTTCAAAACCAGAAATAAAAACAAGTTTTGAAGCTGGGACAAGAATGTGTTTGGTAGATCATAATGAAGATTTTCAAGCACCAGATAATATTTGAGAACTAGATATTGCCTGGGTAATTGATCACCACAAAATAAATTTTAAAACTGCAGCTCCACTAAACGCAAGGGTAGAACCTATTTGTTCAACTGCATCTATTTTATATAAAATGTATAAAGAAGCTGGATTTGAAGTTACAAAAGAAATCGGGACTATGATGCTTGCATGTATTTTATCTGACTCTCTATTATTTAGATCAGCTACAACAACAAAAGAAGATACTATTTTAGCTGAAGAATTACAAAAAATCACAGGAATTTCAGATTTGGAAGCTTTTGCTATGCCTATGTTTAATGCAAAATCAGACTTAGGTGATATGGAGGTTGAAAAAGTAATTAAATATGATTATAAAGAATTTGATTTTAATGGAACAAAAGCTGGTATTTGAACACTAGAAACAACAAATCCAAATTATGCACTTGGAAGAAAACAAGAAATTTTAGAATGACTAGAAAAAATAAAAAAAGATGATAATTTAGACTTCATATTATTATCAATAGTAGACATTATTTGAGAAAAAAACACATCAATTATATTAGATGGTAAAGATTCTCAAGTAGTAGAAGAAGTTTTTAATACAAATGTTGAAAACAATTTAGCAGACCTAAAAAATAGACTTTCTAGAAAAAAACAAGTTGTACCAGATTTAACAAAATATTTCGAAAATAAATAAAAAAATATGACTAAAAGTCATATTTTTTTATTTATTATTTCACTATATATATTATAGTTAGTTAAAAAAAAGTTTCACAAACCATATTTTTTTTTAAAAAAATTTTGATTTTTACCATAAAATATTATACTTTAGCTTACAAGTGCTATCAGGGTTATTTTAATTATTCGAAAATCGATATAATATGGAAACAAATAAACTCTATGTAGGTGGAATCC
>CBFHLZ010000039.1:0-11389 GCA_965656795.1 Patescibacteria group bacterium
TTTCTGAAAAAATTTCACAACTTCTTTTACTATTTGAGAAAATTCATGAACCTATATTCTTTGAACGAATGGAAATATTTCAGAGAATACAAATCTCAATTTTCTATTCAATGAAAATTTCACCGGTAATATAGAAATAAAATATATTTTAAATAAAAAATATATTTTACAAAGTCATTCAGTTTGATGAGATTTTCAAAAAACTCATAATAATAAAAATTATACAGCAAGTAGAGAAGTTACTGATAAGTCTTTTATAGAAACTTTTTCATATCCTATAAAAGATCAAAAAGAATTTAATCTAGATTTTGAAAAATTTTCAAACAACTATTATCATAATTTTATTGATGATATAAGAATTTCACTTATTGATGAAGATGAAAATAAAATTTCTGTGGATAAATTTTATTTTTCTAACAGTAATCATAAAAATTTTATTTACACAAATAATTATGAATCACAAAGTGAATATATAAAAAGTTTACCTCTGGATAATATTATTAATAATTTTAGAACACTCGTTAATCTTGATGAAAAAAATATAATTATTCTTGATACTATAGATTCATCTGAATATAAAAATCTAGTGAAGTTGATTTATTCATGAGAAAATAGAATCATTCTTGATACTCAAAAAAATCTAAATCTCATAAAATATTTATTCTGAGATAATTATCAAGAATACGAACAAATCACATATTATAATAAATATTTAAATCAAAATGTCAGAAATATTTACAATCTCCCAGTTTTCACAAATGGTGAAAATAAATTTGTAAAAATACCTGTAACTTGGTATCAAAAGTGAGATATTATAATAAATAAATTTGATGAAAAATTTCTCCATTATTTTTGAAATATATCTGTAAGATATTATAAAAAAACTAATACCTATAAGTTAAATACCTGATATTTTAGAGGAAGTAACTCTGGTAATGATATTTCTAAAGATATTCGAGAAAAATACTCTTTTCTCTCAAAAGTTTTTGCATATATGATTATTTCGTATGTTTTTATATTATTTTGAAGTATATTTTTCTTTTTTAATTTCTGGAAAAATAGATTTAAAAATATTTATATTGTCTGTTGATTAAGTATTTTATATTTGATTATATATTGGGTTTTATATCTATTATTAATAGGGAATAATGATAATATAAACTATGTAATTGAAAGACAAATATATGATAATTTTGAAATTCAAACACATAATATTTACGATTTTTCACTCAGTAGTGATGAAATAAATTTTGATAATAAAAGAGATGAAATATTTCAAATTTTATGAAAAAGATTTCCTCAAGCTGAAAAAAATTATCAAAATATAAACTATATTCAAACTCCTTTAAATACAACGCAATTAAAGTTCAATGTATTGAAGTTTTCAAATGGTCTGGATTTCACAGCTACAGATAATTTTCAAATTGATATATCTCACAATAATTTTAAAAATTATTATAATCAATCACAAAAATATTCAGCAAATAAAGTATATCATACAAGTCAAAAAACTGATATATTTTATAATTTATTTAAGCCAAGTGATAACGTAAATTATTTCCTTATAGAAGCAAAATATTAAAATGATAGAATGTAAAAATATTTCAAAATACTTTTGAAACACCCAAGCATTAAAAAATATTAATGCAAATATCCAAACAGGAAAAATAACTGGAATAATTTGAGAAAATGGGGCAGGGAAATCTACATTTATGAAGATTCTTGCCACTAGTATAATAGATTACCAAGGAGAAATAGAAATTGATAAAAAAATAATGTCTCACAATATTTCAAATTTCAGAAATATTATTTGATATATGCCTGACCAATATTGACTCTATCAAGATATGAATGTATGAGAATATCTCCATTTCATCGCTCAGTTACATAATAATTTTCTTGATGATGTAAAAATAAAAGAGATATTACAAAAAGTAGAATTGTGAGATTATTTTGATAAAAATATAAACGAACTGTCTCGTGGGATGACTCAAAGAGTTTTACTCGCTCAAGCACTAATTAATAATCCTAAAATTTTAATATTAGATGAGCCTGCTTCATGACTTGATCCCAGACTCAGAGTAGTTTTAAATAATATTTTAATAGATTGTAAAAATAATTGAGTAACAGTAATTATTTCTTCTCATATTTTAAGTGAATTAGAAAATCTTGTTGATAATATTATCATTATCAATAACTGAGAAATTACATTCAATGATACTGTAAATAATTTATATAAAAATAATTCTTCAACTATTTTTATTCATACAAATAATAATACTAAAGCGAAAAGTTTATTACAACAAAATTATAAAAATATTGAAATAAAAGAAACTCAAAACTGATTATTAATCTCAAATATAAATTCTTCTCAAGAATTGATAGAATTTATATTTCAAAATAATATTTCACTCATAGATTTTCATAGCGAATATAAAAATATTCAATCAGCTTATATATCTTTAACACAATAAAATAAAATGAAAAATCCAATTATTTTAAAAGATATTCTCATTTGATTTAATTCTTTAATAGGAAGATTAACATTATTAGTATTTATTTGAATATTAAGTTTTGTATTTATTAATTATCAGATAGATGTAATTGATTCTTTGAAATACAATTCTGATACATTTCTTTTTTGAAAAAATTTAATGCAAGGTTGATTCATAATTTCTTTATTATTATTTATCAGCATTTGATTTTTTAGATGAATACATTCTATTACTTCAGAAAATTCTCAAAAAACATTTGAATTAATCAAAGTTTCATCTATAAGTGATTCAAAATATATATTATGAAAATGGATATCTCACAGTTTATATTTATCTATATTTTTGATTTCTACACTTATATTTAGTTGAGTCAGTTTATTTTTATGATGAGTAACTCTTGAAAATATCCTCGTTAGTTATTTAATGATATTTGCTGTAATAATTTATGTAGTGATTGCGTGAATATATATTTGAACGATTACAAAAACTTCTAGGTTTTGATATATTTTATGAACAGCATTATTTATAATATTTTTAATAATAAATTGATTTTTATTCATTTCTAATATTGAATTGATAGTAAATTCTTATAATCTGGTAAAATTTAATCAATTATTTTTTGAAACATTATTATTTATCTCAGGTATCTCTCTGGTATTATTTATTTTAAGTAAACAAGAAATAAAAAATATTAGAACTCAAAAAACAAGTTTATTTCCAATATCAGCATTATTAATATTTATAATAAATTTATTTTTATTTTACTATTTTGATAATATAGAATTATCAACGGTAATATATAGTTTATTTTGAATAATTTTGATGCAATTATTTTTTCTCAATAATTCTTCAGGAAAAATAAATAACAGTTATATAATTAATATATTATTAACTATATTTTGACTGATTTTCATATCTGCAATATCTTGAATTGACAGGATATTTACAGCAATTTTTGTATTATCAATAAGTGTATTTTTATTAGTATTTACTGTTTGTAAAAATATTTTTCATAGATTTCATAGTTTTATACAAAATCTCCTCGCTACATTTATCAGTATTGCAACACTCTATTCGATACCTCAGATAATTGAATCTACTCATGATATAAAATTTAATAACTTATTTTTTATCGTAAATAAAATAGGTTATAATAATTATTTAAATGAAAATTTATATGATATATATTTGAGTTTAACTGGATATACTTATGTTTTACTTTTCTTTTTTATTATCTATGTATTTTCGCTAAAATATCGTAAATAATATTTTGACTCTAAGCAAAAAAAGGTTAATATTTTGGCATTAAATATTAACCTTTTTGTTTTGGCACAATTTTACGATACATTATTAGGTGAATATATCCAAGCACCTGGAACCAGAGGTTTAAGTCTCGATAAATTATCACTCAGAGATTTTAATTATGAAATGATTTCTTATGATGAAATTTCACAAAAAAAGAAACTACGTTTTGATGAAGTAGATCTATTAGCTGCGGCTGATTATTCTTGTGAGGATGTTTACATGACACACAAACTGTATGAAAAACAAGTAAAAAATAAAACTACTCAAATTTGATTGCTCCACGATATTGAAATACCACTTTTATGAGTTTTAAAAGATATGGAAATAACATGAGTAAAAATCGATAGAAATAAATTGAAATGAATTTGATTATTATTAGCTCAAGAGTTAGAAAATTTACAAAAAAGCATCTTTGATGAAGTTTGAGAAGAATTTAATATCAATTCTCCAAAACAAGTTGGTGTCATTCTTTTTGAAAAACTTGCTCTCCCAAAAGGGAAGAAAACAAAAACAGGTTATAGTGTATCAGCTGAGGTTTTATGAGAATTATCTCACCAGTTTCCAATCGCTCAAAAAATAGTAGATTTCAGACATTATTCAAAACTTCAATCTACATATATAGATTGATTACTAGAAATAGCTGACGATAACGACATTATTCATACTTCGTATAATTCTGCAGTTACAACAACCGGGAGACTTTCAAGTACATCACCAAATCTACAAAATATTCCATCTTCTGCTTGAATTGCTGGAGAAATCAGAGATTGATTTGTATCACGTTTTGAATGATGAAAAATAATGGCTTCAGATTATTCTCAAGTTGAAGTGAGACTTTTAGCAATAATGTCTGGGGACGAAAATTTACTCGAAGCATTTAAACAAAATAAAGATATTCACCACACTACAGCAGAATTTTTATTCCCCAATCAAACACTCACATCAGATCATAGAAAAATCGCAAAAGCTGTAAATTTTTGAGTAATATATGGGATAAGTGCATTTGGTTTAAGTAAAATGATTGATATAAATATGAAAGATGCTAAAACATATATCGATACATTTTATAATTCATACCCAAAAGTAAAAGAATTTTTTGATCAACAAATATCATTTTGTGAACAAAATGGTTATGTACAAACACTTTACGGCAGAAGAAGATATATGCCTGGGATAAATGATAAAAATGCAATTATCAAAAATGCAGCCAGAAGAGAAGCTATGAATATGCCAATTCAATGAACAAGTGCTGATATAATAAAACTCTCAATGGTACAAATTCATACATACCTCAAGCAAGAAAAACTCAAATCTCAACTAATTATGCAAGTACATGATGAACTAGTATTTGACGTATATCCAGGTGAAGAAAAAGTACTTTGAGAAAAAGTTACACATCTGATGGAAAATATTCTCAAAGATACCCCTATTGAATTAAAAACTGATACAGTTTTTTGAGAAACTTGGAGAGAAGCAAAATAAAAAATTAATATAATAAAAATGAAATTACCACTTACTCAAGATGAAAAAATTGATTATATTTATAGTCAATTAAGAAATCAAAAAAGATACGCAATATTTAAGGTTATATTTAAACTTATAGTTATTATTTTTATGGTTGTGATACTCAGTAATATTTACCAAAGTTTAGATAAACAAAATATGATAGAATCCGCACAAGATAAATTTAGCGAATTTGTGTATCCAATAATTGAAAATCTCATGGAAAAAACAAATGAGGACTTACAAGAAAAATATCAACAACAATTACAACAATGATAATAAAAATTATTTACGCAATTTTATTAATTGCATCATGATCTGCTATTTTAAAATATAGAAAAGTTGTAAAGTCTTGGACTGGAAACTTTTACTGGGCAGAAAAACATATTTGAACAGGATGAACATACCTTGTTTTAATACTTATTGGAATGTGACTTATCTTTTTATGAGTTTTATATCCATTTGGGTGAATTGATTTATTTTTATAAAAATACAAGAGAAATGATAAAAAATTATATAGCCAAATTACTACTGGTATTACTTATTTCAAGTCCATTGATTGTCTCACAAACAATGGCTCAAGAAATTAAAATCAATATCACAGGATCTCCTGTTAATATTCATCAAAATACAGTAGATAGAGAAGAAATATTTAATTATTATGCTGATTTTTTTAGAGAAGATGCCCTTGATTCATATAAATATATTACTTTACAATATAGTGATGTAAGATTTGGTTCAAAATTATATGATTCACTACAAGTATTAGTGTTTTTTGGATTACTGGAAAATAAACCTAGTAAAATTTATCCAAATAAAAACTTATCTGCATATTGATTTTATGCATTAAGTGAAAAAATATTAGGAATTGAAATCTTACAACCAAATGATTACAAAACCCTTTCAAAAAGAAATGCAAGTATGAATGACATGATTTATATTAGCAAAAAGTTTGAAAGAGAATTAGAAACACTTAAAAATATTTCTGGTAATAATGATCTAGAAACAAAAAAATTAATCTTTGAAGATGTATTTAATACACTTTCAAGTCAACATTATGATAAAGATATACACACTAAAGCTGACTTATTAGATGAAGCAATCATAGGTTTAACAAATGGTACAGAGGATAAGCATACAACGTATTTTCCACCTGTAGAAACTCAAGATTTCAAAGAAAATCTCAATGGTGAATTTGAATGAATTTGAGCATATGTTGAAATGCAAGAGCCTGGAATTTTCAAGATAATTTCTCCTATAAAATGATCTCCTGCCTATAAATCATGATTAAAATGATGAGACAGAGTGACTCATGTAGATGGAAAAGAAGTCACAAAAGAAAATTCAAGTAATGAAGTAGTATCTTGGATTAAATGACCAAAAGGTTCTGAAGTTCTCTTAACAATTTTAAGAGAAGGGAAAACCTTTGATGTTTCAGTAATAAGAGAACAAATAGTTATAAAAGATTTAGAGTACGAATTAGTAAATTCAAATACCTTTTATATAAATATTAAAAATTTTGGTCAGAATGTCTCTAAAGAATATATTGCGGCACTTCAAGACTTAAAGACTCATAAAAATGTTACTAAAGTAATAATTGATGTAAGAAATAACGGAGGTTGATATTTAGATCAAGTTGCTGAAATGTTATCTTATATGGTAAAAAAAGGAGAACCTACAGCAATTATAAAATATCTAAGTTGAGATAGAGTATTAAAATCAGATGGATATTCTATTGTAGATTTCAATGATTATAAAATTATTGTTTTACAAAATTCTGGTACAGCATCAGCTTCAGAAATATTAGCTGGAACGATTAAAGACTATTATCCTAACTCAGTAAGTATTTGAGAGCAAAGTTATGGAAAATGATCAGTTCAACAAATCAAAGAATATACAGATTGATCTCTTTTAAAATACACAGTTGCTAGATGGTATACAGGTTGAAAAGAAAGAGGAATCGACTGAATCTGACTTACTCCAGATATACTTATAGAACTCGATATGGATCAATATAAAAAATATGATATTGATAATCAATATAATAAAGCTATAAATCTAAGATAATAAAATGCTAAAAAAAATAATTATTTCTATTTTTCTTTCAGCTTATCTATTTAATTCTCAATTATTTGCAAATATTTGAGAATTAAATAGTAGAAATGTTTCTATAAAAGTTGAAAATGTTTTTGAAATTTATACAAGTAATTTGGAAAATAAATATTCTGATAATGTAAGCTATTCAAGAGCAGAATCACTTCTAAGTCAACTCTATACTCTCAAAAATAAATCTACAATTCAAGGTGAAAAACAAATAATTATTGATAGTTTAATAAAATTATCAAATAATTATTTATTTGAAAGAGATTATAAAAATAAAATAATAAACGATACATTAATACTAAATAATTATCCATCAAGTAAATATTTCCAAAATAAAATCACTCATAGTGATGCTATTTTTAGAGAAAAATGAGTTTGGTATACATATGTATTCTCAAAACATTTAACATTTTGAGAATGAGTAAATCCAAAATTAAGTGATCTAGAATTTAATAAAATAAATACTCAAACAGATTTATTTTTTATCACTGATAATAAAAAGCCTGGATTTGTAACCAATGCAAAAAAAGTGAGACTTATAAGTGATAGTTTAATTTATGGAATTCCAAACAAACAAGAATTTTTAAAAGAAATTAGAGACGATAGATTTTATTTAAATGAAATAAATATTGATGTTGATATATTAAAAATTAAAAATATATCAAAAAATCTAACCAAAGATGCAAAAAACAAAGAAGAAAAAATAAAAATTTTATACGATTATGTATTAAAAAATACTTCTTATACTCAAAATATAAATTTAGAAGATAAAAAAATATTTTCATGAATAGAAACTTTTAAAAATAATTCTTGAGTGTGTGAGTGATACGCAAAGTTATTCCAATATTTACTCTATTTCTCTGATATAAATGATGTAGAAACCATTAGAGGATATGTAATTGATGCCCAAGATTATCCAAATATCTGACACGCTTGGGTAAGAGTATGAGATAAGTATTATGATCCTACATTTGATGATCCATTATGAGCGACTGCTGATAAAGAATTTGATGATTATTTTTATTATTGATTACCAAAAGATCTTTTTTATACAAATAGGTACGAATATAATCAATCAAATGAGGTATTAGAAAAATCACCTCTTTCATATAGAGAACAATACATTCAAAAACAACTAGTTTGAGTTTTTCATAAATATAAAAATAGCAATTACAATATACTTGCAGAACTTAAATTCAGAGATAAATATAGTCTCGATTATTACAAAAAACTTACCCTTAATGATATTTACAATTCAGTAAGTTATAAAGAAGTAGAAAATTTCAAAATAAAATGATCAAATCAAAATATAGAAACTCTTCAATACTACGATATAACAGATAAAAATATTGAAAATATATTAAAACAAATTAATTATAATTTCAGTGACTATACATTACTTAAATGGATAAATACAGATTGAGAAATAATTTATAGAGTTTGATTCAATATCATAATAAAATAAAAAAAACAGCATATTTATGCTGTTTTTTTTAGTATTGATTTATTTAAATAAATATTTATAATTCACTAATAAAAAATATAACTATTAATTTATGCGTAGCTCTATTTGAGATAATACAATAAAAAATAAATCTAAAAAAGAATTACTAACACTCAACGACTACAACTCCATAAATACTCTTTATGGATATTTTCAAATTGTGTATAAATATATCCATAAAATAAATATATATAATTCAGGAACAGTAAAAAATATAGATTCAAAAATACGTTTTGTTTATAAAAATTTTTTTCCAAACGATAAAGATATTCAACTAGAATCAATGATAGAATCTTTAAAAACAATGGAAAAAAAATTATATGATGAAATTTCAGATGAAATTATTCAAAAGATTTTAATTTGAAAAAATAAAGATATTGTTTGTTATAGAAAAATAAAATCAATTGCAGATGAAATAAATAAAACAAAACTAAAATTTAGACAAATAATAAATAGACAAAGTAGTATAGATGATGCTTTTAGAATTTATATTAAAAATAATGGTCAAATTACAAAAGAAATTTTAATGAGTGTGTCAGAAGATGAATTTAAGAGTAACTCTAAGCAAAGACAACAAGAAAGGCAACTAGATAATATTAAAAAGAATTCTCCTGTTGAAATAAAACCTAAAAAGGCAATGGAAAAAAAACCTGAAAATTGAAATATAAATTCTAATGAAATAAAAAAACTAACAGAAAGTGATAAAACTTTAAGGAAAATTAAACATAGAATAAAAGTGCTAGAGTACAATATTACAAATGAACTATGACAATTATCAAGTGATTTCTTAAAACAATTAAAGCTATTGATTTCTTATAGTGTTAACTGATGAGAAGAAATATTAATTAATTGAGAAAAAACAATAGATCCTAGATATAATTCATTCAATAATGCGATTACAAATAAACAAGCTGCTATTGTTTATATTCAGCAATTTTTACACGAAAATAAAATCGAATGAAGTGATTACAATTGAATGAGGTATTTTTCATATAGTTCAATAGACTCAAAAAATAATAGTATTACAAATGAAAACATAACTGAAAACATTGCAGAACTATTCATAAAAAAAATTGAATTAATAAAACTTCAAGATAAAAATACTTAAAAATATTTACAAAAAAATATTTTTAAGTATTTTTATTTTACATTTTTTAAGAGAGACAATTACTATGTATTTAATCGATAGTTACATATGTACAAAAAATCCTGAAAAACTACAACAAGTAATACAAAAATTTCTTTTAGGTATAGAAATACTAGATAGAAAATATATTTCTACAGAATATAATGTTAAAGTAATTACTCAATACAAAGGATTACTATTTCTTACAAATCGAAATAGAGATGATAATTCTAAAGATTTTAGGAAAAATAAAGTATTACTATCTTCTATTTTACCAAAAGGCTGGAAGTTGCAAAACAACTTTGGTTTTGTGTGTGAAATAGTACCACACCAAGCTATTGATGAATAACATCAATAGCTTTTTTTAAAAAAAGTTCAAAAATTTAATGTCCATTTAATGTCGTAACAGTATAATGAAAAAAATATATTTTAAAAAATACCTATGAGTGCATTAGAAAATATAGAAATCGAAAATCAAACAATTCAAACACAACAACTTGTATCAAAACCTATCTATGATAAAATAATACATTTTATCATACATGATCTATATTTAAATAAAAATACAACCAGAGATATTGCCTATTATAAAGGTTTAGGTCAAAGAGTAGCAAGATTTTGTAAATATAACAATATAGTACCTGAACTATTTTTTAAGCAATGTAATATTGAAATAAAAAAGTGAGATTTAAATTTCATACAATATATCACAAAAATTGAAATAGAAATTATTTTAGAAGCAAAAAAAATATCTAATAAAACAAATAATAAACTAAGATCAGCTGCCCAAAAAATCATTGATAAAAAATATATTTTAAGTGATCTAAACGAAGCAATAGAATTAGTAAGAAAAATTAAACAAAACATTGATGAAAAAAATGCAAAAATATTATGATTTCAATTATGGAATTTATATATAACACTTTGATGAAGAAAAAGCTATTAAAAAAAACAATAAAACTTGCTATTTTATTGTTTTTTTTTATTATTTACACACATTTATAAGGACCTAGCTTAATTAGAAGAGTGTTCGGATTCCGACCCCGAAAGGCCTAGGTGCAATTCCTGGGGTCCTTGCCAATTACTACAATTGATAATTTTAATATTCAAAAACAGCTTATTTATTGAATTCTAAGCTGTTTTTTTGTTGTTTTAAAAAGTTTCACGATGATTAATTTTATAATATTAATTTTATACTAAAAATAGATAAGTTCTATGATTGAATAGCTATTAATTAAGAGTTCCACGATTTTAATGAACCTCTCAATGTTTTCTCAACCTAATTACAGAAATAATTATTTTTTATCTTAAAAAGTTGAGAATTAAATTTTAATTAGATTTTTAAATAAATAG
>CBFHLZ010000040.1:0-7438 GCA_965656795.1 Patescibacteria group bacterium
ATTTTTTCTATTTAAAATAGTGACTCAATTGTTAATAGAAAAATATGTGTATTTTTTTCTATTAAGACTTACTTCTCATGAAAGTTTCTTTTTAGATAATTTTTGTAATTCATCTGAAAATTCAAAAATAGTATTTGTATACGTGAGCAGATAATCAAAATATCTATCTTGCATTTTATCGTTATTTTTTTTAGCCATTTGTATGATAATTATAATAAATTGAAATATTTTTTTAGATTATATAGAGAAATAATAAATTTAAAACTTATTTATTAATAATTTATTTTTTATTTCATATAAATTAAATAAATTATTATTTTAAATAAAATAAAAAATAGAAACTAAAAAGTTTCTATTTTTCTGATTCTTCATCATCTTTGTTTTCTTCAGCCATTTGTGCGTTTAATTCTTCCCAAACATCTTTAGGAATATTTTTTGCTATTTTTACAGCTGGATAATTTTTAGCAGCGAGGAATGGTCATCTTCTAGAGTTTTTTACTACCATTTCTTCACCAGTTTCTTCATCTACTAATAATCATTTTTTTTCTAAAATTGCTTCTAATTTTTCTTCTTTATCATCTTTTATTTTTCCAATCCATTTTACGTTAGGATATTCACTTGAAGCTAAAAATGGTCAATATCTCCCAGTTTTAACTACAATTGTTCCCTCAATTCCATCAGGACAAGGTTTTCATTCGTATTTAGCTTTTATTGCATCAAGTGCATTTTTTTCTTCTTCAGGTTGATCAATATAATCACATTCTGGATACCCCGAACATCCAATAAACTTCCCTGCTTTTGAAAATCTATAAATAAGTTCTTCACTACATTTTGGACATTTTTTCCCAACTTTTTCAATTACTTTTTCAGAATTTTCATCTGCATTAAGTAGATCTTTTTTAAGAGTCCCATTCCAAAATTCGTCTAACATAGAAGTATATGTAAGGTTTCATTCTGCAATTTTATCAAAATCTTCTTCTACATCTTTTGTAAATTTATATTCCATCATTTCAGAAAAATATTTTTGTAGAAAATCGGTTACCGTAAACGCAATTTCAGTAGGTCATAAATATTTTTTATCTATTTTTTCTACATATCATCTGTCAATAATTGTAGAAATAGTCGGAGCATATGTAGAAGGTCTTCAGATTCATTCTCATTCTAATTTTTTAACCAGAGATGCTTCTGTATAACGAGCTGGTGGACGAGAAAACACTTGATTAGATTCGATATGTTTTGCTTCTAATAATTCTCCAATTTCAATTGCTGGAAGAACTCCAGAATCATCAGAATCATCATTTTCATCATCAGTTCATTCAATATAAAGTTTCATAAAACCATCAAATTTTATTACTTCACCTTTTGTTTGCCATTGTTGATTTAAAGCTTTTGTTGGTGAAAATTGAAACGTTGTAACTTCCACAACCGCGTCAGCCATTTGTGAAGCAACGGTTCTTTTCCATATAAGAGTATAGAGTTTTAATTGTTGAGGTTCTAAAACTCCGGCGAGAGATTCTGGTTTTCTTGTTAAATCAGATGGACGAATCGCTTCATGTGCTTCTTGAGCTCATGAAGATTTTGTTTTAAAAGATCTTAATTGATGATAATCTTTTCCATAATCTCATAGAATCATATCTTTTGCTTGATTTTTAGCTTGATCAGAAAGGTTTACACTATCAGTTCTCATATATGTAATCAAACCGGTTCTTTCTCCATTTCATAAATCAACTCATTCATACAATCTTTGAGCGACCATCATAGTTTGTTTTACACCAAAACCAAATTTTCTCGCAGCTTCTTGTTGAAGTGTAGAGGTAGTAAATGGTGCTCATGGTTTTCTTTTTGAGTCTTTTTTAACAGAATCTACTAAAGTAAATTCTACTGGTGAATCAACTTGTAAAGCAATGGTATCTTTTTTTGTTTTTGATTCTTTTATTAAATCAAGTGTATCATATAAAGTAGCTAGGATTTTTTCTACATCTGCTCTTGATTTTAATTTTTTAACTTTTCCACCGAGTTTATGAAATTCAGCTTTGAATTTTGAAGTTCCATATGATAATTCTACAAAAATTTTCCAAGATTCTTCTGGTACAAAGTTTTTGATTTCTCTTTGCTTTTCAACAATTAACTTAACAGCAACAGATTGAACTCTTCATGCTGATAGTCATTTTCTAATTTTCTTCCAAAGAATTGGACTTACTTTATATCAAACAAGTCTATCTAAGATTCTTCTAGCTTGTTGCGCATCAACTAAACTTAAATCTATAGTTTTAGGATTTTTAACCGCTTTTTGAATAGCCGATTTAGTAATTTCATGAAACACTATTCTTTTTGTAGTTGCTGGATCAACATTTAACGTATGACAAAGATGCCAACCAATTGCTTCTCATTCACGATCCTCATCGGTAGCTATCCAAACTTCATTTGATTCTTTTGCAAGTTTTTTTAATGAAGTAACTGTTTTTTTCTTATCATCATTTATTCCATATTCTGGAGTAAAATTATTTTCAATATCTATTCAAAGTGATTTTACTGGAAGATCTCTAATATGTCACATAGACGCGACAACTTTAAAGTCAGGTCATAAAAATTTTTCTATTGTTTTTCCTTTCGCTGGGGATTCGACTATCACAAGATTTTTTGCCATAATTTTTTCTTAAAATCTATTTTTTATCTAATCCATATATACCAAGATTATTTTTGAAGTCAAAAAAAAATATTTTTTGCACGAAAAAAGCCCTCAAAATATGAGGACTTAATTTTATTGAAATTTTAGTTACATAATTATGCAACTTTTGAAACTTTTCCACTTATGATTTTCTGACATAATTCTACACAAGTACCTAATTTTTTAACAGTACCAATAGTGCTATTACTATCTAAATCAATATAACTTTTTCCTACTAAAGCAATTCTTGTTTTAATAAAACATTTATTATTTACTTTTTTGTAAGAAATTTCCCCAGTAGCTTTACAAATTTCTAATTCATAATTCGTACCCAAGAAAGGAAAAGTACCTCTTAAAACTTCAATTCTTTTACTTCTTTTACTCACCAGTATTACTCCTATTTTATGTTTGCACGGTGATAATTCAGTAAAAAAAATATAAAAAATTAAGACAAAATGTCAATATATTTTGAAAAAATAAAAAAAAAATCGCATCCATGCGATTTTTTTACTGTAAATTTTGCACTACATTATCACCACGAAATTTTAATAATTTATCTCGGAATAATGTTTGTACAAAATCAGTTATTTTTGTATTTATTTGAGAATCAAGTTCACCATCTTTATCGAAATAATGAATTATCTTCCCTTCTTTTTTTATTCGTAAATCAGAAAAAAATAGTTTTCCAGCAATAAATAATTTACCATTTTTTGTTTCTAGTAAAATATTATGTCCTGAAATTTTTATATATTTTCTGAAATTGTTCACTAATTTTAACATTATTCAACTCCTTAAATTAAAAATCAAAAAAGTCTGTAGATTTATTCTACAGACTTTTTAAATAATTCAAGAAATTATTATACAGATAAGACATTTTTTATTAAATTTTTATTATCATAAGGAAATTTATAATTTTCCATATATCTTACAATAGTATAAAAAATACTCCAAGGATTTTCATTATCATAATAAAATGAATTTCCTTCGTTTTTTAATGGATTAAATTCTTTTAAAACAGATGTTAAATGATTATTTTTATTGATAATCGGAGTTACTCCAGCTTGTGTATATTGATGAATATTTCCAATAGTAGAATCAGCTACAATAAAATCAAAACCCAGCAGCGAAGTAGAATCAATTTTATCAGTTACAATAATATTATCTGCTATTTGCTCTTGAGAAGCATTTTCAATAATAACTACAAATCCTGCGTTTAATACTTTTAAACCTTCTAAAAGTTCTTGATTTACTTCCATATCAGAAATATGAATGAGACCAAGTGGTTTAAATTTTTGGAACAAACCATAATTTTTTTTCAAAGTAGAATTAAGTGTCTTTTTTTCACTTAAAGTTGCTGAAACATTCATAAAGAATATGTTATAAATTTAAATCTATAATAATCATATCATACTCTAAATAGTTTTTACAAATATTATGTATTGACAAATAAAAAGTTATTTATAAAGTTATGAAAATTTTTATATAAATTTGTAAAATTTCAATGAAAGATTTCTGGAAAAAACAAGTAGAAAAATGACCTTTATGTCTCTTAGCTCCTATGGATTGATATGGAGATAGTGCGTATAGACAAGCAATGAAAAGAGTTGCTCCGAATGTAATTTGTATTTCGGAGTTTTATAGTGCGGATGGATTAGTTCATTCTAAATTTTTAGCTGACGCAGTTTTACCTCATCAAACTCTTGAAGATCCTGTTATTATTCAAATATTTTGAAAAGATCCAGAAATGTTTGCACGCGCTGCAAAAATAATTTCTCAAGAAAAATATAATATTGCCGGAATTGATATAAATATGTGATGTCCTGCAAAAAAAGTAGTTAGAAGTGGTCACGGATCAAGCTTACTCATAAATGAAGATACCGCATTTGAAATAGTAGATTCACTCAATCAAGCAACTCATTTACCTATTTCAGTAAAAACTCGTCTAAGTTTTGATGGAAATCAAGATCTATTAAAATTTTGAAAAGGTTTAGAAAATGCCTGAGCTACACTCTTAACTATTCATGGAAGAACAGCTAAGCAAGCTTATACTTGAAATGCAGATTGGACAAATATTTATGAACTAAAAAAACATGTTAATATTCCAGTTGTTGGAAATGGTGATGTTTTAAATTATACAGATGGAATCGCGAGAATGAAATCTACAAATCCACTTGGTGAAGATTTAAGTGGTTTTATGATTGGGAGGCATAGTTTTTGAAATCCTTGGACATTTTTAGATCCAAAAGCAGATCATAGTAAAAATAAAATTATCGATCCGAGAAACTTCATCGATAATACTTATTATCCAACTTTAGCAGAAATGCTTGACGCGATGGAGTTTCACGCAAAACAACTCGTAGAAACAAAATGAGAAAGAAAAGGTTCTCTAGAAATCAGAAAACATTTAGTACAATATATTAAATCTTTTCCTGGAGTAAAACAATATAGAAAAAGGTTAGTTACCACTGAAAGTTTTGAGAACTCTCAAAATGTTATCAATGAAATAAGAGATGTATTTAAACAAGATCTCCAAAAAAGACCGAGTTTAGACGAAATAGAAAAAGATGATTACGATATGTAATCGTCTTTTTTGATTAATATATAAAATTAAACTTTACAATTTATATATTTCATTATGATTGTGCCACGTGAAAAACGTTGAAGAGATAAATAATTCTCCTTTAAAATTTTTCCTACTTAAAAAGCGAATAAAGGCTGATTGTTTTACAATCAGTTTTTATTTTTTTGACAAATTATATAAAAAGAATAAATTTGAATTACCAATAAATTTGGAGTAATATTATGAATATTGCTTTAATAATCATCTTAGCACTAGGCTTTTTTGTAATACTAATTTTATGTAAGTCGTTTAAAGATTTAAATAAAATCACATGTCCTAAGTGCGGTAAAGAAGAATTGGAACAAGCGAGTTATAATTCAATTGGAAAATGCAGTTGTGGTTATAGCGAAGATATTAATATATTAAATAGACGCTTAAAGGAGAAAAACCATTATGCGTAAAACAAAATAAAAACCACCTATTTTTAGGTGGTTTTTTTTACATATCTTCAAAGTGTTCTGTAGATGCTTGATTTCTATCAATTTCAACAAATTTTTGATTGTTTTTATTAAACATCAGCTCAATATTCCCTATTGGACCATTTCTGTTTTTTCTCATCAAAATATCAGTCACTCATTTTTTTTCTGTAAATTCATCATAATATTCTTCTCTGTATAACATCATAATGATATCTGCATCTTGTTCGATTGAACCTGATTCTCTTAAATCCGACATAATAGGACGTTTATCAGGTCTTTGTTCAACAGTTCTAGATAATTGCGATAAGGCAATAATTGGTACATTTAATTCTCTTGCTAGAGACTTAATCCCACGAGAAATTTCAGAGATTTCTTGTACTCTATTCATAGAGTTTCCATTGGACATAAGTTGTAAGTAGTCGATAATAATCATATCTAATCAAGATTCTATTTTCAATCTTCTACATTTTGATTTTAAATCAATCAGGTTTCATCCAGCTGTATCATCTATATAGATATTTGCATCTGATAATTTTTCCATTGCTTCTCAGATTTTAGCAAATTCATGATCTTCAAGTTCTCCTTTTGCTAATTTCCAAGAATCTATTTCCATAGCACTGGCTATCATTCTATCTGTTAATTGTTCTTTTGACATTTCAAGAGAAAATATTGCAACATTTTTACCATTATACCCAACATTTTGGGCAATATTTAGCGCAAATGCTGTTTTCCCCATAGATGGTCTGGCAGCTAAAATAACCATATCTCATCATTTTAATCCACCACATTTATGATCAAAATCTCTAAAACCGAGTTGTAATCTATGTTGAGTAATAAGATCTGGATTTTCATGAATTTCTGCAAATTCTTCGTATCTTTGCGTTAAAATATCATTTATATGAACCAGTTTATTTTTAATAAATGTTTGAGTTACTCAAAAAAGTGATTTTTCAGCCATTTCTAAAAGCTCATTTATTTTCCCATCTTCATCATAACCATGAGAAATAATTTGATTCCCTGCTTTTATAAGATTTCTTAATACTGCTTTATTTTTTACAATTTGTGCATATTCAAAAACATTTGCTGTAGTAGGAACTATTTCAGTTAACTCGATTAAATAAGTCATTCCACCTATTTTATCTAAGAGTTTTTTATCTTCTAATTTTTCTTTTACAGTAACTAAATCAATTGGTTTATTATTTTTATAAAGATCATACATCACTTCATAAATTTTAGAATTTGATTCATTATAAAAATCGTCATGAGTTAATACATCTCAAACGGTTAAAAAACAATCTTTATCAATTAATAAACTCCCTAAAACTGATTGTTCAGATTCTAGAGCATGTGGAGGTACTTTTAGCATTTCTTATCTACATATTTAAAAAATATATTTTATATAAATGTATAAAAAAAAACCTAAAAGTAAACTTACTTTTAGGTTTTTATGTTAATAACTTTTGATAGAAATTATATTATTGTCAAAAACTAATTTTTAACTGCAAATAATTCATTGAGTTTATTTCTTGCAAGAGTATTGTATGGTTGGAGTTCAACTATTTTTTTATATGTTTCAAACGCATCATCAACTTGTTCGATTGATTCAAAACATACAGCAAGCATAAGCAATCTATCTACGTTTCTTGGTTTATCTTTTAAAATTAATTTTAGATACATCAGAGATTGTTGATAATCTTGTAATTCAAAAGTGATATCAGCAAGCATATTAAT
>CBFHLZ010000040.1:7538-11210 GCA_965656795.1 Patescibacteria group bacterium
ACTTCTGCATCATCTTTTTTTCTTTTGTGAACTTTTTCGTACATATTTTGCGCATCTGCTAATTTATTTTGCAATGCATAAATCATACCTAATTTTTTCATAACATCACAATCTTTTCAAATTGCTTCAATTAAATCTTTATAGATAAATTCTGCATTTTTATAATTGTGTTCTTTTTCATAAATTCCTGCCAATTCAATATTGAGGTCTTTGTTAAATTTATCAATTGCAAGTCATTCTACTATGATATGTCTTGCTGTGTCGAAATATCATTTTGATGCATTTATTTTTGCTCTTTTTACAATATCAATAAGTTTTTGTTTATCTTGAGCTGATAATTTTATTACTTCACTTGGTTGATTTTTATTCTCTTGAGAGATTTTTAATTTTTTTGATTTCTTTTTTCTTGGTTTTGATTTTTTTGGTTCTACGATTTTTTTCACGTGAAAATAAGCATTATACACTTTTTCTAATATAAAAAAGATAGTGTATAAAAAAGACAAAAAGAAAATGATTATCTCTATTTTCACAAATATACTCGTTTCCATGGGAAATTTTTATAAATAAAACTGCAGCTAACTATATGAATAAATCGCAATTTGTAAAGATTTTATTGAATTTCATAATCTCAACTGAGTGATTTTTTTATATGTCCTGAAATTTCTAACATACTCATTTTAAATCAAAGTGTCATCACATCTAGACCTAGTTTTTGAGCAATTTGATTTATATTTAACTTTTCTACTAATAATAAATTATAAATTTTTTCTTCTACATCATCTTGAAACGATTTCTTTGTAATATTTCAAACTCATATTTTAATATTTTTTGAGGAAACTATATTAAATTGTTCTAATATATTTTCTGGATAAATAGCTGGATATGCTGATGAATTTTGAATGAGAATATTACATCACTCACATTGAGATGAAAAAATATCTCCAGGTGCGGCAAACACTTCTTTTCATAACTCTAACGCTAATCTCGCTGTAATTAAAGTTCCAGATTTTTGTTTTGCTTCTACGATAAATGTTCCCACAGAAATAGCTGCAACTAATTGATTTCTAATTGGAAAATTATAAGGATTTCAAATCTCTCAAATAGCAAACATAGAAATTATTCCTCATCATGTCTCCACAATTTTATCATATAATTTTTTATTATTCACTGGATAATCTTGATCGATTCAAGTCCCAATAATACTAAGTGTTTGTATATTATTCTCAAGTGATATTTTATGCGCCCAAGTATCACATCCGGCAGCTCAACCTGAAACAATAGTAAAATATTTTCATAAAACTGGAATAAAATTTTGGATTATTTTTTCTCAATAAGCAGAAATTTTACGAGATCAAACAATTGATATTTTTTGTGATAAACTTAAATTTCCACGAAGATAAATCAAAAATGGTACACTCGATATTTGATGAAATTCTTCTGGAAAATCATCATCAAAAACAGTAATTATTTTTACATTTCTTTGAGTAATATTTTTTTGAATAAATTCTAACGAAAATTTATTTTTTCTCTCTAAAATAATTTTTATTTGATTATCTTTGAGTCAAAATTTTTTTAAATAATCATCAGAAATATTTTCATAAAATTCTTTATAATTTTGATTTTCTTTAAAAATAGAATGTAATTTATTATGCGTAAATCATAAAGTATGTAAAAGTGCTAAATATATTTTTTCCTCCATAAAAAATAAAATTAATTTAATATATATACAAAATATATACAAATATTTTTTATTAGCAAATAATTATCAAAAAAACTTCGCTATGGCGAAGTTTTTTATAATTCTCAATCAAGATTGTTTATAATTATATCATCCGTTTTATTTTGCCTTTCATCCTCTAAACGAAGCATAAATACATACGTAAACATCATAATAAAAACAATTCAAATAACTTGTAAAATATTTTTAATAATAGCATTTAAAATATGTAAAAATGGATTAAATGTATCAAGAATTCAAATGATTTTTTCAAAATTAATAGAATCAAAACTTCATTGAAATAATGCATTAAAATTAAAACTTCCTGGAAGTAATAAACCAAGTATTCCATTAATAAAACTCATTCAAAAACCAATTACAATTCAGATTAAAAATAAATTTCCAAAAATTCTCCACCAGTTATTTTGAGTAATTTCTACTGATTTTTTAAAGTTTTGTTTATTAAAATTTTCTTTATTTACAGCAGAAATTAATGAAAAACTTGTTTTTGTTCCTCTATAAATAGCAAAGAATAAAAATAATAAAAATGATATAATCATGAATATTATTCAAAAATTTATCAATCATTGGATTTTATTTTCTCACATTCCACCTATAAACATTAATCATCATCCAATAAATATAAGAGCTGGAATCAAGTAAATATAAGCAAAAATATACCAATAGGTTTTAAAAGATTGAAAAATATTTTTAATTCACCATTTTATATTTTCTAGTGGAGTAATTTCTTGTTTATTTAGACATTGTTTAATTGACTTAAGAGTTGCTAAAACAATAGGAATATTCCCCAGTGCAAAAAATAAAAATAAAATAAAACCAAAAAACATAAAATAGATAATCATCGGATTATATAAAATATCTCAAAAGTTTCATCCATTAGATTTTAATATTCATAGTATTCAAACTCAAACGTAAAACATAAATACACTTCACACAATAGTAACGAATAAGACTTGATATAAAATATATGGCAGAACAAGTTTAAAAATATTTTTCAAAAAAATTGGTACCGTTTGCTCAATTCTATCAAAAACTCATTCTTTTGGTTGAAAAATTTTCATTCTTTTTTATATTATATAATAATTTATATTACTATAATATATTTTTTAAAAATACAAAATCTTATTACTACTACAATTATTTGACTTTAATGATAAAAAATATTATATTTAATATACTTTATATAAATAATACACTACATATGAAAGAATTTTTACACGCTTGTAACACTCCTGACGGGAGATGGAATAGACAAAAAATTTGGTTATATCCTTTAGGTTTATCATTATTATTATTTATTCCAATTGGAATTATTAGTGCTATTATTCCGGAATTATGAGCAATTTTAGCTATAGTTGCATATTTATATCTTTTGTATGTATCAGTAGTTGCTACAGTAAAAAGATTACGTGATTTAGACAAAAATCCATGGATGACATTATTAATGTTTGTTCCAATTGCAAATATCTATTTGGCTATTATTTGTTATTTTTTCAAAGGAACAACAGGTCCAAATCAATATGGTCCAGATCCTCTTGCTGGAGAAAATACTCCAAAAGAAAAACAAGAAACTGTTGAATTATAATTTTTCAAAATAAAAAACTCTCAAAATAAATTTTGAGAGTTTTTTATTTTTATTTCATATGTTTTCTAATGAAATTATTTAATTCAGATATAGCAACAATTTCTTGTTCCATAGAATCTCTAAATCTCACAGTAACATTTCCTTCATCATAGTTTGTAGAATCTACTGAAATACAAAATGGAGTTCAGATTTCATCCATTCTTGCATATCTTTTTCAGATAGAACCAACTTCATCATATTCACAGATAAAATCTTCTGCTAATTGTGCATAAACTTCTTTTGCAAGATGACCAATTTTTTTCACTACTGGAAGTACTCATACTTTGATTGGAGCAACTTTTGGATCAAA
>CBFHLZ010000041.1:0-11112 GCA_965656795.1 Patescibacteria group bacterium
TTTTTATGGTCTATAAAAAGTTCGAACAAATACTTTTTGATGTATTTAGCTTTTGTTTCATTATCAGCTGTTTTATAGCTTGTATAGTGACTTTTTAAAAGTTCGAACAATTTTTGGGTCTTGAGCTCAAAGTCTTCACTTTTTGGTTGTAAAATTTGTTCTTTAATTCTATTTATTTCGTCCGTATATTGATTATTTTTTCTCAAATATATTTCTTCACTTACTTTTCAATCGAGTTTCATATCAACTAAATCTTCTTGTTTCTTTTCGAGTTTTTCTATCTCTTTTTTATAATCAACAGATTCCTCTTTATTTGTTTCCTCATCTTTTTTCAATAAATCAAGCACCATATCTTTTTGAATATCATAAAAATCTTCATTTTCATATTGGAGATTTTTTAGTATTTCTTCAAATTTATGAAATATTTTATTTTCATTCAGATTTACCCTATAACTACTACGTGGCTGTGACATATAATAAGTATGTCATTTCTGTACATATGCACACAGCAGAATACCATCAATATCTTTTGCAAATCCTTTTAAATGATATGGTCTTGCTTTTCTAGGTACTTTCGCAATAGTTATTTTATTTTGATATACTCATTTTCATACAGCTTGAGCTTTATCATATGTTTGTTTTGAAATAATAGGAGTATGACTTCCCTGTATTTCTTTTCAATTCCAAGTAAAAGTTCAATAGTAGAATTTTTTATTCACTATATCTTGAATCCTACTACTTCTAATACTCATTCAAATCGATTCTCCGTGTCTTTCTCTTATGATATTAGCAATGGTAGTAAATGCCTTATTTTCAATCCTTAAATCAAAAATTTCTTTTACAATTCTCGATTGTTTTTTATCAATATGAATTTCTTTATGACCTTTTTTAATAGTCACATTTTTATATCCAAAAGGTGCCTTTCATAAAAATCTTTTTGTATTATTAATACAACTTTCCATTTTATCTTTTACATCCTTACTTCTGTCTTCATTATCCATTTTAGATAATGATAAATCTAATTGAAGTAAAAATTTATCTCTTGAATTATCAGCTCTATATTCTCTCGAACTTCATAAAATTCCTTTGATTAATTTTTTATCTAACAAATCAATAATCCTCGAAGTATCAATATTATTTCTCGAAAGTCTTTTTGGTTCATCAATCACAATAAAATCTACCTTTCAACTTTTACACAAATCTATCAACTCATTAAATCAAGGTCTCGTAAATTCAGTTTTTGCACTTTTACTTTCTCCTATTTGTTTAACAACTTCCAAATTATATTTTTCAGCCACCTTTAAACAGTTCGCTAGTTGGTGTTCTAGCGAATTTGCTTGTTTGTCATCTCTATCGGTTGATTTACGGTAGTAAATTATTGTTTTCATCTATTGATAATGAGAAATTATTTTGTTTCAATATTTTAATATTTCGTCATAAGTTATGACACTTATATCTACTAAATGTGAATTTATCATTCTTAAAGTATCAAATTCTTGTGGATTAAATTTATGACTTCTTCATGCAATAATCTTAACTCTAGGTCTAAGAATTGTTACATCTTCTTCTTTACTTAATTCTTCTGCATATTCATTTAAACTTTTTATGTAATGCATACTTTGTCATATTACTTTACTTAAATGACTACTTTTATGATAACAATTATGACTAGCATCAAACCTTAATAAATCATATTCTGATTTTTTTAATTCTATTAAGTCTAAATATCAATCTATTGATTTCATAATCATATCTCATTCACTTGATAAAGATACTTTCCTAAATCATTCCATTTTTTCATATTCGACTCAAAAAACCCATAGATTTTTTTCTAACCAATTTTGCAAAACTTTTTCTTGTTGCTTAGCTGAATATTCTTTAATAAATGGATCTATTGCTATTACATCCAATAAAGTCCCATTTTCCTCTAACCTTAAAATATGTTCTAATTTTTTTAATTCTATTTTATATTTTTGTTGCTTATGAGACGCTGATAAATTATCTAATTCTAATTCAGATAAAGATTCTAAAATACCTTTAGTTCCAATTTTTGACAATGCAGACATAACAACATCATCATCTATTAGTTTTGTCTCTTCAAAAAATTTTATTAGTGATTGATTTGTAATTTCTATAAAACTTCATGATTCTACTAAAGATGCATCTTTTAAAATTGTAATACTATCTAAATGTTGATACAATAATCTTATTTCATCAATAGATAATGTCTCATTAAAAATTTCTACATATGTTAATTTATTAAAAGCAAAAAATTGTAATTTTATTTCTTCAGCATGAGCAACATCCTCTGTTAATCAAGAATAATTCATAACTAATCTCACTCCTGAATTTTCGTAAATTGTTTTATTAAATTTCATATTAACTATTTTATTTTACTGATAGCTTTATTATACTTTTCAGAATTAGAACTATATCATTCTGCAATTTCAAACTTTTCATCTAAAATATTTACATCTGATATAGATTTTAATAAAAAAGGTCTCCAATCTGGTATTTTCTGCTTATCACTTGAATATCCATCAAATTGAAATATGTCTACTGTTACATTTCCAGTTGAGATATGTGAAAAAATTGCATGTGGGTTTCAAATCCTAATACCTTCTCATTTATAATCAAAGCTTATTGTTTTTTGTTCCATTATTGCTTGTTCTAATTGCTCTAAAATCTTCATTTTTTTTCAGTTAAATTATAAATTATTTTATTTTTTTAGGTTTAATAATAGCAATTTTCGGGTCTAAATTATCTTTCTTAGTTTTATTTTTTTTAGCCCTTACATATTTTGCTTTATCCTTTGGGTTTATCACTTCATGTGTAGGTAATTTTCATGCTTCAACTAATTTAATTAAATCAGTATTCTTAATTATTTTTTTAGTTTTTGTATTTATAGTCTTTAAATTTTTTCACTTTGAATCCTCTTTTATAGTTTTTAAAGGTTTCTTTACTACGTTCTTTTTTACTTTTACCATTTCTCATTGTTATCAATTAAAATTCTCCCAAATTTTGCACAAATATTCACTGAATTAAATGTTTATCAGTCAATAATTTTTCCTCCTTATTTTCATCATTTAAATCATACAAATATTTTTTATTTGATTTAGATATGACTTTTTTCAGCGTTAGTACATCATTGATTGAAATAAATACAATATCTCAATTTTTTGCAGTATCTTGTTGTTTAATTAAAACAACATCACCTCTATTTATTCATTTTTTATAATTTTTATTCACTTTCAATAAAAGATAACTGTAGGATTCTTCCAACATTTTATTAGAAATAGAAATCATATTTTCTATTTCTACTTCTCAATTTTCATCATAATAAAATAATGGAATATCTCGAGTTTTTGGACTTTCATTTAACAATAACTTTCCATTCTCATCTCTTATAATTTTTCATTCTTGTTCTAATTTTCATACAGAGAGACTGATACTTCTCAAAGAGTTCTCCATTTTTAAAATTTTGGCAACTTTACTAATAGTGATAACCTCTTTATTTTCATGTAATAATTTTATTAAAAGAAAAACTCTTTCATCTTTTTTATTAGGCACAATTTAAAATTACAAATAAACAAACTAACTATTATTACACTATCAAAAAACACAAAAATTACAAAAATATTAAAATTTTAATGTTAAAAACTAAATAATAATACTTATTTATAAAGGTTATGTATACCTCATAGAATGATAAATATTCGTATATATAAATTATATATTTTTTACAAAAACCTCCAAATACCCTACATAATATTTAAAAAAATCTTTTAATTCTTCCTCTGAATAAGTCGGAAAGACTTTTTCGAGCCTTTCCTTATATTTTTCAAAATCTAGTTTACAATTTTCCATACTTGTATTGATTATCAAGTATTTCAGCAATATTGTCTTTTAAGAATTTTTCGTATTTTGCATTTTGAATTGCTTCTCTTTCTTTATCATAAATATCTTCAATATTTTTTGCTCATAAAATGATTTTTGTTTTATCTTGAATATATCATTCTCAAATTAATACCCTAACTGGACAAAATCACATATTATAAATAGTTCTAGCATGTCAGATAAACATATTTTTTCTAAAGTTTTTATAATACAAACTTTGATATTTTTCTGCATCAAGTTGTATCTTTTTAGCTTTATAAAGTGTTTGTTTTTCTGCTTGGATTGAATCAAATATTTTAGAGTATTTATAAATATAATTTTTGAATATTCATATGAGTAACATATTATCAAATATATCCTTATAACTCCTTGTTTTAGCAAGTTCTTGTCTCACTTCTAACTCAACTCTTGTAATATGATTTTCTACTAAATATTCTTGATAGAGAGCGACTTTTTTCTTTTGTAAGATATCTAGATTTTTATTATAAACTCGTATTACTTGCCTTTTATTTTGTGATTTTTTGAGTTCTCAAAAATATCTCGTTTCTGTTTTTTTACCCTTTCTATAATCTCTCCCTGTTGAATAATTATTAAAATGATTTTCTAATAACTCATCAATTTCAACTTTTAAATCCATACAAATATCAAATCTCCTACAATGAGTCAATTTCATATGCCATTCAAGAAAACCTAATATTTCCTCGTATTCTAGCAGTTTAAAAGCTGTCGAGTATATTGTGACATAATCTTTCGTTGCAACTGGCTGAGAGTCTCATTTTGGCACTCATTTATAGTATGCAAAAAGACTATAATCTCATTTAGTAAAAAGTATTTTGTATTGATACTTTGGAACTTCATTTTTTGTAATATTGTATCAATCAAATTCTCAATAATTAGAATTATCAAAATCTAATTTATCAAATAAACTTTCGTCTTTAAAAGAACCGAAAATTTCTAGGTGGTCTAATCCAAAGTGATGAATTATACTCTCAATATTTAAATTTTTCATTATTGTAAAAATAACGACTCCGGAGTACTGATATAAAAATAGTACTAATTTATAGTTAACTGCTCCCAGGTTATTGCCTGGGACGAAATCCAATCGATTGAATTTTTGCAAGAAAAAAACTCGCTCAGACAGATAAACTGTCAGAAGCGAGATTACGTATTTTTTTGAGAAATATAACGGAAACAACGGAATTTTATTTGTTTTCCGGTTGTAAGTATTGGCATCTAATTCAAGAAACATCAATTCCGAGAAAAGTTTTATCTAAATGATGTTTTCCTTGAATTTCCCTTGATTTTGTTTCAATAGATTTTCTTAAATACTCATAATTAAATTTTACTTTTGATATTTGAGGGTATAAATTTATTTGATTTTTATAATATTGCTCTAATTCATAAAATTGAACTTCATAAGTATTATGTTTTTGAAAATATGAAAATATTAATTTTGTACATTCAAATATAACAGTATTTTTTCTTTGGAAAAACACTTTTTTAGAATCAATAAATAAATCATTTTCTTGAAAAACAATATCTACTTTATTTGAAATATTTTCAGATAATGTAAATGTAATATTTCATTGATATATTTGTATATCTAATATTTTATACTGACTTTCTAGTGATGATAATGTTTTATAATACTGAACATACGAAGACAAGAACTTAGAAAGATTGAAAGTTAAAGGGAGTTTGAACATTTCAAACTTCCCTTTCAACTTATCAATCTCTTTTCTAAGTTCTCTAGCCTGTTCGTCTCTTTTTAGTATTGTTAAGTTTTCTTTTTCATTATCAATAAATTCTAGTAATGAATGTAAGAATTTTTTAGAATCTAATATATCAAATTTTGTATTTAAAATAACCCCATGTTCCCAAGAACGCCAAAAAATTTTTGAGAACCAACTATCAGAATATAAATTTGGTCTTAATATTCAATAAAAAAAATATGTTAGTCCTCTTACATTAGATAAAAAATTAAAAAAATGTAGTCATTCTAATTTATCTAGTCATTTATACTTTTCTTTCAAAGTTGACCAATATTTATTCGTCATTTTATCTTCTACAATTAAATTATGACGTTTATAATAAGATATTTCTTTTTCTTTATTTGAATTAAATATATACTCAATTGCTTTTAATTTTTGTGATTGTTGCATTTAATAATTAATATTTTAATAATAAAAATTTAATTGTATTATATATCTAAAATAAAAATAGTAAATGTAATTAAAGATAAAATATATAATTAGTACAGGGTAATAATTGTGAAAAAGCTATATTTAAAGTATAATATATATAAATATTGTATAAAAATTTTAATCAATGGATGTAAAAAAAATATCTTTATTCCTCTCTGGTAAGCTACCTCCTTACTATGGAGATAGTAACCTAGTAAGATTTCAAAGAGTCGTATCTAGAGACTTTAACGAATTATATAACCTGAACGATTTGGATTTATTTCTCAAACAATCAAACTGAATAGAAGAAAAATTTTTTCAAAATATTTTAGAGGATTTATTTTTAGAATTCAACGAAGATAAATCTAGATTTGATAATTTTATAAAAAAATTATTAATAATACTGATTTTTTAGCTGAAATATTTAAAATATCTGAACAAAAGAATCTATCTGAATTGTGAAATAAACTACAAAATGAATTAAAAGCAATCAAAGAATGAAAAAAGGATGCTAAGAAATTTGAAGATTATTGTGAAAAATTGGTTAAATTTTTACTTGAAGATAGTTTTAATGAATTCAAATATTTAACACAACCTAGAGACGATTTAGGGTTAGATATAAAGGATGGATTATTATTAAATACCCATAAAGATACTTGAGTAGCTAAAAATTTATGGTGAGATATTGTAAAAGATAAATATGCTACAAATGCTATAGTAGTAGAAATGAAAAATTATACTGACGAATCTAATCAAGATATACTCAATACTACTAGTAAATATCTAAACAAACCTCATACAGGTCGATTTGCTCTTTTATTTACAAGAAAATGATTATCTCAAAAAAGTGGTACAATAAAACAAATTGAATTATTTAAATGAAATCAAGATAATAAATCTATATGCTTTATTGTTTTTGATGATGATGATTATAACAAAATGATAAATATCAAAATTAATTGATGAAGTATAGAATCATATATTTTAGATAAATATTTTGAACTATCTAGTAAAGCATAAAAAAAGCATATGACGGAAACGCATATGCTTTTTTTATATTTTTATTTATGAAAGAATACAATTTATTTTTCAATTATTGAATAAATTACTTTTCTCATATCTGTTGGTTTTTTAATTTTTTCAAGTACACCTGAATGTCATCAAGTTCAACTAACTATTAATCTTCCAGCTCATATAATTCTTTGAAAAATACTTTGGTCTAATCTAATACTTTCAATTTGAGATAACTGTAATTCAAATACATTTCTAGAAATAACTCAAGTCTTATATAATACTCTTTTATTAGTAACAGCAATTTCAACTGTTAAAATGAAAAATATATTATAAATAAATGGTAACATAATTGCTATACCAATAATTCAACCTCAACTAATTAACACAATTAATCATACTAAAACTCATATACTCATCAAAAAGGTATAAAAATTATGAATTTTTCATTCATATTGAATTTCCTCACTAGGTAATAAATTATCTATAATGTATGACATATTTTTTAATTAAAATAATAAATATATTTGAATATAGTCGATAAATTATATTTTGCAAAATTTTAATAACATATATTTGAGAGTGTTAATTTATATTTTTAATATCAAGAACATTAATTTTCCTCAAATACTCCTTATAAGTTCTAACATCAAACTTTTCGTGAGTACCATAACGTGAATGTAAATATTTAAGACTTTTAAGTAGTGGACTTTCCTCTATTTGAAGGTCTTTTTTGTGGTCTATAAAAAGTTCGAACAAATACTTTTTGATATATTCTGCTTTTATTTCATCATCATAAGAATTCCATTTTAAACTTTAACCTTATCAATACACTTTAAAAATCTTATTTAGGTATATAATATATATTACTTGTATTTTTTTATCAAATTTTTCTTAGGATTATAAAAATCTACACAATAAAAAAAGAACTTAGTTTTCCTCTTCAGGTAAGCTCTTTTTTTTTATTTAAATAAGACTCTAGTAATCCTCAGAATATACTGCTCTCTTAATTCATTTTTCTTTTTCTTCAATTTTAATCAATGAATCCGCTATATCAAATATCCAACCTCTTGTTGCAAGAGCATTATAGTCATTAAAATTATCTATTACTCATTTTGCAACTGCATAATCTACTACTTCTTGTTGCCAATTAGACGCATCAATCATTGTAAAGTCAAATCATATTGATTTAATAAGCATAATTAATGCTTCTGATTTAGATATATTTTCTTCTGGTCTAAAATAATCATTTTTAGATATTAAGTTTTTATCCAATAAAGCTTCAACATTCACACATATCCAATTATTGGGCTTAATTGAAGAGACGTCCTTAAAAATATCATCACATGAAATTTTAGTATCTATTCATGCAAGTCTTTTTGATATAACTGCTATTTCTTGTCTTAAAACATTTTGGTTTAAGTTGTAATTATTTGGATTATCTGAATTATCTTTAATAATTCATAATTTAGCTATATTGTTAGCTGCTTGTTCTAATGTGACTTCTTTTTTTAATATATCTTCATCCTTATCAATAACATCTAATAAATCATTTGTATATTCTTCTTCATCATTTTTTTTAATTTCTAATTTTTCTTGCTCCATCTTAGCAAAATACTTTGCTAATTCATCAATATATTTTGCAGCATCTACTACCTTATTTCAAATAGCATTTTCTGTTAAACTATTTACTAATGCATTATTAACAATATCAGGTGAAACTTCTCAATATTGGTTAAATCAAAGTGCAATTATTCCTGAAATAATAGGCGCAGAAAAAGAAGTACCATTTTTTATATTATAATTAGTTCCATATTCTTCATTATATATTGGGATTGCTGTTGACACTATACCTTCTCATGGTGCCATAAATTGGGCACAATCACCATAATTAGTCCAGTGAGTCCTGTATCAATTTATATCTGATGCATAAACACCAATTGAGTAAGGAGTCTCTGTATTTCAATTATTACATACAGGAGATATTGGATTTTTTGTTAAATCTACTCCTGTTTTTTGAGAATTTAAAATATCTCAATTTCAAGCAGCAATTACAACTATAATATTATTATTATAGGCTTTTTTTATTACTTCATCATATTCATTACTATATTTAAATTGTGATGCTCCAAGGCTTAAATTTATTATATTAGCTCAATTATCAATCGCATAATTAATAGCAGAAATAATAGATTCAGTACTTGTATTACCATCTAATTTAAAAACTCTCAATGGCATTATTTTTACATTTTTAGCTATTCCAGATATTCATTCTTTATTATTTTGTTCAGCTGCAATTATTCATGAGACAAATGTTCAATGTTCTCAAGTTGGAGCATTATCCAATCAATCACCTGTAAAATCTATTACTAAACTTTCTCAATACTCTAAATTAGGTTTTTTCCATATTTTTCCATCTAAATCAGGATGATGAATATAAATACCATCATCTATTACTGCAACTATTACTTCTTGTTCTTCTGTTACATTATCCCACGCTGCAGGAATATTCATAGAATGCAAATAATATTGGTGATGGGCTAATTCATCATTGGTTGTTGTTTTACTAAGTGATTCTAAAAGATTTTTTTGATGTAAAACATAATCTATTTCGCTCTGTGAATTCGCTATATTTAAAGCTTCTTCAAAATATTGATTAATTTTTTTTAAATTTTCTTCATATCACATATAGTAGTAAGAATATGCTAATTTTACATATATTTTGTAAAAAGTGTCATATTCAACATCCATATTAACTAAACTTCTATAATATTTTACTGCATCTTGATAATCTCATTTTTCATAACTTGCCTCTCAAAGTTTCTGAAAAATTAAAGTAATATTATATTTTACATTTTCACTCTCAGGCTTATATTTAAGTGCAATTTCAAAATATTCAAAAGCCTCCTCATATTCTCATTTTTCATATGCACTATATCAATTATCAAATGCTTCTGAATACTTATCTGAACATGTACTGAAAGATAAATAACTTAATTTATCATTGTCTGCATAATTAGAACATGTCTTATCATATGAAGCATCCGTAATACTAAAGCAAGAAATCGTTAATATAAATGATATAATAAATAATCTGTATTTCATTGAATAATAGTTATATATAATACAACATTAGTATATTTATAATATATTTAAATCAATTTTTTTATAAAAAACCTTACTATTTTTTATCTATTATTATAATATCATCATTCAACTTTTAAAAATTCACAGCACCATTAATATCATTTTTTTCACTATTTAAGTTAATTAATCCCCTTTCATAAATAATAATTAGAGCATAACCTCTCTCAATAATTATACAATAAGTAATATAATATTTAAGACTTTCAAACAGAGGACCACCCTCTACTTGAAAGTCTTTTTTGCGATGAAAATTTCAATGAATAAAAAAGTTGATAAAAATAAAAAATCGGATATATTTTTCACCTAAAAAATCGCAGCAATAATATATTTAAAAGAATTTCTTTTATATTATTCTACGGTTATTTTTTATAAATTATTCTCAAACAAAAACATGTTCAACAAATTATTTTGAAAAAATAAAGAAAATTCTAAAAATACTAAAAAATCAAAATCTATATTAGGTGAGATTTCTCAAAAATTGAAACAATCGAGACTTACTTTTGGATTATTAGTTGGTGGTATTTTATCGGGATGTGCATCACAACAAGATGTGCAAAATTTTGATACACAAAAAATTGGTCAAGACAATTGATACGCTCAAGCAGCTGATAAAAAAGCAGGAATTTGAGAAATTACTTCTGCGTTATCACAAACAGAAAAAAACATAGAAATTCAAGAAAATCAAGATAATAAAAATCTAGAAATAGTTGTAAAAACTCAAAACGAAAATATTGAAAAAATTGAGGAATCTTCACAAGAAAAAGTAGAAAAACAAAAATATAATAGTTATCATGTAGTAAAACAATGAGAACGCCTTTATTCTATTGCGCGTCAATGGGGACTCAATCCGTATAAAGTGATGAAACTCAATGAA
>CBFHLZ010000042.1:0-4445 GCA_965656795.1 Patescibacteria group bacterium
AAGAATTTCAGTAGAAATTATTGATTATATTTCAGAAAATTATAAAAATATAAATCAAAACTTTATTGTTACTTTATTAGAGAATGGAAATGAAGAAATTACAATAAAGGATATTGAAGGTATTCAAAATCAAGCACCGACTCTATCAAATATTACTTTTGGTACTCTCGAAGATGTTTCGAAAGAAATTTCATATTCAGAAATCTTAGCATGAGCAAATGATAAAGAAACTCCAAAAGATAAACTTACACTCGCAAAAGTTGCTGGTGTAGATTTTCAAGGTGAAAACACTCCAGATGTAGAGCTTGGTTTATGAACTTTGAGTTTTTGAAAATCGTCTATGGTATTTACTCCAAACGATGAAGTTTCAGGTGAACAAACTTTTGATATCCAAGTAGCTGATGAAAAAGGTCAATTATCAAATGCAGCCACAGCAACAGTGAACATAAAAAATATAGATGATAATCCAGAAATAATTCTCGAAGATTTTGATCTTGATGAAGATACAAAAGTTATTATTTCTCGTGATCAAATTATTTCAGATATTGATACAAAATTAGAAAATGTAGATCTAACAGTTACTTCATTAGATTGAAAAACGATTGTACAATTTCTTGAAAAAGGAGATTTAGAAGTTTCCACAGCTGATAATGAAAATGGAGATTTTTCTATCGCATTAACAGTGATTCAATGAGATTTTACTGATACTAAAAATATTTCAGGAACTATTGCTCCAAAAAATGATGCACCAGAAATAACTGATAAAATTTCAGAATTTTCAGTAAATGAAACAAAAGTTGTAAAAATAGATTTATTAAAACATTTTTATGATATTGATAAAGATGATATTTTATCATTTGTATTACCTGACTGATTAGATTCAAATAGTTTCTCTTTAGACGGAAATATTTTAACAGTTACAAATCCATGAGTAAACGCAGATGTATTGAATGAATTCAAAATAACTGCAGTAGATTTAGCTGGAGAATCAGCAGAAAAAGATTTTTCATTTACATTTAAAAATAGTGTAAATGAAGCACCAGTTTGAGTGGCCGATAGATTTGAAATGCTACAAGGTGAATCTCAATTAGTAGATGTATTAGCAAATGATACAGATGCAGACGGAGATACAATTACAATTTCTTCAATTTCAAATGCTCAAAATGCAAGCTTAGAAATCGTTGATAATAAGATAAAAGTAACTCCAAATACAAATTATTTTGGTCCGATTTCATTTAAATATACTCCAATCTCAAATGGGGTAGAATGAAATGTTACAACAGTGAGTTGAAATGTAATAGAAGTTAATGATCCAACCATTACAGCACCAGATAATTTAAAAATCAAAGAAGATTCATGAACTCATGAAAAAGATGTTTTATCAAATGATAGCGATGCAGATGATGTATTAACAATTTCATCACTTGACTTCGATGCGACAAAAATTTCAGCATCAATAGTAGATAATAAAATCCAAGTTACGACAATCCAAGATGTAAACGGAGAGTTTGAAATAAAATATACCACAAATACAGGATCTCAAGAAACTCTAACAGTTACAGTTGACGCAGTCAACGATGCACCAATTGCAATTAATACATCAGCAAATGTATTAGAAAATTCATCAAATAATACGATTACTCTCAATATTTCAGATGTAGATGGAGATGATTTAACAGTATTAAATCCAACAGCATTACATGGTAGTGTAACAGTTAACAGTGATAATACACTCAACTATACACCAAATGCATGAATAACTGATCCAGATACAATTACGTATGAAGTAAGTGATGGAGAATTAACTGATTCAGCAACTGTAACAGTAAATATTTGAAATGTAAATGATGCCCCAGTAGCAACATTTGATAGTTTTTCAACAAATGAAGATACAAATTATAATGGTCAATTAACAGCAACAGATTTAGATGAAGATACATTAAGTTATTGAGTTAAAACATCAGCTCAAAATGGTTCAGTAGATATTAATGCAGACGGAACATTTACGTATATACCAAATGAAAATTTCAACGGAACAGATACATTTGAATACGAAGTAAGTGATGGAGAATTAACAGATACAGAAGTTGTAACAGTTACAGTTAACGCAGTTAACGATGCACCAGAAGCAACAGATTTATCATCAACTTTTTCAATCAATGAATGAGATTCTCTAGAAATAAATTTAGATAATCAAATTTTTGATGTAGATAATGAAGTACTATTATTTTCAGTAGAATCAGGATTAGATAGTTGAGATTATAGTATTAATGGGAATATTCTAACAGTTACTAATCTATGAGTTACTCAAGATACTCTTAAAAATGTAGTTGTTAAAGCAGTTGATACAGAAGGATTATCAGGTGAAAAAATTCTTCCAATTACATTTAAAAATAATGTAAATGAGAATGTAGAGTTCTCAAACTTTAATCCAATCACATCTATAGCAGAATGAGAAACAAAAAGTTTCACATTTAATTATGATGATCCAAATGGAGATGATGTAACTCTAGAATTAAAATTAGGATTAAATAGTGCACCAGACTTTGCTACATTAGTAGATCATAAAGATGGAAGTGCAACCGTTACATTTGCACCATGATATGACGATGCAGATACATATATGAATTTTGTTGTTGAGGCAAGGGAACCAAATGGAGATAGAACTTCAACTGCATGATTTCACTTAACAGTTGAAAATACAAATACTGCACCAGTAGCATCAAATTTCACATCAACATCTGCATGACAATCTTGAACTATATCTAAGGTATGAGAATTTCATCCAAATATATCAGATGTACAAGAACAAGATAGTTCATTGACTGTTAAAGGACTTGTATGAGAAGTATGAAAAATAGCAACTGCTGTAGTGAATGGTTCAGGCTGAGCTGATTGGACTGCTGAAATTAATTATGAATGAAATGCGAAAATTACTTATCAAGTAAATGATGGGTTTTTAGATTCTAATACAGCGACTATTAATGTAGTTGCAGATAAAAAATCACCTGAATATGCTAGTGATACTATTTTTGCCAATACCCAAGGGAAATGATATTCTAATCAAACTATAACAGTGACAGATTTCTCTGATTTAGCAGATGCTGATATTAAATTTGTAGATTTATTTAATGGAGATCCTGTACCAGGCTCAATTTATAATCTGAGGTATTCTGGTAAAACAGTTACATTTGATTTCACAACTCCAAATATCGAAAATGTCAGAATTATAGCAACTTTTACAGATAAATATGGAAATACATCTGAATCACAAGCTATAAAAGATTTATCATTACGTCAAGAAAATTAAGCTTCAGATCTTATGAAACTAAAATTCCAAGATAAATGATGATTGAAAAGTGAAGTTTTGACATTAGAATTAGTTGCTTTAAATGATAACTAAACAATATTCTGATTAGAATAAAAAAACAAAGCTGAAAAGCTTTGTTTTTTTATTTTTCATAGATTTTTATATAATTTATGATACTATTTATTTGATTATTTTTAAATTTAGTTCATCAAATATATACAAACCCTATATAATTTGAAATATTAAATCAATTAAAATATATTATTTGTTCATAATTATCATTATAAATACTAAAATTATTATTTGAAATAAGTATGGTATAATTTTTATTTCAATTAATATCAGAAAAATCACATTGGTCAAAACAACTTTCAGAACCAATAGTTAATTTATTACCTCAACTTAAATTTAATATTGAAATATTTGTATCTTGGATAGATAGAATATTATGATTTTTTCAATTACTCTTTTGTTTTAATACATCACCTTTTATGTTCATTTCAATAATAAAGTCATCATCTACATCTAATCAAGAATATTTTATATAATCGTCATTATCAGTACTATCAATAAATATCCCTTTACTTCAATCTTCTTGAACACAAAATGAACTTCATTCATCTGATCAATCGTTACAGTAACTTGGAAGATCAAGTTTATTATCCAAAATAGATCCATTTCACAAAGATGTGTAAGAAGAGTCTTGTTTATACATCTTAATATCACCAGCTAGTTCATATGGAGCATAATATTTTAATTCATAGTCATCTTCTATATCAATTCCTTCTGTTTTTTTCCAACAGTATTGATTATCTGCTCAAAATGGTTTACTACATTCAGATTCATCTTCATCATTATTTCCATCTTCATCTAATGGTGGAAGTATAGGATTTTCACGAACGAATAGTGGGAGTTCGTCTTCTGGTTTTTCCTGAGAGATATAAGTATCTGAGAGAACTGGCATACTTATAATTTTTGAAGTATATTCAACTTCATGACGAGTTTGTGATAAGTATATATGTAATTGGCTTATCTCTACTGGAGTTGTGATAGATGAGGTATCTGGTCTTAGTGATTGGTTTGAGCCATTTTGGTAACTTCAAGCAGCATTTGTAACTATTATATCATTTGATAA
>CBFHLZ010000042.1:4544-11012 GCA_965656795.1 Patescibacteria group bacterium
AACACTGTAAAGATTATTAGTTATGTCTACATAAAATACATTATTTTCTCAAGAAATTTGAGAATTTTGAATATCCTGAGTTTTTAATTCTATTAATTTACTATTATCTTGATCATTAAAAATAATAGAATCAGTAGAATTCCAAATATTTTTATTTACTTTTAATACAAATTTTTCTAATATTCTATTTGAATTCATAGTAAATTCATTTATTTCAAAAGTTGTATCATCAGAAAATTTCACTCTATTATCGAAAATATCTTTTTTAGATTCTTCAGAAATATTTTCTAAAGCGTCGATATTATCTTGTACTTGTCATTGGCTTTGAGTATCAATTTGAACTCATTTAATAGATTCATTCGATTCTACTTGAATAGTACTTTCTCAAGTTTGAGTATCTATTGTAACATTATTTCACCTTACAGGTTCTTGAGAAATAGTTTCATTATTTGAGATTTTTTCTAAAAGAGTCTCTATATTTTCTTCATAATTTTTATATATAGCAACTGTTCACTCAGAAACAAGTATTTTAGAGTTTCATGAATTTTTTTGAACTCAAAATATAGTCCCACGAACCGCAGCTGTAGAATCTATAGTATAAATTTCAAATTGAGATTCTTCGTCTAGAGATGCAGCTTTATTCCAAATCATTCCTGATTGTAATACCAGTTGTACTTTTGTTATAAGATTAGTTTCAGTTGGAAATTCTAAATTTTGTAATATTAATTGAGTTTCTTGTGAAGTATCTCATAGGGTAGAAGTTGTTCCATCTGAAAAATACAAAGTAGCATGTGAGTTTTGAGGAACGAGAATATTATCTCAAGTTACCAGAGTAATATTTTGTATCTCTTGCATAGATAATAGATTCCCATTTACAGAAATATCTCAACTATTTTCTCAAATTTTAGCTGATAATATTTTATCATAAGGATTATAAGCAAAATTTTGTAGAGAATCATCACTTACAAAATATGAGCCATTATATTCACGAATGAGATTAAATGGTCACTCAATAGCTGTATAATCTCAAATTACTTTTGATTTTGGTTCATCATTTTCAAAAACTACAGATGCAATTTCATACATTTCACTTCATTTTGTTTTTCCGTAAGCAAAATATGAATTGGTTCTTGGATCTACAGGAATCACATCAATATATTTTTTAGCAAGCGTATTTTGAGTTATAAATCCGTGGACTCCATATGTATTTTCATTTTCATAATCATGAGAATAACTTGTATCAATCGAATAAAAATTATTATTTCCATCTGGCATCGGCAATTGGGAAGTTTCTTGTTTTGCTAATAATAAAGCATTTTTAAGCGTTTCAACTTCACTAGTAACTTTTGTATTGAGTGTATTTTCTTGTTTATTCCCAACAGCAGTATATCAAATCACTGATAATAATGCGAGAATAGAAAGAGTAATAATCAATTCAACAAATGTAAATGCGCGTAAATTTCCAGATTTCATACATATAAAAATCACAAAAATAAATAAAGTATACTCTACTTTATAATCCATTATATAAAAAATATCTCAAATACAAAAAAACTCTTTTGACAAATAGATTATATTTTATATATTAAAATTGTTAATTTCTTAACCAAGGACCTATGAACCTCGCACAACTTGTAACCACTATCACTGTTACTACAACTTTACTTATAACCAAGTAGGGAATTTTTGTGTGAAAAAAGAAATTATAAAAATTTAAAAAACACCAAAAACTCTACTTTGTATAAAAGTAGAGTTTTTTTATAAAAAAATAATAAATAAAAAAATAAATTATGAGTGTAGAATTATCAACAAAAAGACATAGTTTAGCCCATATAATGGCTCAAGCAGTAAAACAAAATTTCCCTGAAGCAAAAATTGCAACTGGTCCAGATACTGAAGATGGATTTTATTATGATTTTGATTTTGGTGAAGTAGAATTTTCTGATAAAGATTTGAAAAAAGTAGAAAAATCTATGAAAAAAATTATTACTCAAAATCAAGAATTTAAAAAATTCGAAGTAGATTATTCTACAGGAAGAAAAGTTCTTACAGCAATGGATGAAGAATTTAAAACGCAATTAATCGATAGATTTGAATCAGGGGATTTTAAAAATAGTGAAAAATTATCAGATAAAATTTCTTTTTATTATAATGTTTCAAAAGGGAAATCTTCAGAATTTTATAATAAAATGCAAGATTTCTTAAAAGAAAATGAATTTGAATCATTTGAAGATTTAGATGGAGATCAAGTAAAAAATCTAAAATTTATAGATATGTGTACTGGTCCACATGTTGAAAATACAAATCAGCTTGATGCAAATTCTTTTAAACTTGCCAGAGTAGCAGGAGCATACTGGTTAGGTGATGCAGCAAACCAACAATTAACAAGAATTTATGCATACGCATTTAATGATAAAGCTGAACTCGATGTTCACCTAAAAATGCTTGAAGAAGCAAAGAAAAGAGATCATAGAATTTTAGGTCAAAAATTAAAATTATTTACTATTTCTGACTTAATCGGTCCGGGTCTTCCACTTATGCAACCAGCTGGTATGGTTTTAAGAAAATCACTAGAAGATTATTTATGGGGACTTCATGAACAAAAAGGCTATGATAGAGTTTGGACTCCACACTTAGCAAAAGAGGCTTTATATGAAACTTCTGGTCATGCTGGACACTATTTAGATGATATGTTTAGTGTTTGGGGAGGAACTTCAAAAGAAAAATTTTTCCTCAAACCAATGAATTGTCCTCATCATATGCAACTTTTTGCTGATAATCAATTCTCTTACAGAGATATGCCAGTAAGATATTTTGAACCAGCAACAGTATATAGAGACGAAAAATCAGGGCAATTATCAGGACTTACAAGAGTAAGAGCTATTACTCAAGATGATGGACATCTATTTTGTAGAGTAAATCAAATCAAAGCAGAAGTTCAAGGAATTACTGAAATTATTAAAGAATTTTATACAACTCTTGGAATGACTGATGATTACTGGGTTTCTCTTTCAGTAAGAGGAGAAGATAAATCAAAATATTTAGGGGAAGAAGATGTATGGGTTCAAGCTGAATCAGCACTCGAAGAAGCTGCTCAAGCGAGTGATCTACCATATCAAAGAGTAGAATGAGAAGCTGCATTTTACGGTCCAAAACTAGACTTTATGTTTAAAGATGCAATTGGAAGAGAATGGCAACTTGCTACAATCCAATGTGATTTCAATCTTCCAGTGAGATTTGACCTTGGTTTTACAAATGAAGATAATCAAAAAGAAAGACCAGTAGTAATTCATAGAGCTATTTCTGGATCACTAGAAAGAGGAATGTGAGTATTAATCGAACACTTTGCTGGTGTTTTCCCAATGTGGTTAGCTCCAAGACAAGTAAAAGTTGTGCCAGTTTTACCAATGTTTGATGATTATGCACATGAAGTAATGAGCGAACTCAAAAAAGCATGAGTAAGAGTAACATGAGATTTTTCAACTGATAATTTAAATAAAAAAGTAAGAAATGCTGAAAAAATGCATAATAATTATATCGTAGTAATCTGAGAAGCTGAGCAAGAATCAGGATCAGTTGCTGTGAGAAATTATAAAACGAAAGAACAAACAGTAGAAAAGAAAGAAGAATTTATCGCAAGAATCGTAGAAGAAATTAAAAGCAAAGCTTTATAAAAAAAATTCCCGGGAAAATTTTCCCGGGAATTTTTTTTTATTCGCAAAATAATTATTTTTAGCTATAATTTCAAAAAATTTTTAAAGAAAAAAATATTTATGAGTAATTATGATGTAGTTATTATCTGAGGATGAGCAGCTGGTTTATATACTGGAATTTGTCTGGATAAAAAATTAAAAAAAATAGTATTAGAAAAAAATAGAAAACCAGGAATAAAAGTATTACTTTCAGGTTGAGAAAGAGCAAATGTATCTAATATGGATATTGAACCGATGAGAGATTATTTTACACAAAATAAAAAATTTCTTTTATCGATATTTTCAAAATATACCAATTGGGATATCATGAGTTTTTTTGCTGAAAATAATGTTTCAATAGTAGAAGAAGATAGATCAAGATTGATTTTAGAAAGTGGAGATTCAAAAGAATTATTATCGTGTCTACTTGATAATTTAAAAAAACAAAACTGTGAACTTGAGACTGACGATGGAGTAGAAAAAATAGAACTGACATCTCAAAGTTCTCAAGATTTAGGGTTTAAATATAAAGTAACAACGAAATCAGGGAAAAATTATTTCGCAAAAAAAGTAGTGGTATCAGCTGGATGAAGAAGTTTTGCACATGTTTGAACTACATGAGATGGATATAAAATGGCAGAAAAATTAGAAATAAAAATGACTCCAACTCATCCATGTCTGTGTGGAGTTTCAACAAAAAAAGACTTAAAAGAAATTTCATGAGTTTCTGCAAAAGTAGACATGAAATTTATAGATAAATCAAAAGATAAAATAATTTATGCTGAATTTGGACCCATATTATTTACGCATTTTTGAGTGAGTGGTCCAATTATTCATAATGTTTCTGTAGCTGCTGGAGAATATTTAAATTCACTTAAAATTCCTGAGAGTGAATTCGAACAATATTTTTGTGATAATTTTTCTTTAGAAATAAAAATCCCACTAGAAAATGCAACAAAAAGTCTCAAGAAATTTTTCGAATTATCCGAAGAAGATAATATAAGAAATCTAGATTTACATACATTTAGAAGTCTCAAAGAAGCGAAAGCAACTTCAGGAGGAATCGATACAAATGAATTAGATAATCATATGCAAGCAAAGAAACTTACTGGATTATATTTCAATTGAGAAGTGGTCGATGTAACTGGGAAAACTGGAGGATTTAATTTACAATGGGCTTGGAGTAGCGCATTTGTAACGGCAGAGCATATAAATAAAGAATTAAAATAATCAAAAAAAGATTTCCCGGGAATATTCCCAGGAAATCTTTTTTTTGTAATTTAAAAAATAAAAATTATTTTTGTAAAATAATAATTCTATAAATATTTGAAGTACCAAATAATATAAGTATTATGCAAATAATTATATTTATATAACAAATATTTATGTTGAATTTTATTATTAAAATTTTAGAAAATTTTTTGAATTATTTAAAAAATATTCAAGAAAAAAACATTTCTGGTCTAGAAAATAATGTGAAAGAAGATTCTATGTGAATTTTAACCACAATTTTTTATGCAATATTAACATTTTTACCAATTGTATGAATCGGAGCTTTTCTGGTTGTGTTACAATGAGAGATGAATTACGGATGGTCGTATTTAGGAGTATATATACTATTTTGACTTTTTATATTTCAAACAGTAAAAATACTTCATAAAAATTTTAATCCAAGATATTTCTTTTTGATTTATTTTCCAGCAATTATTTCTTTTGCCTCTATTCTCATCAGTGGAGTGTTAATAAGTTTAGAAGAAATGAGATTGAGTGATATGATTTTTTCTCTGGCTTTTATGGGGATTTTCCCATTGCTTATGTGTGTGAAAAATATTTTTCCAAAATTATGAGAAAAAAAATATTATTCTCAAGCTGTAAATTTCTTTTTATATTACAACATATTTTTATTTTTTCTCGTTGGTGTGACTACAACACTTTCAATTTTATGAATCGAATTCTTATTTTTAAAATGAATCTCAGTAGTGATTTATTCAATTTTGGATACAAATCTTTGAGGATATAATGTAGGATTTTGAGAATATATTTGGCAAATATATATAATATTTTTCTCTCAAGCTCTTGTCTTATTTTTTCCTGTTAAAGCACTATATACATATTTTTCTCACAGTGAAAATTCAAAAAAATGATTTTTATTTTGAATAACTAATTTTGCTTTATTATTTATTTTGGTTTCTATAATTATATGGATTCCCGGCTATAAAAATGACATGGTCAGTCAATATCTCGCAGATGTAAGAACGCATGTACAAGTCAATGGATACAATGAAGAATCGCTTGATGAGATAAATTATTTTATCTTTGAAAAAGCAATTTTATCAGAAATAAAAAATGGAGGATTATATAATGCAAATAAAGAATTATTTACAAAAATATTTGATCAAACTCCGGAAAAATATTTTGGAGAAAAAATATCAAAATATGTTTCTAATAATCAATCATTTGCTACCAATGAAACAAAAACCTGAGAATCAGCAGAAGTAGTTTTTAGCTTAGGTGAAGTAGAAAATAATTTTGATACAAGAGAAAATTTTGTAAAAACAAGCTATGAATTTTATTTTGAAAACCAAAGTTTAGAAAATCAAGAAGTTATTATACAATTTCAATCTCCCGGAGAATCAACAGTGGTAAGCGAATTATATTTAGGATTGCAAGATGAACTTATTGGTCAAATCGCACCAAGAGGAGCTGCAAAAAAAGTGTATAGTGACTCTTTGAGAAAAAATATTGATCCAGCATTAATCGAAAAAATTTGATATAA
>CBFHLZ010000043.1:0-10676 GCA_965656795.1 Patescibacteria group bacterium
CTAAAACTTCTTTTATTTCCATTTGTTCACCATTTTTTGCAAAATTTTGATATGAATTTTCTACATGTAAAACAAGCAGATTTTGTAAATTTTTGATTATATAATCTGGTGTTGTATCCTGATTTACTTCTTTTTGCTGGTATTTATGTATAGATGTTATATTTCCCATTAGTTTGATTTATTATATGAATTTTATATTAAATATAAATAAAATAAATAATATGTCAAAATATTAGATTTTTTAAATTTTGATTATAGTAAATAATTTATATTATATAGCAAATATTTATTAAAATAACAATATGAAAAAGTATAATAATAAATTTATAAATATATTATTTTTTATTATGGGGATAATTTTATCTCTGTATAATTTTTATTCAATAAATATATTTATAAATCTTTTTACAGGTGATATATTTACTTGAAATTACTCAGAAAGTTATATTATTTTTACTTTTTATGTTCCATTTTTACTTTGGATTTTAATTCTAGGAATTTTTACAAAAAATATTATTTCGAAAAATATTTCTCTAAAATATTTTTATAGTTTTCTTATTTTTCTATTCTTATGATTTTTATACTACATATTTATTTTTAATAATGCTGATGTAGAAAAAATAACTGACGAAAATTTCAAGACGATTCAATCTGAGAAATCTTTTAGTGATACTCAAAATGCTTATACTCTCATAGATAATTTTAACTCTCAAATCCCAACAGATATTCAATATTTTAAACTCCATTGCTTAAATACAAATACAACTTGTGATGAAGAAGAAATAAATTCAACACTTCTAAAATCTTTAGAATATCTTGAAAATAATTTAGAAAAATATGAAAATCATATTTTATTTTTAACAGAAATTTCTCATAAAAAATTCTTAAAAAACACTCAAGAATTTTGAGAATTTCTTTCTATGACTGGGTTTACAACTCTCATAAAATTTCAAAAAGTAGTGGATCAAAAATTATATAATCAAAATAATTTTGATGAAATTATTTCTACATATCAAAAATATTTTACTCTCTCAAAATTATTAAGAGAAAGTGATACAGGTCTAATTTCTCTTTTAGTTTCAAAGAGTCTATGAGAACAAATTATTGAAAATTTTGAATATTTATGAAAAAATAATTCTCTGAGTATTTCTCAAAAAAATAAAATTTCTCAGCTTATTTCTCAAAATATTGTTACAAATCCAGATGAAATTTTCCAAAATGTTGTGATCTCAGAATATCAATCATTTATCGATAATAGTGCAAAAATAAATAATTCTCTGATTTTCGATCTCGAAGAATTCAAAAATTATTCTCACTATTTATTATATAAAAATTATATCGAGCTGAATTCTCTCCCTGTTTCAAATAATAGAAATATTTTTACTCAATCTTGAATCTATAATTTTTTCATTCCAAAGATAGATTTTCAAGACTATAAATCTGATATAATTCAATTAAAACAAAAACAAGAAAAATTTATTTTAGAAATAAATAAATAGAAATATGATAATCACGATTTTATTTTTACTGTGAATTTTATGGCTCATAAAAATATATTTAAACAAAAATATCTTTTTATTGTTTTGTGTAATTTGAGTATTAATATTTAATATTTTTTGTATTTTTATCGAATTTATTTATACATTTGTTCCAGATGTTCAAAAGATTTTAATATCACTTTCTTTGATTTGATTATCTCTGATTTGATTCATTAGTGTCTGATTTATTTGATTATTTTATAATAATTCAACTGATTATAAAAAATATATTTCACCATTTGCTCTTTTTTGAATAGTATTTTTATTTTATTATTGAGTGTTTCAATACGAAACTCACTTTTGAAATCAAGGTTATAATTTCATAGATGCGATTACTTGAGAATATATTTTTTCTACTCTTTGGTTTGTGATTATTCCAGTTATATTTTTATATTCGTTTTTATATTTTTTCTTACATGATTCATATTTCATAAAAATATCTTCTTCTAAAAAAAATTATTATTATTTTAGAGATCTTTTTTTATCAATTTTAATTATTTGTTTGTCTTTATTTTTAAATGATATTTCCAAAATGTATTCTCATTATTACAATTGGTACAAAAATCCAGATTTTTTCACGGATCAAGTCTACATTTGCAAGGATAAAACAAAATTAATTTTAGATATCAGAAACCCACATCATCCATTGAAAAATCCTCATAATAATTTCTTCGATTTTTATGATAATTATGGGAAAGCTCTGTGAAAATTAAAACTAAAATTAAACCAACTTCATCCAGATAAAATTAATCAAAATTATTTACAAAACTGTATCTCACAAAATGGGAATAATTATTTTGATGAATATGAGAGAATTCATTGAGAAAAGCCGAAAGATTTATTATATAAATTACAATAAAAATGTTTGTAATAATAATTATTTTTTTAATACTATTGTGGAAACTTTTATTTAAATTTTTTAGTTATACAAAAACTATTAATTTTATATTTTTTCTATTTTTTGCAAATATATGAGTTTCAATTGCTTCATTCAAAATTATAGAAATATTTTTTTGAACAGAAATTGATTTTATATTAGAGAATATTCTTTATAGAATAATATTTATATTTCTATTCTGACTATTATTTATTATATTTTTGTTATTTAATAAGTCTTCAAAAAAAGAAAAATTTATCTATACTATTTATTTTTTTATAAATATATTATTCATTTATATATTCTGAGCTCTTATGTTTCACTCGAATTTTAATGAAGGATATATAGCGTATTTTTATGAATTTATATTTTATTTATATTATATAATCTGATTATATAATTTTCATTTTATTTTATTGTGAAATAAAAATTTTTCATTTGTAAATTGATTCAAAAAAATATTATATCTATTCAGAGATATTGTATTAATTGTGTGATTATATCTTTGATTAACTATTAGTTTTTATTTTTTAAATTTATTTATTTCCTATTACAATTGGGAAAAAATAAATCATTATCAAATCAATCAAATATATACTTGTGAAGACAATATAACAATAATATTAAATACTTCAGATAATGTAATTCAAGCAGTAAATCCGTATGAAAATTTTATAGATTTTACAAATAATTACGCACAAGATTTTAAAAAATTTTATAAGCACAATTACCAAATCTATTTTTATAAAGAATATGAAAATTATCTAAAAAACTGTATTTCACAAAATGGGAATAATTACTTTGATGAATATGAGAGAATTCATTGAAAAATTCAGATGAAAATAAATATTTCTGAATAATTATTTATATATAAAAAAGAATATTTTTTCACAAGAAAAAATATTCTTTTTTGATTTTTTATGTTTGGTGATTAGGATTTTAGGAGAGGGGAGTTTTAGAGTTTAAGGAAAAATCAATAATGAAAATAAAGCAATTAAAAATAAAAAATTTTCGACATTTCGAAAATTTTGAACTAAATTTATTAGATAATAATTTAAATCTAATTGTCTGAGAAAATTGAATTTGAAAAACTACTATTTTTGATAGTTTAAGAATATTATTTGATACAAATATTTTTATATCAAAATTTTTTAATGAAAATGATTTTAACAAAGATGAATGAAATTTACTTATTGAATGCACTCTTGAATTAGAAAAAGATGAGGATAATCTATATTTATTTAAAGATTGTATAAACAAAATAAATGATGATAGTATAGAAATATTAATTTGATTTTATCAACCTAAATTAGATTCAGAATGAATGTATTATTGAAAAAAATCATTTATAACTGAACCAGTTTTAGATAAAATAAAAGATTTTAAAGTTAATCTTTATGATATAAAAAAATATATTCAAATTGTTTATATTGATTGAGCAAGAACTGAACAGAATTTTTATTCTAATACTTGATTTTATAATAAAGTTTGAAAATATTTATTTGATTTAAATAAAGTTGATTCAAAATTAGTAAATCTAAATAAAGAAGAATTAGTCAAGAATGATATAATGAAAAAAATCATAGATTCTTCTGAAGATGAAAATTTATTTAAATATTTAAATGAAATAAAATTAACACAAGATTGAATCAAAGCAGTTACTTTAGATCAGGATAAAAATCTTCCACAGTCTACATTTTTAAATTTATTAAAATTAAACTTAGATGATAAACATTTAAGTAAAAATAGTACAGGATGGCAATATATAATTTTTACAGTTTTTGCTATTTTTTATATAAAAGAACTAGAAGCATTAACAAAAATAGATAATGAATGAAAAAAATATCATTTAATTTTAATGGAAGAGCCAGAAGCTCATCTACATCCTCAAATGCAAAGAAACTTATTAAATTTTATTAAAAATAAATTCTCTGATATTAGTAATTCAAGCTTATTAGTTTCGACTCATTCTCCTAACATTATTAGAGCAGTAAAAGATATACAAAAAACTATTTTTATAAATAAAGATTCGGAAAAAAGTTTACCAGTAAATTTAGAATGAGATATATCAGGCTTTACAAATAAATTAAATATTTTTATTGATGTAAATAAAGCCGAATTATTGTTTTCGAGATGAATTATTTTTGTTGAGGGAATTGCTGAAGAAATATTAATGCCAAAATTTTTTGAAATTCATACATGAAATACAATAGATAATTGTTGAATAAGTATTATTAATGTAAATTCAACAGATTTTTATTGTTATGCTTTGTATGCAAAGGCACTACAAATTCCTTGGGTTGTTGTTACTGATTGAGATATTACAAAAGATGAAGATTATCATTGAATAAAAAGAAAAAGTAATCATTGAGATATTTTTTCTGATGAAAATTATTTTATCTGATTTGATACATTAGAGATAGATTTAATATTTGAATGAAATAAAGATATATTATTAAAAAGTTTTCTAAATATTGACACAAAAGCTAGAAAAAATAATTTTTCTGAAAAAATAGACGAATTATTAATTTATGATTATTTAGAAAAAGATGAGATAAATTACAAAAGTAATTATACAATAATTAGGAATAGTATTTTAGATAATTATATTTCAAAATCTAATTTTGCTTATTCCTTATTTGAAAATATTAATCACACTTTCAATATTCCGGAATATATAAAATGAGCTTTCGATAGTATACAAAAACATTTATGAATTGAAATAAATCCAGAAACTATGGAAAGAGAAGAAACTTTTCCAGTTGATATACCTTTTTAATAAATATTAATTATGTCAGATAAAAATCCAGATGAATCTAAACAAAAGATTATAAATTATTTTTTTGAAAAAAAAGATGATGAAAATTTTAAATGACTTCAAATACAGGCATGACCTTGAACTTGAAAAACATATTTATTAAGCCATATTATTTCAAGATATATTGAAGAATGACATAATGATAATTTTTATATTTTAAGTCATTCAAATTCATCAATTGATAGTATTTCAAATAAAGTAGGAAATAAAGATAATGTTGAAATAAAAACAGTAGCATCTTTTTTTATTGAAAATTTTATTATTCCATTTAGTTATACTATTTTAGAAAATGAAAAATTAGATGAATGAACAGATAAACTTTAATGAGAAAAACTTATTACAAAGAATAACAAATAATTTTTCAGAAAATAATCTAGAAACTAATTCTCAATGGTCAACTTTAGATTTAATAAATGAAAAATTTTTATGATGAAAAGAAGAATATTTTAATCTTTTTCATGATATTTTAATGCAAAAATGAATTAAATATATATTTATAGATGAATATCAAGATACTAAAAAGTGTTATTTGAAAATTTTTAATAAAATGATTGAAAAATGAGAAATTAAATTTATTTGTGTATGAGATAAAAATCAACAAATTAATTATGAAACATTCAATGAAAATACTTTTGTTTGACTTGAATATGACAGGGAATTAGAAACGACATATAGATTTTGAAAAAATATTTTAAAGAGAGTGAATGAGATTATTCCTTCTTGAATTATAGACTCTAGTGATTCGGTTATTATAGATTGATATATTGATGAAAACTTACCGTATACACCAAAGCATTGAACTGAAAAAGAAAGATTAGAGAATTTATTAAATTTTATTATTGAATATATAAATTTAAATAAAGATATATTCAAGTGAAAAAACAATGTAATTCTATTTCAACCTACTAGTGATAAAAAAGATTATTGACCTAATTTTTGAGAAGATTTTAATAAAATACTTAAACAATTACTTGATGATAATTCTGAAATATTCTTTCCATATACTGAAAAACCTATCTATAATATTCATTTAAAATTATTTTTTCAAAAGTTAATTTCATTTGTAAATTGAAAAATTATTTATACAGAACTTGAAAAAGAATTAAAATTTTTCTATGAAAAATGAGATAATAATTATCAAGTAATATTTTGAAGAATTATAAAGCTAAAAAATACTGATAATATAAGTCATATTTGAGATATCTTACAAGAAGATTGATTTAAAAAGTGATGAAATTATAAAGAGTATTTTAAAATAATTATTGATTGTTTTAAGAATAATGAAGTTAAATTTAATGAAGCTGATTGAAAAACATTAATTGATATTTTAAATCTAAATCAAGATGATAAAATATATATTTCATCAAGTACTATAACTTCTGCAAAATGAAAAGAATATGATAATGTTTTTATTTTAAATACATACAATGTTCGTTGAGATATTAAATCATTTTTACAGAAATTAAAAGATAATAATGAAGAAGCTAAAAGGCATTACTATGTTGCTGTAAGTAGAGCAAAAGAAAATGTTTTTAGTTTTGTGAATTATTCCTAATTTTCCTCTTCCATTTTTCCATTCCACAAGTATACTCAAAACAATTATATAAAACTAAACGAACAAACTATGAAAACTGACGATCTAAGACCTCTGGTGTTTAAATATATCCAAGATATGCCAAAAGGGAAAGTTACGACATATAAGGCTATTGGGGATGTGTTTGAAGTTCATCCGAGAAAAATAGGGAAGATTGTGAAGGATAATCGTGAGTTGGAAAAAGTTCCGTGTTATAAAGTCCTAGAAAATGAAAATAAAATTGGGTATTATAACTGAAAAGATGGAATTCACGGGAAAGTGAATTTAATCAAATCTGAAGGAATCGAAGTAGAAAACGGAAAAATAGACAAAAAATATTTTATGTAAAAGAAAAATCCAGCAAAAGCTGGATTTTTTTTCTATAATTTATCGAGAATCTTGTTTTTCTTTTTGGATTCGCGCATAAATTTCTTCGCGATGCACTGAAATATCTTTTGGTGCGTTAACACCGATTCGTACCTGATTTCCTTTGACTCCAAGTACAGTAACAGTGACTTCGTCACCAATCATAAAAGTTTCACCAACACGGCGCGTAAGAATCAACATAAAACCTCCTTTGTTTGTGTTATATTGACGATAAAATACTATTTATACTCTATGATTTGTCAAATATAATTTTTAATTTATAATATAATTTATATTATTTTTTTAAATATTTAGCTTGAAATAGACAATTTTTACATTATGATGTTTTTAGATGTTCAAAAAAGGAGAGTGTGATGTCTACGCACAAATGTGAAAAATGTAATAGATTACACTTAGTAGAATGGAAAAATAATACTAAGGGCATTGAAACTCTTGTTGTACTAAAATGTGAAGTATTTCTTTGTGATGGTTTGGTTATTAATCAAATGTTAAAAAAAGAAATTATAAAAGTTGATGTACAGCCTATATCACTGGGTGCAAAAAATGGTGTAAATGAAAGTGTAAAAAATTTTCATTTAACTTTGGAAAAATAATCTATGGTCTATTTATTATTAAAAACCTCATTAACGAGGTTTTTTTGTTGAATTATTAAAAAAAATGTTTATTATCACACCACTGTAAACACAAGAGGTTTGTTATGAATATTATTGAAAAACAGTGTGATGTCTGTCATGCTCCGCATGATATATCTTTTTCTGATGATAATTGCTTAGAAGAAGAAAAAATTACTAAAAATTGTCTGCATCAAGATTGTGATGGAGTGATTTACTCTGGTATTGCTAAACATCATATTGAAACCATTACGCTTAGCGATATTTCTAGTGATGCTGACTTGTACAACGAAGATGGTGATGAAATCGAAGCAATCGATATTGTTACTCGTCAAGAACAAGGATACTAAAAAAAAGCCCGAACGGGCTTTTTTATTTATTGAAAAATTTATTTTTTATAAATGCTGCGATAAATAAAACTCACCAAATTCACATTGCCCAATAATAAGTATTATCTCACCAAACTGCTGCGACTATTCAACCAGATAAAAAATATAAATATGAACTTCTTTGAATTCTTTTCCACCAGATTCATAATTTTCTTTGAGAATAATTATTTGAGGTCAGGAGTAAAATAATTGCTGTTAATTCTGAAATTCTTGATAAAATGGAATAAAATCAGTGCCAATTTTCAACTCTAAAGTAACTCAGAAAATTTTGATAATTGAGTATGTATTTTTGAAAAAATATTAAAAATATTACCATAGCTGAAATAATTCATAAACTTTTTCTCTGTGTTGCTAAAGTTTTAAGAATTCAAATTTTTGGAAATAATTGTGATAATGGACGAATATACATTACAAATATTACAGCCCACCAGCTGAGTGTGTATAAAAAAGCTGAAATACTTCATCAGATTATAAATCATGATTTATATAAACTGTTATTTATTACTCAATAAAAATATAATGCTGGAATAGCTACTATTCAAATAAATAAAAGTATTTTTTCTATTGTTTTCATATATGGAATAACTCATTTGAGGAAAATAAGTTTAAAAATATTTCTTTCTTCTTTCCCAGCCACAAATCATTCTGAAAATATTTGGTTTTCATTATGTCATTGCATTTTGAGTTCATGAGTTACTTGATCAGTCATTTTTGGATTCCCGCACATATACACTTCAGATTCACTAGAAACAGATTCTATTTCTTGATTTACTCTCCCATAGTGATAATCTGGGTGATCTTGTTGAGAGAGAAATATTTTATATTTAAAATTTTTATATTTTTTAAATTTTTCTTCATAAAATACTTCTGATTCATCTCTCACTCAAAAATATAATTTTTTTTCTACATCATCTCACAGTGCATCAAACATCGCAATTGCTGGAGATAATCCAGTACCAGTTGCAAAAAATACTTTTGGTTTTTTATTTTCCTGTAAAACAAAACCTCACAAAGCTCAAATATAATTGAGCGATGTATTTATTTTTAATTTATTTAAAAATTTCCCACCTCTTCCGTCTTCTAAAATTTTTATTGTGAGTACAAAGTGATTTTTTGAAAACTCAGTAATAGAATAATTTCTATAAAACGTTCCTTTCCAGTCTTGCATTTGCATAGAAACATATTGTCCTGGTTTTGCTGAGAAATTTTCTACACTTAAGCGTAATTCGATAACATCATCAGTGAGATATTTTTTTTCTATCACTTTTGCTGATTGCAGAGAAATCATACTTTTTCCAGTTTTTTCGACTTTAATTACATTAACTGGACACAGTAATTCTGCTGTAATTATTTCAGCTTCTTTTCAATCGTATTTATTTGAAATAACTTTTGAAGTTGGTGAAACTTTAAATGTATCCGGAGCAACATTTTCACAGTTTCTACAACTGATACATCATTTAATTACTTCAACGTTTTTTATTTTCATAGTGAATTTTGTATAAAATTAAATCATTTTGTTTTATGGATTTTACCATTTTTTAATATAATCATAGCTTCAAGTCATTTCATTTTTTTGAGTATATTTATAGACACATCAATAGGTGAAACAAATAATGCTGTTGAAAAACTATCTGCAAACACACAAGAATTATGTTGCACAAAAACTCAGATTACATCATTTTGTGATTCTCAAGAGTGTGGATTAATTAAGTGATGATGCTTTCAAAAATTTCTCTTTAATCAGCTACTTGATGCAAGAGAATTGTTTTTTAAATTTATACTTCAAATAATTTTTCTCTCATCTTTTGGATCTTCGAGTAAAATATTTTTTTCTCATTTAATCCTAATATCTCATCAAAAATTGATTGTAAAATTATTTATTTTTTTGTCTAAAATATAATAAATTTTGTCTACAATGAATCATTTTCATAGTGCTCAAATATCAATAGAAATATTGTTTTTTAATTGTAGTGAGTTTTTTTCTAAAATAATATTTTTATATCAAATATTTTCTACTATTTTTACTTGAGATTTTCAGTATCATTTATTTTCTAAAAAGGGAAGTATGGTAATATCAAAATATCATTCACTTATTTTTGAAATATTTTGAGCCAGAGAAACAATATTATAAAAATCCACATCTATACCGTGAGTAAATTTATTTTTATTGAGAGTATCTAAATAATTATTTTCTATAAAGCGAGAATATTTTTTTTCAAAATATTCTCAATATTCAAAAGATTTTTGAATCAAATCAGAAAATTCTCATTCATCATGAATGAGAATTTCCAGTTGTGATCCACATAATTTTTTTGTGAATTTCATAGATCTTATAATTGTGATTTAATAGCTTCTTTAAATGCTTCACTTGTAATAGATGCACCAGAAACAGTTTCCATTTCAGAAGCTTCTTCTAATGTTAAACCAATTACATTTGATTTAACAGCAGCATCAAAATCACCAAGTTTATCCCAGTTTGTAGC
>CBFHLZ010000044.1:0-10604 GCA_965656795.1 Patescibacteria group bacterium
CAATTGACAACTATAAAAAGCTACTAAATGATATTTAGTAGCTTTTTACATAAATTATCCCATCTATAGTTATTATTATATATAAATCAATTATGATAACTCATAGATAGGTACTTTATTTTTTCTCTAGTACTTTCAAAACTATCTTCATGAATAAACTCTTCGTATCCTTTCAATATAACAGATTGTGCTATAGTATTAGTGGCAATAACTGATTTATTACATGCTAGATATTCTATTAATTTCGTAGGTGGTTGATATTCAAAATAATCAACTTTTGGAACATAAGAAACCATAATATCTGAACTATTTATATAGTCAGGTATTATTTTATGGTCTTTTTTTCCTAAGAAAAATATATTTTTATTTAAATATTCTCAAGATATTTCTTTTAATTGATTTTCTCAATTTCAACTTCAAATAAAATATAGTTTGAGATGTCTATTTTCTTTTATATTATAAATAAAAGCTTCAATAAAAATATTTAGGTTTCTTTCAAGATTTAATGTTCAAATATAAGTAAAAATTATATCTTTTTCTTTTTTATTGAATAAATCAATATCCTTATTTTCAAAAAATAATTCTGGATCATATCACATTCAAATTATCTCATGATTTTTTGATTCAGATAAATTTAATTTTTTAATTAATCATTTATCTAATACGATATACTTATTTGATAAAAATACTCCTAGTTTAATTGTATGTTTTGAAATAAACGGAATAAATCCTTTTCAAATTGGTCATGAAACAACATCATATATAGTCTTAATTTTCAATAAATATTTTACAAAAAATTGTAAAATTACCGATAAAGGATGCTGTGCAAAAAAGTAAACATAATCAATTTTATTAGATTGATTTATTTTTTTTATTTTTAAAAAAGATTTTATAACGAAAAAAATATAATTGATTTTTCATAGTTCAATTAATTCCAAATTTTGATGTGATATATCTTCTTTGATTTTAGAAATTATTACTTTTACATGAATATTTTTTTCTTTTGATAAAAATTTTGCATAATAAAAAATATCAACTGCTCATTGTTGAGGAAAATCTACATTTTGTACAAAAATAATAGTTTTCTTTTCCATTACTTTACCTTATCATATAAAATTTCTATATTTTTTTCCCATGAAAAATTATTTTCAATAATTTTTTTATTTTTTTCTGAATATTCTATTTTTTTATCAAAATGAATTAATGCTTCTGATATTCATTTTTGAATTTCTTCAACTGAATCATCTTTGACTAATATTCAATTATCTCAATCAACTATAACTTCCTTTGCTCATTCATTTGGGGTAGCAACGATATAACAACCATATTTCATTGCTTGCAATAAAGTGGTTGCTAATCATCAACCAGGACTACTTGGATGAATATGAATATCAAATTGTTTTTGATACGCTAGTGCTTCATTAAATTGTTTTGATCATGTAAAATATACACTACTATCACCATCCAATATTTTCAATCTTTCTAAATCTTCTCAGTCTCAAACTATTACTAATTCAATATTTTCGTTTCCAGATTTTAAAATATTATTATATGCAATAATTAATGATTCTACATTTTTCCACTTTAATAATCTTCCGACAAATCCTATTACCATTTTTCATGGAAACTTTTCTGATAGATTTTCTACTTCAGGTAATTTATTTGAAAATACAACTCCCCTATAAAATACGTCCACTTCTCTCTCTATAAATTCACTCACTATAAATTTTTTGCAAGCTTCACTAATCGCTAAAACTGTATCAGCTTTTTTAAATATCCATTTTCAAATAAGTTGATCATAGATATATGATATTTTTGATTTTAATTTTGATGATAGTTTCACATAATCACTTCCATGTTCGATATGAACCCATTTAAGTTTATTTTTTCTAGCAAATATTCCTGCAATAAAAGAACTTAAGAAAAAACGTGTGTGTGAGACAATTCTTGTATTTTTATTTTCTGAAATATAGTTTCTCAATTCTTTCAATACTATCCAAAAATCTTTTTTCCAAAACTTAGGAACTGGGAAATTTGAAATAATATCAAAACTCGGTAATAAAAAAACTTTATATCATTTTTGAGAATAGTGAGTAGTTTGAACTTGTCACACATCAAAAGTGATATTGATTACTTTTCAATATCACTTTTTTGTCCAATAATCTGCTATTTCTTCTGCCACAGTTTCAACACCTCATTTATGTGGTGGAAAATATGGAGAAAATTGTAAAATATTCATTTTCTCTTTCATTTTCAACTTTTCTCAAAAATTATTTCCTTCCTTTACAAAGGAAGGTGGCCGTAGGTCGGATGGATTACTTTTTATAAAACTTCCAACTATTTTCCAAACTTTCATTTAAACTTACTTTCGTTTCAAATCAAAGTTCCTCTTTTGCTTTACTTGGATTACAGTAAACTTCTGCCACATCACCTTCTCTTCTCTTTAAAATTTCATATGAAATTTCTTGACCTGTGATTTTTCTCGAAGCATCAATCATTTCTAAAACAGAAATTCCTTTCCCTACTCACAGATTATATACATCACAAAAATTATTCGATTTTTCTTCTAGCTTTTTATAAGCCAATAAATGTCCATCAACTAAATCATTTACATCTATATAATCCCTTACACCGGTTCCATCTATGGTATCATAATCATCTCAAAATACTCATAGAGTTTTTAATTCTCCATTTGCTACTTTCATGATAAAAGGAAGTAGGTTGTTTGGAATACCATCTGGATCTTCTCATAATTTTCAACTTGGATGTGCTCAAATTGGATTAAAATAACGTAAATTAATTACATTAAATCCTGCAAACTGAGATAAATCTTCTAATATTTTTTCTAATAACAATTTTGTAGTTCAATATGGATTAATTGTTCAAAGTTTATTTTGTTCAATTAATGGCATATTATTTTCTTGATGATAAACAGTTGCACTACTAGAAAAAATAATATTTTTTACTCAAAATTTTTCCATAGCTTCAAATAAAAATAAACTTCCTGAAATATTATTTTGAAAATAATATATAGGTTGTTCACAACTTTCTCAAACAGCTTTTGCTCAAGCGAAATGTAACACTCCATCAAAATTATGAGACTCAAAAATTTCAAAAACAGATTTCCTATCTCTTAAATCACATTCAAAATATTTAGGTTTATATCCTAAAATAGCCTGAATATTTCTCAGAGTAGTTACGCAACTATTTGATAAATTATCCAAAATGATAGTTTCATATCAAGCTTGCTCAAAAGCAACAACTGCGTGCGAACCAATGTATCCAAGTCCTCCTGTAATTAATATTTTTTTCTTCATAATTTTTATACTTATATTTCTTTCTCTTATAAAGAGAGAGATGCCTGAAAGGCAGAGAGAGTTATAAATAATTTCTTTCTCTTATAAAGAGAGAGATGGCTGAAAGCCAGAGAGAGAGAGAGTTAATTATTTCTACTTAAAAAATTTATTCCAAATCATTTTCAAAGCAATACTTATTGCATTCATACTTGATTGTCATTTATTCATAGAATAATCCGTATAGATAATATGTACTGGAACTTCTTTATAGATAAGTTTTTTTTCTGCAATAATATCAATGATTTCAGAAGCATGTCACATACCATCCATAGTAATTTGAATATCTTTAAGTGCTTCTAGACGAATAAGTCTGAAACCATTATGAGTATCTGAGAGACGAATATTACTCATAAAAAATGTAAAAATAATTCATAGTTTTAAAATAATTCTACGAAATAACTTTATTCATTTTGCTTTTTTCTTAAGAAATCTACTTCCCAGTAAAATATCTACTTTTGGATGATGTTTTAAATATTTTTCAAATTCTTTTACATCATTTATATCATGTTGTCCATCTGCATCAAAAGTGATGAGATATTTCACTTCTCAATATCTCCTCAAATATTCAAATCCTGTTTCTAGTGCTGCTCATTGACCTCTATTTTTATAGTGATTGAGAACCGTAACATGTTTATTATCTCAAAATTCTTTTTCTAAAATATGTCTGGTATTATCTTTTGATCCGTCATTTATAACTAAAATATTTTTATATCCATTTCATAAAATATCTTGAATAGTTGATACTAGTACTTCCCCTTCGTTATAACTTGGAATAACAAAAACTTCTTTTCCAGATATTTTATTTTTATGAGAATTTTCAATTGCTAATTCTCTGACTAATTGGGTTAAGTCTGAGATATTTTCTTCAGATTTTCTGAGTAATAATAATGCAAAATATACGAGAAATATAATACTTCCATATACTAAAACATCCGCTCATCTTTGCACACCAAAAATATCTCAAATAAGATTGAGTATTTCTGGAACAAAAGCTAATGTAGTAAGTGAAGCTCATACAAATAAAAATATAATAAAATGCAAAGCATTAAATTTTTGTTTTTTAGCTATATCAAGAGCCAGAATAAAAATAATTATCCCTGATACTATAAAAAATATTTCGAGTAAAGTCATAAGTAAATATATTTATTCCCTCTTCTCCAAAGGAGAGGGTTAGGGTGAGGTAAAAAAATTTTTTTTTCAATTCCCGGGGAAATTAAAAATATATTATTTTTATTATATACCTCACAAAAAAAATACAAGTTTTTAGGCTTGCATTTCTTCTTTTTTATCTTCAAACATTTCTTGGATATCTTCTCTAATTTGCGAAATAAGTTCTAAATCTCTTAAGTCTGCGACTTTTAGATCTGGTACTCCTGATTGTCTGAGACCATAAACTTCCCCTGGTCATCTGATTTCTAGATCTATTTCTGCTAATTCAAAACCATTATTGGTTCTCTCCATAGCTTTGAGTCTATCGGTAGAATTTCATTTACTCGGGAATAAATAACAATATGATTGATGTTTTCATCTTCCCACACGACCTCTAAATTGATGCAGTTGAGATAATCCAAATCTTTCAGCTCATTCTATACACATAATCGTTGAGTTTGGAACATTTACTCAAACCTCTACTACAGAAGTTGACGATAATATTTGTATTTTATTATCAGCAAAATCTTTCATTATTTGATCTTTTTCTTTTGCTTTCATTTTCCCGTGTAATAATCCAACGGTAAATGGAGCAAATATTTCAGTCAAAGTTTCGTAGGTTGAAATTGCATTTGCTAAATCCATTTTTTCAGATTCTTCTACCAGAGGTGAAATCCAAAAAGCTTGTCTTCACTTTTCTAACTCACTACGCAAAAATAATTCTATTTCTTGCCTTTGATTTTCACTTCCTGCAACTTTTGTATAAATATCTTTTCTCCCCTTTGGATACTCAGAAATAATAGATAAATCTTGGTCTCAATATAGAGTAAGAGCCAGAGTTCTTGGGATTGGAGTTGCTGTCATATTTAAACTATGTGGAATAATCCCTGTTGAATTTCCCAAACCGGATTCAAGAACTTCTCTTTGTTTTACTCAAAATCTATGTTGTTCGTCAATAATAACAAATCATAAATTTTTGAATAATACATCTTCTTGAACTAACGCGTGCGTACCAATAATCACATCTACATTTCATATTTTCATATCAGCTTTGATAGCTTCTTTATTTTTTTTCGTAACTGATCATACCAATAAATGAGATGAAATTCAAAAATCCCAAAATAATTCTTGCATTCACTCAAAGTGCTGACGAGCTAAAATTTCTGTCGGAGCCATAATTACTACCTGGATGCGAGAATCTAACTTCTCACTCTCTAAAATAGCATGTATAGCAGCTACTTGAGCTACTGCTGTTTTTCATGTTCCAACATCACCTTCTAATAGTCTTTGCATCCCGTGAGATTTTTCCATATCTCTGAGTGTTTGAAATAATACAATTTTTTGATGATCTGTAAGTGTAAATGGTAATTTTTCTAAGATTTGTTTTACTAACTCTGGATTCATTGCTATTTTTACAGATTTCCCTGTTGTAGCTTCAAACTTTTCATATTTTTTTGAAATAGCTGTATAATTTATTTCATAGAGTTCTTCATACGCAAGTCTATATTTTGCTTGCTCAATATCATTTTTATTTTTAGGAAAATGGATTTTATAAAATGCTTCTTTTCTCGAAATAAAATCATACTTTTCTAAAATATTTTCTGGTAAATTTTCTGTGATATCTCAAATATATTTTTTGAGTAAATCTATTTTTGGAGCAGTCCATTTACTCGGTATATAATTTAAATCAGAATAAACTGGAACTATTTCTCATGAAAGTTTTGATAGATCTGTTTGTGTATCTGGTGAAGTAAAACTTACTTTTCAAAATGCATATTTTACCTTTCCAGTTACAATTATTTTTCTACCTACATATGGTTGTAATTGAGTTGTAAGAAATTTTCTATTAAACCAAACAGCTTCAGCTAAAAACCCATTTTTATCTTCTAAAACTGCTTTTGTTAAAATCTTATTGTTGGCAGTTTTTTGTGATGTTATTGATAATAATTTTACTAAAATAGTATTTGATTCTTTAATATTTATCAGCGAAAAACTATCTAAAACACTTGTCCTGTCATCATAATCTCTTGGGAATTCTCTCAGTAAATCCCAAACCGTAGAAATACCAGCTTTTTGTAAAGCTTTAATATAATTATCAGTAGTTCTTAAAATTGATTTAGTCAGTGGAGTTGAAAGCATAATTATAGAAAAATTTATATATATACTAATTATATACACGAAATTTAAAAAGCAACTTTTTTGCTTGCAATTCTCAATTTTAGTGTACAATACTACAAATTTATTTTTTCACTATTATTCAGATTTTATCCAAAAAAGATATACTGAAAGTGAAGTAAAAAACAACTATGCAAAAACTTTTTAAAAAACATAATCTAGAATTAGAAGACCACGAATTAAAAAAATTTGAAAAATTTTTAGAAATATTTAAAGAAAAAAATTCTCAAATTAATTTATCAGCCATCAGAGAAGATGAAGCAATTATTGAAAAACATTTTGTTGATTCAATTTTATTAAATATTTTTCTTGATTTTGAACCTGCGTATGAAAATCAAAAAGTAAAAGTTGCTGATTTAGGAACTGGATGAGGTTTCCCTATGCTCCCTCTAGCTATTGTAAATCCTGATGTAGAATTTACAGGGATTGATTCAGTTGGAAAAAAACTCAAAGCCATTGAAGATTTTGCGCAACAATTAGAATTAAAAAATGTATCTACAATAAATGGAAGAGCTGAAGAACTTGGACAAAAAGTAGATCACAGAGAACAATATGATTATATAGTTTCTAGAGCTATGGCATTTTTACCAACACTTTTAGAATTTTGTATACCTTTCTTAAAAGTTGGAGGAATATTTGTAGCCTACAAACTCAATGATAAAGAAGAATTAAAATCTGCAAAAAAAGCACTTTCAAGACTTGGAGCAAAAATATTAAAAGTAAAAAATTATACTATTTGAGACCAAGAAAGAACATTTATCATAATTGAAAAAGTTTCTTCAACTCATAAAAAATATCCTAGAACTACCGGAGTTCCTCTTCAAAAACCATTAGTATAAAAAATAAAATTTAATAATAAAAAAAGAATATTTTAAAAAATATTCTTTTTTTATTCGCATCATAAACGAACTCAAGTAAAATAAAAATCAGAATCTGGTATACTTATATACCCCAAATACCAATGAAAATTAGTAATATCATCTCTTATATCTGCTCTTACTTGCTCTAAATTCCATTCTCTCCCATCTACAATTTTTGTATCAATAATAGTTGGAGTTGGACTAAGTTCATCAGTAACATACCAGTCACTTCAATCAACTCAATACGCACGGTGGTGGAATACCGATTGTTCAATATTTTTAGAAGTCCAAACTCTCATAGTTAATTGCTTAGAGTCAAAACAATGATCTGGATACAATAAATGTACTTCATATTCAGAATGTCCATAACCTGTTTGATGAGCTACATATCATGAGTCTATTGGTGAAGGCATTTCTAAAATTGTTGTAGTAGGATTACTAGTAAATTTTGTATTTATTTCATTTCACTCTATAAAATCTCCCGTTTGCAATAATTCATCTGATATAATATATTCTGGATATGTAAAGTCACAGTAAACATCTCTTAATCCAGTTGAACTCGTTGAAGAATAAATAGAATATATTCAATTTTTAGTAGCTCCATTATCATGTAAACGAGTACAATTTGCTCTTGGCAAAATACCAGCTAAAACTCATGGTCCTCAAATAATAATTTTATTATTTGATATATGAGCTTTATATTCTTGAGTAACATTAAAAATATCTATATGAGTAGATACTGGTATATCACTATTTTTATCTAACAATATACCTAATTTTTCTCATTTTGTATAAAAATATTTTTTGCTATTATCAGCATATGTCATACTAGATAATTTATTTGTTGTTTGCTTAGCTAGTTCCATAAATGTTCAAATTTGAAACTTATTTTTTTGAGTATTTCTAGCATATACAATTCAACTCCCTGAAACTGGATCAAATCATCCATTAAATACTCCTACATCAGCTAAATCTCATTGAGATAAAGTTCATTGTTGAAATAGATTTGCTCAACTGGCTGTAATATTTACCATATTTTGTCCATCAGGTAGAGGTTTATCACGAGCAATATTTAGATTAAATGCTTGTTGAATACTTTTTATATCCGTCAATCTAACAGTGTCTCTTGACTCTGTTGCATATCATTGAAAACTTATAAATGCCACCGTTGCTAAAACTGCAAGGATAGTAATAACTACAATAAGTTCAACTAACGTAAAGGCTTTTTTCATAATTTTATGTTTTTAATACAAATTTTATATTTATTATAAAAATAGAATATAAATTAGCAATAAGTTCGGTAAAAAACTATTGACGTATGAATATATTTTTATATAAATATTTTAAATAAACACAAAAAATAATTTTTAAAAAATAATTATGAACATTTATTTACTTCCAACTGACACATGCTACGGAATCTGATGTCCAATTTGAGATTCTGATGCCTACCAAAAAATATACAAAATCAAAAATAGAGGTTATGATAAACCTCTGGCAATTATGGTCGAAGATTTGGATTGGTTATATGAAAATACAACGTTAACAGAACAACAATTAGATTTTATTTCAGAATATGAAAAACCATTTACCGTTTTAACTGATTGTCCAAGAATCAAAATGTTGTTAGAATTTGAAGACGAAGAAGTTTCGTATCCAAATTTTGATCAATATGAAAAAATTGCTTTTAGAGTCGCTCATACTCCAGCACAAAAAAAACTTATCCAAGAAGAATGACCAATATTTTTAACGAGTGCTAATTTTTCTGGAGAAAAAGAAAATTATAAAATTTCAGATTTAAAAGAAACATTTAAAAAATATTTATCAGAAATAAAAATAATTGATGAAGTTGATTTGGATGAAAATATTTCTCCGAGTGATATTTTTTCATTTGAAGCAGATACTCTCGAATTAAAATATTTAAGAAAAAATTAAAAAAAAGATTTCCCGGGAATATTCCCGGGAAATCTTTTTTTGTGTTTTATTTTCTTCTACTTAATAATTTTCCAATAAATATAATCATTGAAAATATTTGTACTAAATACATACAGATTAAAATAAATCCTAAGAAATTTATATTAATATTATCCTTATACGAAGAATTCGAATAACGTTTCATTGATGCTCCAAAAATATGACCACCAGAACTTTCTCATTGAACATTAACATTACCTAATCAAAACGTAGCTGATGCTCAGCTATCTCTATATTCTGCAAAGATATTAGTTCTTACTTGAAGACTCGTAATATCATTAGAAAAAGAATTCTCATTGTCATCAAAGCTTGTATTATACTTATCTTCTTGGTTAGAATATCTGTCTAAATCATTTTGCTGTTGTTGCGTTTCCAGTGCGATATAAGAATTAAATTGGTTTACAATTTTATATTCTTCAGCCACTTGTGTTTGTGATTGTTGTGGAAAATTTTTTCCAAGTAATAGTCTTTTAGAAATATATCCAGCTTGGATTCTTTTCCAATTATCTGAAATATTTTCTTGAGAATCTTCACAAGTTTTATAGATATTTGAAGTATTTATTTCAAATATATTTTTTACTGTATTTTCTATCTGATTTTGTGATTTTATTTCATAAATATTCCCTTGAGTGAGAGATAAATATGTTTGAATTTCAGATTTATATTTTTTAATATTATCTCAAATTTTTAGAATAGAAAATTTATTTGTTTTTCCATATTCACTTGAAAAATATTCGTTTTGCTCAGTTGAATAATTAAAATTATCATCATCAGTTACAAATACAATATTTGTGTTTTGAAGTTTTGTTTCTTCGATAAATTCTAGTAATTTATCAATATTAGAATATCACCAAAATGATATATCGTCTACTTTCAGGTGTTTTTCAACATCAAAATTAAAACTGTATAATTGTGTATCTTGAAGAGAATTATCATAATTTTTTATTGCAGAGAATATTTTTGGATACATTCAATTCGCTCAAGTATTTTTTACACTTTGTGAATTATCAAAGAAAATATGAATTTTTTTATCAATATTTTTTTCTGATTGTAAAGAAATATTTTCTTCGTTTAAATAATTTTGTAAATC
>CBFHLZ010000045.1:0-10281 GCA_965656795.1 Patescibacteria group bacterium
TGAGAAAAATATCATAAAAATATAGATTTTGATTTACTCTATCATAAAATTTATACAAAACTTTCTCATAAAATAGAACAAATTGATTTTTTTTCTCAAAAAATCAATAATGTCTATACTCAAGACAAACAAGATAAAATACGAGTAAAATTTTTACAAAAACAATTTTCTTATGTAAAAAATACTCTTTTAATCGCTCAATATTGATTAGCTTTTGAAATACAAAAAGCAGGGGGGAAATATAAAATTTCTTCTGCACAAGCTAAAAAAAATATACAAAATATCAAAAAATTAGAAAAGAAAAATTTCGGATGAGAAATCCAATTAAAACCTCAAGAAATTATAAAATGTTTTGAATTTTTAGAAAAAAAATCTTATAAAAAATCATTAAAAAATACTGCTGATTTTGCATATTTTTTAGAAAAAATAAAAAATATTTTACCAGAAAATTATTCTGCTGGAGAAAAAAAATTTACCAGAAAAAAAATATTTCCATGAATATTTCAAACCCAAATAAACAGAGAAGATTATTGTGAAATATTTGATTTGATACTTGAAATTTATGGATTGCCACAAAGAACTAAAGTTACAAATGTTTGAAGTATTTATGATGGAGAAAAATTTTTAGAAATTCCCAATAAAAAATCATATGAAACTAAAACGCTTAAATCTGTTCTCAAATTGTCTCTGCACGAAATCATGGCTCACTGTGTAAATTTAGAAAATACAAAACGTAGACTTGGAGAATTTCGCTGAGCACACAATCTAGAAAAAGAAGAATGACTCGCCGTTTTACTCGAAAAAGTTTTTGAGTGAACTGATATTTCAAATATTTGAATTATAGCAAGCCTACCTACACTTTTAATGTGAGAAATCTGTGAAACTGATGAATTTAAACAATTTTTACAACTCAATTATAGCGATTCAAATAAAGCATTTCTTCGTTTTAAAAGAAATTATTCCTCTGATTTTCCAGGAGTTCAGCACAAAGATACTTCGTATTCAAGAGGAATTCTTAAAACGGTTGAATATATTCAAGAAAAGAAAAATTTTCAAGATTTATTTTTATGAAAAGTATCATTTGATGAAATAAAATTTTTGAAAAAAATAGATATTTTAGATGAAAATAAACCGATGATTCAACCATTATTTATTGCTGAATTTATTTATTTTTATGTAAAAAATATTTCTGAAGAGACTTCACTCGAAAAGTTTTTTGAATATATGAACGAGAAATATTATTTTATGGATACAAAATATCTAAAAAAATATTACCAAAAAAAATCTACGAAAAAAAATATTTATAAAATTTCTCATATTTTAAAAAAATATATTCCTGATTTAGATATACATTATTAAAAGAGTTGTTGCTATTTCAAAAAAAGAAGTTATATTTTGAACCTTAAAAATTTTCAATAAAAATATGAGTGAACACGATGTTCAAAATTTAACAAAATGAAATATTATTTCTCAAATTTGGTCAATCGCTTGGCCGATGATGCTGACAATTTTTTTCTATACGATGTATAATATTGTCGATACTTTTTGGGTGAGTAAAATTTCTGATGAAGCAATTGCTGCTGTGAGTATTTCTCAAATCGCACAGATGATTATGATGTCGCTGAGTATGTGAGTTTCAATTGGTTCGAGTGTGCTTATGTCGATGCACATATGAGCAAAAATGAAAACAGAAGCTGCTAGAGTGATGGCTCAATCGTTTGTATTGGCTTGATTATTTGGGATTTTCTTTACAATAATTTCTCTGGTATTTAGAGAATGGATACTCGTTTCTTCTGGGGCAGTTTGAGCTATTTACAATCCAGCTTTAGAATATTTTACGATTGTGTCTGCTGGGGGATTATTATTATTTTTTCTGATTAACATTATGATGATGTTTAATGCAGAAGGTGACACTTTTACGGTCACAAAATTATTTGCTGTTTCTATGGTGGTAAACGTAGTGATGGATCCAATTTTAATATTTGGGAAATTTGGTTTTCCAGAATTAGGAATTGCCTGAGCTGCCTACGCAACATTGATTTCTCAAGCAATTTTTATTTGTATTGCGATGAAAGTATTATCTTCGAAAAAAAGAAAAATATTTTTTGAATTCAAAAATTTATCGCTCAAAAAACAATCTGTTAAAAAAGTATTTGATATTTGAATCCCTGCAGCATTTACTCAAGTTATAAATCCTGTTTGATTAGCCATTTTAATTTATATTGTTTCTGCAAAATTTTTAGAACCTGGAGCAACGGCATTCTCTCTGGCATTTCGTTTAGAATTTTTTGCATATTTACCTGCAATTGGGTTTTCAATGGCTGCAATGTCATTAATCTGACAAAATATGTGAGCCGGAAATTTTGCAAGAGCACAAGAAGTTTTTAAAAAAGCAATTCTTCTTTCATTTTTTTCTGCTTTAGGACTAGGAATTATATTAATTATTTTTTGAAAATATTTTATTTATATTTTTACAAAAGATTCAACAGTAGTAAATTATACACTTTCATATCTTTGGATTGTTGCACTGACATATTGAGCGATGGCAATTTCAATGGTAGTGGCAAATAGTTTCCAAGCCACTGGAAAATCTTGGCCAGGATTTTGGATTATGATTATTAAATTTTTTATTGTCGCTATTCCGTGAAGTTATATCGCTATAGAATATTATAATTTTCCAATAGAATCAGTTTGGGCAAGTCTAGCAATCAGTAATATTGTTGTTGCAATTATTGGATATATTTGGAATCAAAAAAATTTTAAAAAACTAGAAAAAACCTCATAAATTATGAGGTTTTTTTCTTATCAAAAATCTTACAAAGAATATATATAATTAAAATAATTATTACTTATCATCAAAATATGTACACTGGAATAATAATTTGAATTTTAGTTTTACTTACTGGTTGAATATTCCTGCTTTCGAGTGATTCTTCAGAAACTGCAGCAAGTGATTCGCAATTTCATATTCAAACCCAACTCGAATCAAACAAAAAAAATCTAGCTATAAATACCTATAACAATAGAAAATATGGAGATTCTCAAACGGATCAATTTATGAAAATAATTGATGGATATGACTTAGAAGCAAATGCTCATTTACAATCAAATAAAGACAATAAAACATCTTGAACTATTTTAGAAAATTCAAAATACGATACTCAATATCAAACATATCCAGATTCACACGATAATATTTATTCTGAAGCTGCAATTGATTTTTGATTATATAAAGTCGATGTTCGCGAAGAGCAAATGATAGAATGATGAGAGTTAATAGACGATTTATAAATGCAAAATGTCACAAAATACTTTTTTCTACGTTTTATACAGAGTATAAAGTTATTTTACATTTATAGTAAAAAAATTATTATATATATATTATTTTCTTATTTTTAGATTATGAAAAAATTAGCTGGTCTTATTTTAATGAGTATTATTATGTGATTTTATAGTGTTTCTACAACTTTTGCCTGTAGTTGTATGATGCCTGAAAATCCAACAGCAGAATTAGAAAAAGCTGATAGTGTATTTCAATGAACAGTAACAAATATTTCTACACAAAATCCTGATGCAGAATTTGGGAAACAAAATAGAGTAGAATTTGATATTGCCGGTTATTGGAAATGAAATGTTGGTGATTCAACAATTATAACTCAAGATTCATCTGCAGCATGTGGATATAATTTTGAAGAATGAAAAGATTATCTCGTATACTCTTGGTTTGATAGTGATAATGATGAGCATTATGTAAACTTATGTTCCAGAACAACAACTCTTGAAAACGCGAGTGATGATATAGCTGAATTATGAGATTACACTCCTGAAACTCAAGAAGATGTTATTGATGATATTATTCCTGAAAATAATGAAAAAAATAATATGATTTTTATCATTTTAGCTCTTTTAGTGGTTCTTGGAATGGTGTTTGTATGATTTCAAAAAGCAAATCAAAAAAAATAATTATTACTTAAAAAATCCCGATGAACAATAATAAATATATTTTAATCCCACTGTGGATTATAGTAGTGTGTCTGATATTTTTTATATTATATATTTGAAAAAGTATTTTATCTCTTGTATTTTTGACACTGATTTTATTAATATTATTTTCTGGAATATTTCGTTTTTTCTTTAAATATTCTAAAAGTACTATTATTTCATTTATTATTTCCATAGGGATTTTTGTATGATTTTTTGCCTGAGTGAGTTATATTATTTCTGTAGAATTAGAATCTTTTTCACAAAATACAGATAAAATCACTCAATGATTCGAAAAAGTAACCCAACTGGTTTGACCGTATGTATGAAATATTCAAGAAATAAGTTTTCAAGAAATTTCTCAACAAATCGATATCAAAAAAACAGGTACATTTATTCTCAATATAGTCACTTGATTTTTCGGGTGATTAATGACTGTGTGAATTTTAGCAATATTTTTATTTTTAGAGAGAAAATTATTTCTTAAAAAAATGAGAAAAATATTAGATAATTCTGGAAGAAAAAAATTCCGTGTTATTTCACAAAAAATCTACGAAGATATAAATATGTTTATTTTATCTAAATTTTTCATCGCATTTCTCAATGCTTCGATGAGTTATATTGTGATGTTATTATTCTGAGTAGAATACGCATTATTATTTGCACTCCTGGTATTTTTCCTTGATTTTATCCCAACGGTTTGATGAGTAGTTGCGATGGCTTTGCCATTTTTATATTCATTTGTTCAGTTTGATGGAGCCTATACTTCGGTGTTCTTACTAGTGTGTTTACTGATTCCTCAAATGATTTCATGAAACTTCTTAGAACCTAAAATAATGGGGAAAAGGTTAAATTTATCATCAACCATAATTATTTTATCACTCTTGTTTTGGTCGAGTTTATGGGGGATAATCGGTGCATTTTTATCAGTACCAATCATGGCTGTAATCACTATTATTCTATGAAAATTTGAACCAACCAAACCATTTGCCATTTTATTTTCCAAAGATGGAGAAATAGAACAAAAAAAATAATCCCTGAGGGATTATTTTTTTTGTATAAATTTCCAAATTCAAGCCATGAGAATCAAAAATATTATTATAAAAATAAATATATATTTTAACCAAATATTCCAATCAAAAATAATAAAATCATTGATTCATAAGAAATATTTTATACTCGCTGTTGCTATTAAAATAGCTAAAACAAACATAAGTACTCCTAATAAAAAATATTCGAAAAATTCTCTTTTTTGATTTTGTTTATTCGTAGATCCGAGTAAATAATATAATTTTGATTTTTGCTTTGCAAAAAGTGTATAAAAATTTGTGACTACAATAATACTTAATATACAAAAAATAACTAAATAGAGAAATAAAATCTGAATAATTCCAAGTACTTTCAGAGAAATTTCTTTTACTTCTGCTAGTATTTTTTCTACTTCAATAAACTGAGTGCTTCCATTAGAAAGATCAAAAAAGTATTGCTTCACTTCTGGGATTTTATCACTTTCTACTTGAGTTGATAAAAAATATTGTTTCGGGAATTTTTCAAAATCTTGTGGAAAAACTTGAAAGTAAAAAAATGGAGTTATCGCATAATCTTGGGACTGACGAATATTTATTACTTCGAGTTTTTTTTCTAAACCAAATATTTGAAATGTGATTTTATCTCATAGTTTGATTCATAAATCTTCAGAGAAATTTTTATCTACTGATACACTTCCAGATTGGATTTTTTGTCATTTTTCAATTGCAATATCTTTGAGTAAATTATCCGTAATATTAAATTCTCTGGAAAATCTACCACTTGGATTATCTCATAAAAATTCTTTAAGAGATTGTCCGTTTATTTCGCTTATTCTTCCACGAAAAGTAGAATATGTTTCGTCTTTAAAATTTTCATCTATTTTATCATATACTTTTTGATCGATATTGAGCACAAATAAATTATTATCTGATCATAAATTTACCTGCAATCTATTATAAAAATTTCAAAATAGTAAAAATATAGCAAATCATACAAAAAATATTACAAAAAAACTTATATTGAGTAAAAATGTTAAATTCCCAGGTTTAAGAGTATTTCTCAAAGCATCAAATAATTCAAAATTTTTCGATTTTTTTTGTGAATATATTTTAAAAATTCAAATATTTATTCATTTTGTAAATAGTGTAAATATTCATAAAAATACTGAAATTCACAAAGTAATTATAATCCCTTGAATTAGAGAATAATCTAATAATAATGCGAATAAAAATACTGCAGAATTACAAATAATAAAGAGAATAAATTTTTGTAATTTTGAACTTCCTGAGAAAAAATTTTCTTTAAATCCATTTAATGGATTTTGAGAAATAAATTGATATATTGGCCATCCGAGTCAGATAATTCATAAACTAGCTGCTACAAAACTTGCTTCATATAAACTACTTATTTGCAATGCAAATCATTGAGTTTCTTCAATAGTTTGTAAAAATATAAATCCTATTTCTACTAAAATCCAACTCAATATTCCAGCTAAGAGAAAAATAGTTCCAAATACGAGACTAAAAAATCAAATAAACTGTTTATTTTGAAATCATAAAACTCTTAAAATTGCGAGATCTTTTCTTTGTTTTATAAAAAATCCTCGCATCGATAAATATATAATCACACTCGTGAGAAGCAGAGCAAAAAGCACACTGGCATTTATATAACTCACGATATTTTTTACAATATCTTCAAATCTTTCTCCTCCAGAAATGTAATCTCTGACTCTAATTTGAAGATTTTTTTCTTGATTTTCTAATAGTTCATTCGTACTTTCAAAAATATTTTGAGGGGTTTGTACAAAATATTTTTTTTCTAAAAATAATGATTGTTGATTTGGAATAATTTCAGCAAAATATTCCATTGGTATAAAAATATTTTCACTCGATAAAAATGAATCTATTTGAGAAGGTAATATTTTGTAGGTTCCATAAATTTCTTGATCTTTATCAAAAATTTTTAATTTTTTTTCTTCTGAAATTCTATTATATAAATCATCAGAAATTATTATTTTTCCATCATTATTTTTATTTTCGATTTCTAAAGAATCGTAAAAAGGGTAGAGTTTCGAATAAAACAAAATATTTGCAGAAATAATTTCATCTCCCAATTGCGCGCTGCTTCTAATATTAAATATTTGAGCGATTTTAGCTTCTGGAGAAATATTTTCTTGAAAAAATTCTTCCACTTCTTTTTGATTATCACTTTGCAAAGTAATAGTTATATCTCAACCAAGGGATTTTTTTGAATCTGCTTGTATTTCTCACAAGAAATTTTTACTCAAAGAATCTGTAAAAATAAATCCAAAAAGTGATATAAAAATAGCAAAAAATAAAAACAAAAAGAGTGAGAAATTTTTAAATATAAAATTTTTTAACAGTTTTGAATACATATTATTTTTTTTGGATTAATTGTTTATCTTCGAGCGTATAAATTTTGTCTGCATATTGCGCTACTTGCATATCATGAGTGATTAAAATAATGGTATTTTTGGTTTCTTGATGAAGTTTTAGTAAAATATCCATAACATTTTTTGCATTTTTTTCGTCTAAATTTCCGGTTGGTTCGTCAGCCAACAAAATATTTGTTTGTGCTGCAAATGCTCTTGCTACTGCTACTCTTTGTTGTTCTCAACCAGATAATTCAAACGGATAATTTTCAGATTTTTCACGTAATCAAACTTTTTGAAGTATTTGCTCAGTAGAAAAAGCCGGTTGAATTTTGTTTATTTCAATCGGTAAAGTAATATTTTCATTCACCGTTAAATTTGGAATTAAATGAAATTGTTGAAAAATAAAACTCATATTTTTTCCTCTTGTTTTTGTCATTTCATCTTGAGAAAGTTTTGTTATTTCCTGATTATCCAAATATATTTCTCCACTATCTGGTCATAATAAACCAGAGATTAAATTTAAAATAGTAGATTTCCCAGAACCACTTCTTCATACTATTGCTATAAATTCTCAGCTTTTAACTTCAAAATCCATATTTTCATATAAAATATTTTTTGAATCAGATTTTGAAAAACTTTTTGTAATATTTTTTAATTGTATCATTTTTTTATTTTAGAATTATTTTTTCATCTTCGAGAAAATTATATAAATTTTGTGCTATTATTTCGTATCCTTTTGCGTTTGGATGTATTCCATCAGAAAGATTTAGATCTGATTTTTGAGCCACATCTTCGAGAAAAAATTCATAAAAATATACATCATTTTCTTCTGCTAATGATTCATAAATTTCTTTGAAATTTTTCGAATAATTCAATCAATAATTTATCGGAATTTGCATCCCAGATAATACTACTTTTGCATCTGGATTTTGTTGATAAATCGTATCAATAATGGTTTGAATATTATTTTTAAGATTTTCTACACTCATTCTTCTCAGCGCATCATTTCATCAGATTGTGAGTAAATATATATCTGCTTTTGTATCCGAATATAGATCTATTCTATCGAGTAGATTTTGGCTTGTATCTCAACTTACTCCAGCATTTATGATTTTATAATTATAATTATTTTCTTGTAATTTATTCTCTAATTGTGCTGGATAAGAATCAGAAATATCAAGATTATATCCTGCCGTTAAACTATCTCAAAGCGCTAAAATATTTATTGGAGTTTTATTGTTATCTTCTGGTTGCTGAGTTTGAGAAATTTCATTTCCACAACTCACTAAAAAAAGTGACATAAAAAGTGTAAAAATTATTTTTTTCATATTTTTGTTATATTCTATAGAGTAATTTATTCTTAGAGTATACACACAACTTAAATTTATCTAAAGAAAAAAGAAGCTTTTAGCTTCTTTTTTCTTGATAGCTTTGAAATAAAACTATGCACTTAGCAGTATTTTTTGTTTTTTTTCTTTGTTCTATAATTTCTGGATGTGGTGAATAAATAAATGCTAAAAGTTTTTTTCTCATATAAGAAATTTCTTTCTGTGAAAATGAAATTTTGTTTTGATTATTTTCCAAATGTGTATTTATATACAAATGGGGAATCAAAGATTCCATAAAATCAGAAATATCTTTGGATAAACTCTCATCATAATTATTTACGTTTTGAGAATAATATATTTTATCTGCAATATCGCTAAATTGAGCTGATTGTTCACAAAAATCATGGACTTTTTGTAAGAATTCTATACTTCAATCCCAGACATAATGCTCAAAATCACAAAAAATTTTTCGAAAAATTTCTTCTCTATATCCCTGAGATTCAAAATAATCATGAGTATGTAATGATTTATGTGTTTCCATAGTTTTAAAAATTATATTTTAAAATATGCCTCCTTTGAAACACATAAATTATATATATTTGTGCTTAATATAAACTTAATAGAATATTAAATAATTATTTTAATTATTGGAAAATTTTTGTACAATGTGATACAATAAAAATAATTATCTTTCAAAATTATTCTAATGCCTATAAATTCACAAGAACATTGAGTTGAAGAACATCAAAATATCAATCAAAAAAATATTCAAAAATCTGATATTTCTCATACTATTGAATGAGTAAAATATAATCTAGAATCTGTTTTATCAAATATTTCTCAAGCATATGATTTACTCAGAGAAATAGAACAATCAACAAAATGATATTTATTTAGACAAGATACATTAGAATCAGTGTTTAAAAAATATCCTAGTATGAGCATAGAAAATTTTCAAAAATATTTTCTCGATGGGATTTACAATAAAAATATTTTAAGAACGAATCCAGAAATTATCGATTTGTTAGATTTGGATAATATAGAACCTGGAAGTGACTTAATTGAAATTGTAATAAATAAAGTTTCAATGTCTCAAGACGATTTTGAAAAACATACACATGGAAAAATTGATAAAATCACTATTCCAAATATGTCGAGCACGGATGTAGCTCAATGATATTTCAAATCAAAATTAGAAGAATTTTTACCTCAAAGTGAAGTGATTTTTTGAGATATGGAAGAAATTCGTGAAAATTTAGGGTACAATCAAATTTCAGCTGATAGTGTAGGTTTTATTGATATATTATGAAATGGACATTTAAATTCTTGCTTATTTAAACTTTTTAAAACTCAGCCTGACTTAAAAAAAGTACAAGAAATAAATGATATTTTTGAAAGTAATCAAAAAGATATCTTTTTAGGATGAAGTACGTTTGTCATTCCATTTGATACTCCAGATGAACTTGATGTTGTAAAAATGCCAAAAATGGAAATAAATAATAATCCATTAGAATTATCAAAAAGTAATATTTTACTCAATAGTATGTG
>CBFHLZ010000046.1:0-9998 GCA_965656795.1 Patescibacteria group bacterium
ATCCATTAAAGCATCATCAGCAGAAGCGATTTTTTCAACCATTTCTTCTCTTAATTCAGCACATCTATCTTTGATATCAGCAGGAATTTCGATTTCAGTAACATTTTCACCAGAATCACCTTCAAAGTGAAAAGCTTTCATTTGCATTAGATCAACGATACCTTCAAAAGAATCGTCAGCACCAATAGGATATTGAATAGCTACAACTTTATCTCCAGCTAATCTTTTTTTGATTGTTTCAACTGACATTTCAAAATCACCACCCATTTTATCCATTTTATTTACAAAACAGATTCTAGGTACGTCATATTTATCAGCTTGTTTCCAAACAGTTTCAGATTGAGGTTCAACCCCTTGAGAACCATCAAATACAGCAACACCACCATCAAGAACTCTTAGAGATCTTTCAACTTCAATTGTAAAGTCCACGTGACCTGGAGTATCAATGATATTAATTTGGTGATCTTTCCAGAATGCAGTAGTTGCAGCAGAAGTAATTGTAATACCTCTTTCTTGTTCTTGTTCCATCCAGTCCATTGTACCTTCACCATCATGAGTTTCCCCAATTTTATGAATTCTCCCAGTATAGTAAAGAATTCTTTCTGTACAAGTAGTTTTACCGGCATCGATATGGGCAATGATCCCGATATTTCTAATCTTGTCTAAAGGAGTTGCTTTAGTCATAGAATAATATTAAATTTTAAAAATATTTTTATAAACAAAAATATCTGTAAATAGTCCAGTATTTACGAGAAATATTTTCCAATTTATTTTTGTTGTGCCGGGATTGTACCCATTGTTTCCGATAAGTCAAATATTTTTACTGGTGCAAAAAGGAGTTATTTTTTATAAAAATAATTAGCTTATAAATAATTTAAAAATTTTGCTTTAAACTCTAATTATTAAAATAGATAATTTATAATATTTAAAAAGTTCAGAAAAATATTTTTCTGAACTTTTATACTTCTTCGATGTGAATATGATCGATGGCTTTTTCTACTTCAGATAAAATAAATTCCGTAATAGATTCTGCCTGAGTTTCTCAAATGGTTATATTTGATTGAGATAAGAAAAATGTAAATACTTTTTGAGTAAATACAGTTAATTCTTGGTTGTGAGCTATGAAATGTGTTTTGAGTTCAGTGATTTGAATATTTGAATAATCAATTGAAATGATATCACAAATATCTTCTACCCAAGTATTTATTCTTTGTTTCACTGCGTTATCGACTTGTGAATCATCAAAATGAGTTGGTTGAGGGTAACTAAAGGTATATTTTTGAAAATCTTTTCCTGAAAATAATCTAATTTTTTCTGAAATATCTTCATTGCATAAAGAAATTATTCATAGTAATATATTTGATGAAAAACCTTTGTTTAAACAAGAAAATAGAGACTCTAATACAAAATCATATTTTTTGTCTATAATAATTTTCACTAAAAAACCAGCTAAAAGAATATCATTTCTTTTGGCTTTTTGTTCATCTTTTTTAGTTCTTTTTATTCAAGCAGCTCATCTTTTAATTGATTCTTGTATCTTTTCTGATACTTCAGCTGAATTTGAAGACGACTCAGGTGACTCTGAAGGTGTAAAAGTATCTAAATCCATATGTAACTATTAATAATATCTAAAATGAGTATAACATTTTTTTTCGAATAAAAAAATTTTTATATACTTATTTGTATACAGCGAGCAATCCCGGAATTATCGTTGTGAATAAGAAATTCTTTTTTAATATTTTTTAAATATGTTTGTGCGTATTGTTTTTGATCGAATCAAATTTCTATAAATAATTCTATTGAATTAATATTTTGAGATTTTTTTATGATTTCTATTTGTTCAATAAGCGTTTCATAGAGTTCAAATCATGTGACCGGTCCTCAATACAAGGCAGTATCTGGTTCATGTAAAACTGTTTCAGGAGACATATTTTCAAAATCACCATCTTTTATATATGGTAAATTTGCTGTAATTAAGATATCTTTATTTTGAAATTTTTTATGTAACAGAGGTTCTAATAAACTCCCATATAACTGAGAAATTTTATCTTCTAAATTATTTTTTTCAATATTTATCTTACTTACTTCGAGAGCTTTTTGAGAAATATCTACGACAAAACATTCAGAAATATTTTTTGTATTTTTTAAAATAGAAATAGGAATACAAGAACTTCAGGTTCAAATATCTAATAGGACCGGTCCAGATATTTTCCTTTTGTTAAGATATTCTAAAACTCAATCTACCATTATTTCGGTATCATTTCTTGGGATTAAAACTCTTGAATCAACAAAAAATTCATATCCATAAAATTCAGCTTTTTGTATAATATATTCAAATGGAGTTCATTTTTTTTGCAAATCTAAATATTTATTTATATCTGATTGAGAAAAATTTTCTATGTTTTCACAAAAAAACAACTGGTTTTTATTTAAACCAGTGTGTTGTAATATTAGTTCAGAGATTTGATAACTATCAAATCATGATGAAAGTTGAGAATATATTTCTTTTTTTTGCATACTATGTTTCAAATTTTTTCTTATTAAAGATCATGACACTTAGAGCCATTACAACAGCTATATATACTAATGCATAGATAGTATTTTGTACGAAATACATTGTTCAAAAATTTGAAAAACTCCCAATTACATCTTTTATATTTAAGGCTTGCATTGGTGGAAATATAAGTTCTAATCCACGAGTAATATATAAAAGTACTGTATTTTTTGTCGAAATAGCCATATCAATAACATGTGATAAACTATGAGATGCAAAATATATCATCATTGAAACTAAAACTGTTAAAATGTTTGATATAATAGTAGAAAAGAAAAATACAAGAGCTAAAAGTATTTCCAATTTAAAAAATGTAAATACTAAACTCATAGTAATTAAATGGTCTATTGGAATTCATTTTAATGCCATTACTGCTAAAAGTAATATTGATTGAAAAAATACAATTATTGCAATAGTAGCTGAAAACCCTAAGAATTTTCACAAAATAAATTCATGTCTCCCAATTGGTTTTGATAATATAAGAAAAATAGTTTTCCCATCAACTTCTTTAAACAGTAACTGACTTCATACAAATAAAACTCCTATTAATCAGAATATTTCAATCATAGACAGTCCAAAGTCGACAATTATTTTATTGTCTTCTCATAGTGTGAGTTGTCCTAAAACTAAAGAAAATATAATAAATAAAAATCCAAAAAACAAAATCATATATAAAAATTTGTTTCTTACGATTTCTCTAAATGTATTAAATGCTATATTAAACATTGTATAGAAAGTGAAATAATAAATTATTGAACAAAGTTATATTCTAAAAAACTTTTGTTCCCATTTATAAAGCTATTTATATCCATAGATTTTTTTCATTCAAGTTTTATTTGCTGAATTAATAAAATTCCGTGTTGACAAATAACTCAAATTTGTGTTTTTCAATGATTTTCGTATTCAACTACATCTCAAAGTTTAAAGTCATTATCTAACATAATATCATCATCTAAAAAATCACATGCTTCAATTGTAAGTTTTTTACCATTGTAATAAGAAAAAATTCCAGGCCAAGCTTTATAGGCTTTATAAGTATTATAAATATCTTTTGCTGATTTTGAAAAATCTATTTCTCCATGTGATTTTTCAATTTTTGAACAATAGGTTGCTTTTGAATCATCTTGTTTTTGTCCAGTTATTTCTCCTGAAATTATTTTTTCGAGAGTTGAAATAAGAGTTTTTGCTCAAATATTTTCAAACTTTTGGAAAATATCGGCCGTTGTATCGTCTCTGAGAATATCAACTTTGTGAATATTTAAAATATCTCACTCATCCATCCCTTCAGACATATACATAATTGTTACACCTGTTTGAGAATCTCAATTTTTTACTGCTTCTTGTATAGGAGAAGCTCATCTATACGCTGGTAAAATAGAACCATGAATATTTATGCAACCATATTTTGGAGCCTCTAAAACTTCACTAGGAACTATTTTTCCGTATGCTACTACGACTATAAAATCTAATTCTAAATTTTTAAGAGTAGAGAAAAATTCTTCATTATTTCTTAGTTTTTCTGGTTGAAGGACTTCTATATTTTTTTCTTGGGCCAAAATTTTTACTGCAGTTGGAGTAATTATTTTTTTTCTCCCAACTGGTTTATCAGGTTGACTCACTACTAGTTGAACATCTATATTTTCATCTAAAATTCATTGGAGAATATTTTTACTAAATTCTCATGTTCAAAAAAAAGCTATTTTCATTTTTTATTCTTCTATTATTAAAGTATTTTCATATCCATGTAAATCAAAAGTGATTTGAATTGGAGTGTCTAAAATGGTATTGTTTTGTCAATTTTTAAAAGATTTATTTCATCAATAATTCTCTATGACAAGGGAATTAGTTTGAATATTGTTATTGTCAATAATACGGTATATTTCTATTTGTTTATTTTCATCAAATACAAATATTTCAGCAGAATTAATATTTGTATTTTCGATTTGAGCTTCTAATTTATAATTATTTCATTTTTCTATTGAAATACTAGAATCTCAAGATATATTTGTTTCTTCAATTTTTTTAATTCATTTATACAGAGTGTAATAAACAATATCGTCAGATTGACCATTTACTATTGAATAACTTCATCCATTTTGGGTTTCTCAATATTGTAAATATTTTTGAGTTCACGATGTATTTTTTAATACAGAAATATATCAATTAAATAGTTCAATTTGATAATCATAAATATCATTATTTTTTACCAAATTATCTAATTTTTTGATGTGTTGCTGTAGATTATTTGTATAAATGTTTATTTCTTGTTTCTGAATAAAATCATGAAAATAATAACTCCCACTCACAGCTGTAATACTCAAAATCGTACATACAACTATTATTTCTATAAAACTAAATCATTTTTTATTTTTATACATAATTATTTTTTTTGAATATATTTTTTACTTTTACGTAAAACAGCTTCTACTATTTTATTTATAAATATAACAACTACAACTATTATTCAAAATACTATCATTTTTCCTGTTGTGTTGAGAAATAATGCTGTGAGTCAAAAGAATAATGATAATGAATATATGAGGTAGAGAACTTGATTTTTACTCAGTCATATTTTTAATAATCTGTGATGCAGGTGTGTAAAATCTCATTGTAATGGATTTTTTCCATTTAATAATCTACGTATTAAAACATAAAACGCATCAACGGTATAAATTCAAAATACAACTAATACGGTAGCTATTTTTCCACCAGCGATAATTGCGAGGGTTGCTAACATAAATCCTAAAAACATCGTTCAGCTATCTCACATTAATATTTTTTTATGAAAATCAAAATACCAAAATGGAATTAAAATTCATACTAAAATAATAGAAATATTCATCACAAACTCAGCATTTTGAATTCATCAGAGATATTGATCTCTAAAATATAAAATAAGTCAGAGTAAAAATAATACAAAGAATGAGATAATACTGATTCCAGAAGTATTTCACTGAATTCCATCTGTCCAGTTTAAGGCATTAAATACAAAAACATACCATAAAATAGTAAAAATCAGAGGAATAATATATATTTTTAGATTCATTATTTCTAAAAAAAATGTTTCGAGATTGATGATTCCTCAAAATATATTACTGATATATCAAATTTTTATTGATGTGATTCAAATAATCGCTCAGATAAGTATTTGAAAAAAGAGACGAATTTTTGGACTTACGTCGAGCCTGTCATCCAAGAAACTAATAGAGGTGATAAAAAATCAAAACACCCAAATTAATCATATTTTAAAATTATATTCTAAATATCATAGCTGTACACTTAATAAACTTAGTAGAAAAAAACTGACAAAAAATACTACTCACATACTATATGGTATTGGGTCTCTTTTTAGTCAATATTTTTGAGGATTGTCTAAAATGTCAAACTTATAAAATAACTTTATAAATAGCTTAATAACTAAATATGAAGTTATTGTTGACAAGATAAGTAATATAAAATAGAAAAACATAATTTTATTTTTTTAAGTATTTTGGAAGTAATTTAGTGTAATATATAACTACAGCGAGCGTGAGTAAAAAGTATCATAACGCTACTCAGTCTACAGCTGATAGCAAATAACTATTTATAACAGCTAATAAAGATCAAATAGTTATAAAACTCGCTCAAATATAACTCATATAATAACGAAATGTATCGTCTAAACTCACTAATCATGAAGTTACAAGAGCAAATCATAATCCTTGAATTACTGCATAATATTGAGTTGAAATAGTACTATTATTAAAAAACTCAAAGAAATATAAAAATAAAATAAATAATATTACATTAATTATTAGAAACGTTTTTCCCGTAAAAATACGTATATTTTTATGAAAATTATAAAAAATAAATGCTTTTGCTGCAGCAAGTACATACATAACTTGCCAAAGTATATACTGAGACTCACCATTATTTATTAATCAATATACTGACAATCATCAAAATATAATCGTAAGTAATACATGAAAAATCGAACCAATCTGAAATTCATCATGTGTATAATTTTTCTGCATAATCATAACAAAAACATTTCATAGAAAATTGAGAAAAAATAATACTGCTATTTCTCAAATATTTCAAGTTTGAGTATAATAGATTAAACTCATAGCAAAAATAAAGATAGGAAATATCCACCAATTTTCACGAGAAAATAATTGAATTTCTTGAAAAATATTTTTGAGAATTATTTGCATTTATTTTGTATAAAAAAGTATTACTCTTACTATATTTTGAACTTATTTTTTCGCAAGTAAAAAATAAAAAAACCAAAAGATTATCTTTTGGTTTTTTTGTAATTAAAATTGTTCATTTAATTTTAATTTTGATTGATAAAACATTCTACTTGATGAAACACCAAATCTTTGAGCTGCTATTCTGTCGATTCACATTCCGAATGCAAAACCAGAATATTTTTCAGGATCTACTCCACAATCTGTTAAAACTTTTGGATGTACCATACCAGCACCGAGTAATTCTACCCAACCAGTTGCTGAACACATTGAACATTTTTTTCATTTTACTTGTCCAGTTCATTGACATATTTGACATGAAACGTCTATTTCAGCACTTGGTTCAGTAAATGGAAAAATACTTGGTCTAAATCTTAACTCAGTTTTATCTCAAAGTAATTTTTTCATAACGGTTTCAAGAGTTCATTTTAAATCTCAAAATGTTACTTTTTCTCCAACTACTAACCCTTCTAATTGGTAGAAATTACAAGTATGTCTTGCATCTTCTTGTTCGTATCTAAATACTCTTCCTGGAACCACTATTTTTATAGGAAGTTCTCATTTTAACATGGTTCTGACTTGAACTGGAGAAGTATGAGTTCTGAGTAAATTTTTCTCTCCAGATTCTTTATCTTTATTTATTTCATCACTTACCCAAAACGTATCCCAAACATCACGAGCTGGATGATTATCAGGTATATTTAATTTATCAAAATTAAATTCTTCTACTTCTACTTGAGGACCATCTTCAATTTTAAATCCAAGAGAAATAAATATTTCTTCTAAAAGATTTGAAGTGATTGAAATTGGATGCATGTGACCTTTTTGTTTTGAAGGGAATTGAAGCGTTACATCAATTTTTTGATTTTCTTCCATTTTTTCAAATCTTTCTTCTTCTAATTTTTTTGATTTTTCAGAAATCCCACTTTCAATAAAAACTTTTAATTTATTTGCTTCAGGTCAAATAACTTTTTTTTCTTCTGGAGTTAAATCTTTAATACCTTTTAGTATTTCTTTTAGTTTCCCAGTTTTTCATAGAAAATCTTTTTCTAAAATTTCAAGATTTTCTTGAGATGATGTTGTTTCTAATTCTCAAATAAATAATTCTTTGAGTTCTTGTAATTTATTTTGCATTTGTATTGCTTTTACATTAAAAAATTAATTTTTAATATTATATGATTTTTGCTTACTGCGTCAATAAAATTTATTCTTAATTTATAAAAAATATTATTTTTATATTTTTTTTCGACTTTTTTTTGACAAATTTAAAAAATGTGTGGTAAAATTATTTTAGTTACTTATTAACGATATAAAAATATGCGTAACAATTGATCAAATATGAGATCAAGTGATCCTGAATCATTGATGAATTCATTGATGCAAATGGCATTTTGAAACCAAATAAATGAAACAAAAAATAATGTAGATAATGTTGTTTCATTAAATACTAAACCAAACTTACCTATTAATCAAAAAGTAATTCATCAAACAAAAAATACAAAATTAGAATTAGGAAGAATTTTAAGTCACTAGAAATTTAAAAAATAATATTGATTTATTTTTTAAATAATGTATAACTTTATTTAAATTAAAGGAGATATTTAATTTATTCTAAAAGTATACGTGGCTTCAAAAAATAGTTCTTGAGAAAATGAAAGTCTAAATATATGACAAAAAATGACATGAACTGAAGAAAATTCAACATCAAGAAATGTAGATCTTGGTGTCCTTTCTTGTTGAAAAAATATTATTTCAATAAATGGAGAGGACGTATCTCGTAGATGTCAAAATGATGTGGCTTTATTTCGCAAGAGATATGAAATTGCTATGGATTTATGTAATTCTAAAAATATCACGGATAAAAATTTGGAAGATATAATTTCTATATTAAATTGTTTTGATCTTCAAAATTCACTTGAATCAAATCAAGAGATTGTTAAATTAAAAACAAGTATATTATTAGGTGATTATACTATAATAACAAAATTAATAGAGTCTAAATTAGAAAATATAAAAAATATAGATGATTCTCAATTAAATAAAAAATCTATAATTATAATGGAATTAATGCAAATTTATTCTATAGTAACAGAATTATTTTTTATTATTAGTGTTGATCCAATCAAAAAAGAATCAATTAAATCAGAAATTAACGAATTAAAAAAAATACATTTTGATGTAATAGGAGAAGAAATTAATAAAGAAAAAATAAATAATACAGGTTTTGATGAAAATTATGAAAATTATTTAACATATGTTTCTAATATGTCTTTATATTTAGAAGTTATGTTATTTTCATGATTTTCTACTGATCCAGAACAATCAAAAGCAGAAATAAAAGAAATTTATCAAAGTCAAAAACAAAAAATTCAGGATGTGCACGACTTCTTTTTAGAATGAAATAAAATATCTGACAATGCAAGAAATGATTATTCTTTTGATAGGTTTCAAAGAAATTCAATATATCTCACTACATATTTAAATTTACTGTATTATAAGTTTCAAAAAAACACATATTATAATTTAAAATGTAAAAATGATGTAGAACAATATAATATTGAAGAAATAAATGAAAATCAAAATATAGCAATATTGTGATTATTTAATTCTTATCTGCAAGTTACAGATTATAATAATCAAAATCCAAGATATAAAGAGATAGAAGATAGAATTAAATTATACGAAGTTGTATCTATGAATTTAGATGTTTCACATAACTGAGTAATAGAAGTTATTTTTGAAGATTTTTTATATAACCTAAAAAAAGATTCTAAAATTTCTATAGAATTATTTTGAATAATTGAAGCAATTATAAAAACAGTAAATTTTAATGACACTAAAATTATTACAGACTTTCAAGATAAAATTAATAATGAACTTACTAAAAAAATATATTTAGATGAAAGTTTTAATTATGGTCATGGAGCGTATAATTTGTCAAAATCAATTTTAGAAATTGCAAGTGAACAAAAAAAATCTGTAAATAGATTAGAGCAACAAAATATTACTGATGAGTTAACTTGAGCATCAAACAGAATATTATTTAAAAGAGAATTCTCACAAAGGTGTTCTTTATTAATGAGAAAATCTAAAGAAAATGATTTACAAAAAAATCAATGGATATTCTCTTTAGATATAGATTTTTTTAAAGATATTAATGATAAATTTTGACATGATGTTTGAGATTTAGTGTTAAAAGAATTTGCGCAAACTAT
>CBFHLZ010000047.1:0-1938 GCA_965656795.1 Patescibacteria group bacterium
ACAGAATAATTACTATAAATACTATAGTTGAAACTTAAAGAATTCTAAATTTATTTTAAATTATTAAATATTGTAAAAATTATAAAATATATGATAAAATTATATTAATATAAATAATAAAATAAAAATATGAAAAGAATACTTTATTTTTTCTGCATCTTTTGAATAATTACTGTTATATTATTTTGAGAAAACGCTTTTGCAAATAATTTTTTATCACAGTCTCATAATAATAAATCAGAATGTTTGGAAGATAAAAAACTCAACGATTCACTTTACCCTGGTTACTCAAGGAGTGAATGTTTTGAGGTAAGTGAAAGGTATTTTTATAATATTTGTCAATCAAATTATTGTCCAATCCCTAGTGATTATCTCAGAGAATGAAGTCTTCAAAATGCAAAACAAATCAAAGAACTTTCTAAAATTTTAGAATCAAAATTAGAATGATTAAATTCAGATAAAGTTGTAGATTGGTCAGAAAATTTTTGAAATATTTTAGAAAAATTAAAAAAGAAATATGAAAATAATACAAAAAGTTTAGCATTATTAGAAGATATTCAAAAAGAATTTGAAAATATTTCCAAAAAACAAATTGAACAAAACTCTCTTTGTAAAGATACTTATGGAAGAGGTTGGCAGGAAGCTGAAGACTATTTTGAAACAATAAATACAGTTTCTTGGTACGAAAATAATCAAGAAATAAAAATTGCTTGTGAATATTATATCAAACCAGAGGATAAAAAAGATACTCTCGATGATTTAGTGGATTCACATAATGATGGGACAATAAGTAATACAATTCCAGAAAATATTTTTACATTAGAAAGTTCAAAAGTAGAAAATTATTTAAATAAAATTATTTTAAATTTTGAATTTTCTGATGAAATTTGAGACAGAAATATTTTAGTGAGAAATTATTCGATGTATGAATATCAGGAAAAATATTTAAAAGATTTTAATCAATGAAAATATTCTCAAAAAGAATTTCAATTTTCTGATGTATCTCATAAAGTATTAGGAATTTGATTTACACATAATGAATATTATACTCTAGAAATATTTGATGAAGATAATAATCAAATTTTAGCTCAGTATAAATTTAAATACAAAGATGATTCTCAGCAAAAAGATATAGCCCCAAGTAATCCAATTAGAAATTTATTTGATGGAAATAAAAATAGATGAGAAAATTATATGGATGTATTAGAAAAAACATCTAAACAAGATCTACATAATTTTTTCAAAAAAGCAGAAGTCGAAATGAAATCTAAAATAAGAGAAACAAATGATTATATTTATTTCAATGAAACGTATGTAATCACAAAAAAGAAATATTATGGGAATCAAATCTATTCAACAAGAGTATGTCCAAATAATTCAAAAATGTGTAGTAATGGAGATGAATTATCGAGTATTTGTCCAGTATGATATAAATTAGAACATGACTCCATTCGTGATAATCCATATGAAAGACAGTTAATCTGATATTATTTAAATAATAATAAAGCAAAATTTTTTCAACATAATAATCCTAGATGAGTTTTATGAAGTAATCTTATTGCCACACCTCTTTGGGTATGGGATAAATTTGATGAATATTATGTAAGAAAAGTTGATTTAGAAAAAATTAAATCTGAATCACAAACAAAAGAATTTATGACACGTGAATTTGTTTTTGTAAATCCTGGATATTCATTAAATAATTTATCACTGTATAATAAATATCATTATTGGACTGATTATGGAAGTTCGTATAAATTATGAACAAAAATTTCAGCTTTATGTGAAAAGAAAAATGGAAACATAAATACTCCAAATGATAAAGAATTATTTGATAAAAAATTATCTGGTGTGAGTATGATGAAAGAAAATATAATCATGAAAGAATCTCAATATGAATGATGATATCCTCTTTTATTATCATATGCATATTTAAAA
>CBFHLZ010000047.1:2038-9972 GCA_965656795.1 Patescibacteria group bacterium
TGAAAGAAAATATAATCATGAAAGAATCTCAATATGAATGATGATATCCTCTTTTATTATCATATGCATATTTAAAATTAAAATGATATTTTGAAGAAAACACAACTTTTTTTGCACCATATAAAAAAGATTTCAATAGTCCTTATTTATATTTTGCAGCAAAAGAATAAAAAAACAGAATTTTTAAAATTCTGTTTTTTTTTATTCTTCAATTTTATATCAAAATCATTTAATAGTTTGTATAAAATCTCTTGTTAATTTGTTTCTTAAGTTTGAAATATATACGTCCAGTTTTGCATCAGAGTCAAACAAAGCATCTCATCCTCACCAAGCGTATTCTATAATATCAGTTCTAGAAACAGGTTTTGATTTATTTTTGAGTAAGACTTCCAAAATGAGAAATTCTTTTTGAGTTAGAGGTACATTTTCATTATTTTTCTTAAATGCTCTTCTTTCTAAATCGATTGAAATATCACCAAAAGTATATTCAGTAATTCTTTCTCTTCTTTTAAAAATTGAATTAATACGTGCTTCTAATTCTCTTAAGTCAAAAGGTTTAACTATATAATCTTGAACTCCATGTTCAAATCATAGTAATTTGTCATCAATAGCATCTTTTGCTGTAATCATAATTACTGGCATATCAGATTTTTCTTTAAGTTTTTGAGCGATAGTAAATCAATCAACTTTTGGCAACATAACGTCTAATAAAAGCAAATCATATTTTTTATTTAATGCATTTTCAAGTCATTCATCTCAGCTATTACAGCTTTCAATTTCAAAATCTTCTAACTCTAAATATTCTTTAATACTTTCAGAAATATCTTTATTATCCTCTATCAGGAGTATTTTTTTCATAATATATTTAGATAAAAATTAAAATTTTATTATGAATGTTGATCACTCATTTTGTTTTGATTTTACGTCAATTTTCCATTGAAATAATTGTACGATTCTCGAAACAATATATAATCACACTCAAAAACCTTCTAAATTTGTATCTTGTCTATAGAATTTTCCCCAAATATGTCTGGTTGTCTTTTCATCCATTCAAATTCAATAGTCTTTTATCCAAATTTCCTTTTTATTTCCTCATACCTCAATGATGCCATCTTCTTTTGAAAATTTTATCGCATTTGATATTAGATTGTCTATTATAATGTTAAAAATATTTTTATCAATATCTTGGAATATATCTTCTTGAAAATAAAATTTCACTAAAATATTTTTCTCACTATTGGCTACATATTCACGAATATATTGTTCTAAATAATCTTTTAAGTTTACATTTTGTTTTTCAACTTCTTCTATTCCTTCGGTTTTTCTACTTAAAATAAATAGAGTTTCTAAAGTATTGTTCAACTTTTTTGTTCTATTTTTAATAGTATCAAGAAGTGTATCAAGATCTTGAGGTTTAGATTTTCATTTTTCTACTAGTTTACGGTAGAGATCTATTTTTGAATTTATAACCATAAGTGGAGTTTTAAATTCATGAGAAACATCGGTAATGAATTGTTTGAGATCTTTTGATTGTTTTTTGATACGTAAAATAGATTGATTAATAGTTGTAGCGAGTATTTTTACTTCATCATCATTACATCATTCACATTGGATTTGATTATAATTTTCTAGCGTCATAGATTTTGCTTCATTTGAAATTTTTCTTAAATCTCGCAGAGTATATTTGGTAAATAATTTTCCTAAAAAGTAAGAAGCAATAAGTGAAAATAAAATAATTACTAAACTAATTTTAAGTATTAATAATTGTGAATTTATATAATGCGTAGTATCAAATAAAACCTTTACTGTTCATATTTCTGGATAATTATGTGAAAAAACAAGATATATTTTTCCACTTGTTTCATCTTTATAAAAATATGAATCTTTTAAATTTTCTAAAGACATTTCAGATTTATGAATTTTTGATGCTACTCACTGCGAACAAACCAGAGTTTCCTCACTTTGAGAATCTAAAATAATTGTATCTTTTGTCAGAATATAATTTTTAAATGCATCTATATTTGAAGCAGAAGCTGTATTTGTCATTTCAGCATAATTTTTATTCATATCAAAAAGACTCTCAGCCTTTTGATCTTCGTACCAAAGATAAAAATAACTCAGATTTATCGCAATTACCAGCAGAATCATAAAAAATAAATTTACGAGTGCAAATAATGTCGAAGTTCTTTTCGTAGTTGTTAGATTTTTTAAAAATTTCATATTTTATATATTTTTTATACAAGTTCACCTCTATCTTGCATAGCATCGAAAATTCTTTGCATCGCAATGATATATGCTCCACTTCTTAGAGAAGTTTTATATTCGTCTGCTTTAGTATATACATCACTTGCAGATTGAGTAATTTTTTTATTGAGTTTATCTTCGATTTCATCTTCTTCCCAATAAAAATTCATGTTATTTTGAACTTGTTCAAAATAACTCACCATAACTCACCCAGCATTTGCCAGAATATCTGGAATAATCATAACATTTTTATCTTCCAAAATTTTGTCTGCCTCAGGTGTGAGCGGACCATTTGCTAATTCTAAAATCACAGGTGCTTTGATTTTATCAGCATTTTCACTCGTAATTTGATTTTCTAAAGCAGCTGGAATTAAAATATCACATTGTTGTTCGAGGATTTCTTTTGGTCCTAAAACTTTTGCATCGTCATATTCAATTACTGATTTTCTATTTGATTTAATTTCTTCTATTTTTTCAATATCTAAACCATTTTGGTTATAAATTCCTCATTTTGAATCAGAAATACCAACGATTTTTGCACCAAGTGGAAGTAATAATTTTGCAGCTGTTAAACCAGCATTTCCAGCCCCTTGAATTACAATAGATTTTCCAGAAATTTCATCATTATTTAAACGTAAAATTTCTTTTAAAACATATACTCATCCTTGAGCTGTAGCTTTTCCTCTTCATAGTGAACCTCAATTAGTCAGTGGTTTACCAGTAAATGAACCTGGAGCATTTTTCCCCACTAATGTTGAGTATTCATCCATCATCCAAGACATAATTTGAGGTGTAGTATTTACATCTGGAGCAGGAACATCTATTTCAGGTCATAAATATTTATGTAGAGCTCTGACATATCCTCTTGATAATCTTTCTAATTCTCAGTTTGAGAGTTCTTTTGGATTAACAATAATCCCTCATTTTCCTCATCCAAGTGGGATATCCACAACCGCACATTTTATACTCATCCACATAGAAAGTGCTTTCACTTCTGATCTATTTACATCTTGGTGAAAACGAATTCCTCATTTAAAAGGCCCTCTTGCATCATTGTGTTGTGAACGAAAACCAGTAAATATTTTAATACTTCCGTCATCCATTTTCACTGGAATATTTACTTCTAAAATTCTCTTTGGATGTGAAATAAGTTCATATTTATTTGTATCTAAACGACACCCATCATATAAATCACAGGCTTGTCTCATTTGTTTTTGTGCATTTTTAAACGCATCGTTCATATTTTTTTCTGTCATTTTTATTCAAATTACTATATAATTTATAGCACAATACTTGTAAACCTTAAGTGTTTCTAAAATAATTTTAAATTAAATTATTTTTGATTATAAAAAAATTATTTAAAAAATTATTGCATAGAAATATTTTTATAATGTGTTATTCGATGTGATGTTTTTTGTTTTAAAATAGCAATCACTTGAAAACAAATATTTTCTAAATCTATTTTATTTTTCATACAATATGAATAAATAGACTTTTCTAATTTAAAAAGTTTTGATTTTGTAATGGATTCTTCTGCCGTAGAAAAATTTTCATTACTACGATATTTTACCTCAATAAAGAAATATTTTCCATCTTTTTGTGCAATAATGTCAATTTCTCAAAATCTTCAAAATTTATAATTGGTTTCTATAATTTTATATTTATGTTTTTGTAAATATTTAATCGCTAACACTTCTCACAAATCCCCCTTTTGTTTCGTAGTTTGCATATTTATTTTTAATAATTATTAAAAATATTATAAATAAAATTTGTAAAATGTATAAAATAAATTTGAAATAATATAAAATTCCTATATTCTATTTAAGAAGTTTTCTCCAAAGAATCTTCAATGCTCTTTGCAGTAGAGCTGCCCAAGTGCACAGGATGTGACTTGTGGTAAAATTAAAAGTGATTTTAAAAAGCGACCTTTTGGTCGCTTTTTCTTTTTTTATAAAATTTCATCTAAAATATTTTGTGTGATTTGAGAAATTTCTCTCATTTCTTCATTTTTTTCACAATCAATTTTTACCCAATCAGGATTATTTTGAACGATTTTCATAGCAGAGGCATGTGCATTTTTTAGATGATTTGTATCTTCTTCGTGTAAATCCATTTTTTTTCATCATTTCAAATATTCTCTCTCAGCTTTTTTAAGCACTAATTTTTGACTCATTTGCGGAGAAACATTCAGAAAAATTGTTTTATCAGGTTTTGGAATTCAAAAAATATTATATTCCAAATCTTCTAACCAATCTAAAAAATCATTTTTTTCTGCTTCGTCTGAAATTTTCCCAGCTTGATGAATCATATTTGCTGAAACATAACGATTTGATAAAATATAATCATAGTTTTGAATATCATTTTTAGTATCATGATAACTTTGAAATCTATCAACCGCATAAAAAATACTCGCTTGTTTTGCTGAAATGTCATTTCCATATTCACCATTGAGATATTTTTCTACCATAAAAGCTGAAGTTTCTCAGTATCTTGGGAAGTCTAAAATTTTTACTTTTTTTCATTTTTTTTCTAATTGCTCAGCTACCAGAGAAATTTGCGTTCATTTTCCACTTCAATCAATTCCATCGATTACTACAAACATGAAAATTATTTAAAAAATATTTTTTTTTAGTATATAAATTTTTTTCAAAATAAAAAACAAAAAGAAAAATCTTTTTGTTTTTTTATGCAGCAATTTTATCTAATTTAGAAGATTCATGGATAAAATTATTAATAGAATCTGAAGAACTTTGAGAAATTTCTCATAATTCTCATGATTTAAATTTTTGTAATAAATCTAAAAATCAATCTAAAAATACTTGCGTTGAAGGTTCTTGTAAAATTGCTTCAAGCATGTAATCTAAACATTTTGGATCTTGAATAATATGCCAAAATGAGTAAATTCTTGTTTCTTCATCTCCAGATAATAATAAAGATTTGAATCTATAGGCAGCTCATTTTTTATCTTTTTGTTCATTAAGCATTTCATTAGCCATTTGCACTAAACTCTTATAATCATCGGATTGATAATTTTTAACGGCATATCAATATTTTAATTCAATATTAATTGTTTCATCTTTATTATTCTGAACTCAAATTTTTTCATTTTTGAGACGTGAAATTAAATTTTGTACATTCGTTTTATCATCTCATTTGAATAATATTGCAAATTCATCTCATCCAACACGACAAACTTTATCTTCTATTCTACATGACTTTTGTAGATAATTTGCAACCTCAATAAGTGCTTTATCTCAAATATCTTGACCATTTTTATCATTAATTTCTTTGAAACCTGAAACATCTATAAATATATAACTATATTCATTATCTGGTTGACTTAAAGCTTGCTCTACAAATAATCAATTATATAACCCCGTCATTCTCTCAGTATATTTTAAAACATTTGTTTCCAGTTGTGCTTGCATAAGTTTTCATGCATTTCTATTTTCGATATTATTTTTTAAAGCTAAAATATCCATATTCACTGCAATGGAATTTATTGAATCTATTGAAATTTCAAAACTAATACACTGACTCGGAGAAACATCTGGTATCCAAAAATCCATTTTACCAATAACTTCGCCGTTTATTGCTTCATCTTCAAAGAAAAATTGAGTATCAATATGTGTTTTATTTGCAGGAAATTCTCAGACCTTCTTTGTTCTTTTATTTTCTAACAAATTCATTTTAGAATACTGTGTTTCATGAATAAGTTGTGAAACTTTTAAATTTGAAAAATTATCTTCTATTAATTGGGCGTATTTTTTAGCAATATCTCAAACTTCTAAACAAGAAGAAATATCTACTTCATCAAAATCAAGCATATTTTTTCCATGATTTTGTACAATCATTCCATTGATTCAATCAAGCTCCAAAATAGAAGCTACCCTATTTTGAGTTGCTTTTTCTAATGATTCTAAAAAATCGAGTTTTAATGATTTATTTTTTATCCCAAGAGTATTTAATTCTCTTAACATAGGACGAGTATCAATTGCATTCATATCGGAGGAATAATATATAATGTTTTGTTTCTATAAATATTGTATCACATAAATTTTTGAAACACAAAAAAAGACAAAACGTGATGTTTTATCTTTGTGAAAATTCTTTACAAGCGAATTTAAGTAATGCAAGATGTTTAACTCTTGTTGAATTTGAATCTGAGTTTTTAATAGATTCGTATTCTTTAATTAATTCATCTACTGATGAACAAAGTAAGTAAGGATTCTTAATATTACTAAATTCTCTATCAATTGGAGAAATATCACCAAGAATACTTTTTAATTGTAATAATTCAGGTGAAATATTTTGTATTGTCTTTACATCTCTTTTTACATCTGTTATACAACTTAGTATTCTTTGTATAATAGTTTCTTTTGATTCTATAGTACCATTAGAAAGATGCATTGAATCCATTGTATTTTGTGTATGCATATAATTCTATACTTAATAAATTAAACATATACATGATAACATATCAATATAAGTTGTGTCAAAAAAAAACAGAATAAATATTTATTCTGTTTTTATTTATTATCAAGAGATTTATTTACACTCGACTTAGTTTGTCACATGATTCTAATAAGTTTTTGAACACTCGATTCAGAATATTCTGATACTTCGGAAGGAGATTGTGAATAAGAATTAATATGATGGTCTAATGAACCAATTGTATTTTGTGTACCCATATAATTTAATTGTTAATATCTAAAGTAATTTTATATTAACATATGATAATTTAATTTGTCAAATATTTTCTTCATAAATTTATTTTATAAAAAATAATATTTGCAAATATCTCTTAAAAATGGTAAAATAAAGTTAAATTTATATATAAAAAAATATATTATGTGAGAAGCAATGGATAATAATTTCTATGATTTACAACCAAAGCAAAAAAATCAAACAGAACAACTAACTCAACAAAATTCAATTACAAAAAATGAAAAAGAAATTATTTGATTATTTTTAAATAATACATTAGAAGAAACAAAATCAAAAATTGATTCCCTAGTAAAATGATTTTCTTGAAAAGAACATCATTTAATCAATTATTTAAATAATTATGATTATAAAGATAGTTTGGATGATTTTATGCAAATTGCTGAAATAAAAGAAGCAGCACAAAAACAATTATGAGAATTGAAAGATGAAGTTGAAACTCAACAAAAAAATAATTATGAAAATAATTCTTGATATTCTTGGACTGGTAGAATTGATCATAGAGAAGTTGCTGAAAAACTTCCATACTCTACTAAAATAAAAATAGAAAAAGCATACTATTATCATGAATGACTTTGACCTGATCATAGGAGAAAAATATCAAAAGCTATTTACTCTCAAAATTTACAAGATGGCTTACAAAATGGTGAAACAGGAACTATTAAATTATCAAGCTGAAAATATTCATGGGATGTAAACGTAGAATATAGTTGAGAAACTATTTTATTTACATTTAATAGTTTTACTGAATCAATATTATTATCTGAAAGGAATCAATGAAAAAATATAAAATTAGATTTATGAACTTGAATTCGTAGTGATTGAAAGTGAACAAATATGAGCTTAGTAGTAAATTTAGATTGGAGATAAAAAAAGCAGGTTTTCTGCTTTTTTCTTTACAAAATTTTTAAACATTTATAATAAGAATAAATATATATTTAAACCTAAAAAATTCGTGGGAGTAG
>CBFHLZ010000048.1:0-9819 GCA_965656795.1 Patescibacteria group bacterium
AGTGTATATTTAAAAATAAAAAATAACTTATGGCTGATACAAAACAAAATCAAGATGATTTAATTATTTTATCGGATGATGTTCAAACAGATGATTCAGAAATGGTAATTAATCTTGATGAGGAAGAAAAATCTTGAGATGATATGGTTTTAACTTTTGATGATGATGATGAAACTAATTCTGAAGACTCAAAAGAAGAAATTATTACGGAATCTAATTCTGATGATGGAGAGTCAGACGATATTTTTAGTTTTGATGCACCTGAAGATGACTCTAAAGAAGAAGTTGAAATCTCAAAAGAAACTCCTGAAGTTGAATCTCAAAATCCTCAAGAAGACTCAAATAATGATTTCAATTTTGATTTAGGTGAATCAGATTTAGATCAAGAAGATAATTCTTTAGTAGAATCATATGATTCTGATACTTCTATTTGAAATAATTTAGATTTAACTGGAGAAGTTGAATCTTCTCAAGAAGGTTTTGATTTATCAAGTGATGTTGAAGCTCAGCCACATGAAAATCCTAGCCTTGATACTTCAAATCCTACTCCAATGGCAGGTGTAGGGACTATGGAATCTATTTTAGATGAAACAATTTTAAAATTAGAAAATAGACAAGATGTGATTGCTTCTCAAGAAGAAAAAGAATCTGAACATATTGAAACTCTTGAAGAAAGAATTGCTGCACTTGAAAAAGAAAAACAAAATGCTTTAAATAAAAAAGCTGAACTAGAAGAAGAAAATAAAAAAATCAAAGAAAATATTACTGCATTAGAAAAAATGAAAAAAGTAGATGACGTATAAAAATCTACAAAAAAATAAAACCTCGAAGAGGTTTTATTTTTTTCTTTTATTTCTATATTTTTTTCCTTCCATAATTAAATGTTTATAGAAATCATGCCAAGAATTTTGTAAATTATGTTTCAAATTAAATGGATCAGAATGCAAAAATGATTGTTTTAGATGTCAGATTTGTATTCTATTATAATTAGATTTTTCTAAACTTTTACAAAAAGCTTCTAAATTACAATCTAATTGATTTAAAATTTCATTAATACTAAATTCATATTTATCAATGCTTTCAGCATTTAATAATTCTGAAATTTTACTTTTTAATTCTTCGTTTGTTCTATTATTTAATAGAGATTGCGTAAGATTTTTTATTTCCTCCATATCTTTTTTCACAGGTTCTGCTATTGGGAAAAACACATCATCTAATAAATCATCTATATCTGCGATAGAAATATCATTTTTTTCAACAAATACATTTTTTAAATCTTTATTTTTTCATAATTGAAAAATAAATGGTAGTGTTTTATATCAATTTAGAGAACAAACTCTATCAATTTTTTCAAAAGTTTCTTTATTATATTCATCTAAATAATTTACCCATTTATGTTGTGAGATTTGTAGATTTTCTAATTCTCATAATCTTAAGTTATCTGAGGAAATTCCCATAAAAAAAGAGGTCAAAAAAATAATGTTTTGCCCCCCTTTTTTATAAAACGATATTATTATAAATAAAAATAAATATTGTCAATTATTTTTATTATATTTCAGTAATCTCTGGAGTATTATCATTTCCATTCATAACTACTTTTTTTATGATAATTTTTGTATCTAAAATATCTTCTAATAATTCTCTATATTCTATGAAAAAATGAGGTCTATCTTCAAAAACAGTTATAGAATTAGGAGTGAAACCTAAGTCAAAAATAACATAACGAATAGTTGCTATTATTTTATCTTCACCGGTTGGAACAACGATTGTTTTAATAGATTCTAATCAGCAAGCTTTTATTTTTTCCATTTGGTTTTCATAAATTCCAGCTGTGAGAATAATATCAGTTTTATCATTAAGTAGGGAAGTAATATCTTTTGGATACTGTTTGTTTTCTACAAAATCTCAAATATATTTTTTGACTCAAATTTTATTGAAGATAATTTGAGTTCCAGCATCTCATCTATTTTCTCTGAGTAATTGAGATTGTTCGAGTTGATCTTTTCTACAAAAAATACAATCATCAAAATCTGAAATAACAATATTTACATCTTTTTTTTCTAAGAGATGTACTTTTTGTTTCCAATAATCATAAAGTCAAAAGTTTGGTGTAAGATTTTTTAATTTTTCTCTCATTTTTTATTTTCAATTATATTAGATTTATAGTAATTTTTTTCAAAAAATAAGCAAATAAAAAAGAGGTTTTACGCTCTTTTTTCTTTTATCCAACCTGATTGCTTAAGAAACCAGGTGTCCGTATACTTTATACCTCCTATGTAAATTTCATGTAAATCAAATTCTCTTACTTTATTAAAAAAAGTTTTGTATTTTTTAATACATAAATAATTTTGTAAAGTTTCAATGATTTTATTTCTAGTAATTTTATTTAATGCACAATACATCAAAACTAGAGAAATATCCTTTGATTGTTTACATGTAAAATAGTTTTCAATATCATCATGTCTATCTCCAAATTTAATAAACACAGGCTTCCATTGGTATTTTTCCTTTAGTGTTTCCAAAGGAGAAATAATTATTATTTTACTAGTTACTCCCATTAACACTCTCCCTTTTTCCCTTTAATTTCATATAATTATATAAATATATTTTTTTTAGCAAATTTAATATAAAAAAACTAACATTACAATTGATTATGAAGTTGAATTTTAGACTGTAAAAAATCTAAAAAATTATAAGGTTGATTGAGTACTAACATAAAACCACATTGAGTGCTTTTAGATAATAATTCGTATAATCCAGGATAAGTATTTTTTAGCAAAATATAATCTTCATTCTCATGGAAGTCATGTTTTATAAAAATACGATCATTTTTATACTCTAGATCAAAACTACTTTTTTTATCTATTAAAATATATACTAATAAACATATTTCGATAACATTTATTGGTTGATTTAATAATTGTTTACTTCCATAGGGAAGATGAACAGCTTTAATATATTCCTCAATTTCTTGATAATATTCAAAACCTAAAAATTTTAACAAATCATTATTTTGTTGATTCATATTTTTCTCCTGTTTTTTTTGTTTTTGTTATATGTTTGTGTTTAGTGTTTTGAATTATAGAGAAAAAATTTTAAAGTCAACAAAAAGCGCGATAAATCGCGCTTTTTTTAGAAATATTTTGGTAAAATAAAACAAATTGTAAAAATAAAACTATTAATCATTGAAATAACAATTTTATTATCATCAAGTATATGTAAAACTGCATTCCAAAATATCCAACTTCTATCTTCTAATTTTTCAGTTGCCCATTGTTTTGCTTTGTGAGTATCTTGTGGAATACCTTCAGAAAAAAATGTTCCTCTTTCTACTCTTGTACAACCTCGAATTAATTCAAGTAAATTTTGTTTTACTTTATCTGTATCAATAGCAAAACTTACAAAAAATAAACCGTTGAAAAACAAAAATAAAATTATATAAAGTAGAATTTGTAGTTCCATAATATTTCTCCCTTTTTCAATTTTAGTAATATTATTATGATAAAATTATTTTTAATGTCAAAAAAAACTCAAGATTTATTTATCTTGAGTTTTAAAAAATTATTTTTTTAATGAAATTTTTACTTCTAAATCATCCATTTGAATATTTTTTTCTACATCAGCAGATTCAATATTTTCAGAAATTTTTGAAAGTGTTTCAGATTCAATGTTTTGAGTAAATTTTTCAACTACTTCATTAGCTCCAGAAATTTCTACTGAAATTCTATCGTCTACATTGTATCCAGCTTCTTTTCTGGCTTCTTGAATATGTCTTACGATATCTCTGTAATATCCTTCGATTTTTAATTCTTCAGTAATTGTATCGTCCATTGCAATAACCATACCAAATCAAGCTTCGATTAATGCTCCTGAATCTCCAGATTCAAAAACTAATTCAAAATCACTTGGAGAAAGTTCGAAATGTCCAACTTGAGCATCACCATTAGCTAAAATTTTAAAATTCCCAGCTTTTGCTTCACTCATGATAAATTTTACATCTTTTCCAAATTTTGGTCCGATTGCTCTCCCATTTGGTTTACAAATTTGTTTTGCTAGTGAATTTCCATCTACGACTTTTACTTCTTTTACATTGAGTTCTTCTTTAAGAATATCTACAAAGAAATCATCAAATTTTTCAGTAACTGAAATAGATTGTAAAGGTTGCCTTACTCTGATTTTATTATTTGCTCTCCAAGCTAACCCAAGAGTAATAATTTTTTGAATAGTATCAGTATCTCAGTTTAATTTTTCATCAATTTTTGATCCATCAAACACAGGGAAGTCAGTTAAATGTACAGATTCATCTTTTGTAAGATTTTTATACATATATTCTGAAATAAATGGCATAAATGGAGCAAGTACTTTTGTAGTTTCAACTAATACGTAGTTGAGCGTTTCATATGCTTGAAGTTTGTCTCCATCATTTTCAGATTTCCAGAATCTTTTTCTCGATCTTCTGATGTACCAGTTTGTAAGATTATCCATAAATTTTACAATTGGTTTTGTTGCTCTTGCAAGTTTGTATTCATCAAATCCTTGAGAAACTTCACGAGTGAGAGTATTTAATTCTGAAATGAGCCATTTATCTAAATTATTTTCTAGATTTTGTGGTAATCATTTTGGTTCAAAATTATCAATATTTGCATAAGTTGTGAAGAAATAATATGTATTCCAAAGTGGTAAAATTACTTTTTTTACTACTTCTTCTACACCAGTTTCACTAAATCTAAAATCTTGTGCTTCCACTACTGGAGAATTCATAAGATAAAATCTCATCGCATCTGCTCCATATTTATCAAATACAATTTTTGGATCTGGATAATTTTGTTTCGATTTTGACATTTTGTGTCCATCTTCTGCTAAAACAATCCCATTTACGATTACATTTTTCATTGGAGCTTTATCAAATAAAGCCGTTCCAAGAATAAGTAGAGTATAGAACCAACCTCTTGTTTGATCGAGACCTTCTGCGATAAAATCAGCAGGGAATTTGAAACTATCTTCTTGTTTGAAAGGGTATCATTTTGATGCATATGGCATAGAACCAGATTCAAACCAACAGTCAAGAACTTCAGGTACTCTTTTTAATTTTTGACCAGTTTTTGGACATTCTAAGAAAATTTCATCTACAAAATGTTTATGAATATCAACTTCTTTATTTGTATCAGTATAGAAATATTTTATTTCACCATTTTCTTCTTTTTTTTCTATTTGACCATAAGGTTTATTATATTGATACATTTCTTCAATAGAACCAATACATAACTCAGCTGTTTTATCTTCATTTTGCCAAACTGGAATTGCAGATCCCCAATATCTATTTCTAGAAATATTCCAATCTTTTGCATTTGCTACCCATTTACCAAATCTACCATCTTTTATTTCATTTGGAGTCCAGTTAATTTCTTGATTATTATCAACCATTTTGTCTTTGATTTTTTCAACATTTACATACCAAGCAGATATTGCTCTATAAATAAGTGGTGAATCACATCTCCAGCAATGTGGATATGAATGATCATAGGTGTTTATTTGAAGTGTTAAACCTCTTTGTTTTACATCTTGAAGTGCTATTTCGTTATATTCAAATACTTGCACTCCATTATGTTCTAATAAATTGTGTGTATTTCCATTATCAGCAATATGAATAACAAAACCTAAACCTTGATCTTTTCCGATTTGGTAATCATCTTCACCATAAGCTGGAGCAATATGTACAATCCCAGTCCCAGATTCAGTTGTTACATGATGACCAATAACTACACTGTGAGTATTTTTTCCTTTTTTAAATCCTTGAGTTTCGTATACTTCTGGATTTACTTCTGGGTCAAAATCAGCAAATAATGGTTCATATTTAATACCTTTAAGGCAAGAACCTTTATATTCTCTCATGATTACGTAATCGTCTTCATTTTTGAAATAATTTTTTACGAGATCTCTGGCTAAAACATATGTTTCTTCGGTTTTATGATCCAGTAATTCTACGTAATCAATATCTTCACCAACAGCTAAACCGAGGTTTGCTACGAGTGTCCAAGGAGTTGTCGTCCAAGCTAAGATATATTTTGATTCGTTTCCTTTTACTTTAAATTTAACGGTAGTAGTTTTATCTTGTTTATCTTTATACCCTTGATTTACTTCAAAGTTTGAAAGTGGAGTCGAACATCTCGGACAGTACGGTACAACTCTGTATCCTTCGTATACAAGACCTTTTTTATATAGTTCTGAATATACCCACCATACAGATTGCATGAAATCTACATCCATAGTTTTATAGTCATTTTCCATATCAACCCAACGACCCATTCTATTTACTGTTTTTTCCCATTCATGAGCATATGTAAATACATTTTCTCTACAAGTTTCATTAAATTTATGAACTCCAACTTTTTGTTCAATATCATCTTTTCCAGAAATTTCTAATTTTTTCTCAACGATATTTTCAATCGGTAGACCATGACAATCCCAACCAAATTTTCTGTGAACTTGTTTTCCGTTCATCGTTTGATATCTCGGAATTACATCTTTGATTGTACCAGCTAAGATATGACCGTAGTGAGGAGTTCCAGTTGCAAAAGGAGGTCCATCATAGAAATTAAATTCTTCTGCACCTTCTCTGTTTTCTACAGATTTTTCAAAGGTTTTATTTTCTTTCCAAAACGCTAACATTGCTTCTTCCATTTCCGGAAAGCTTTGTTTCGGATTTACTTTCTCAAATTGAGCCATAGTAAAGTTTTATTATGTTTTAAAAGTGTTTTTAAATAGTTTTTAGTCTTTGCGGACATACTGGATATTTGTTTGATTAATAGATTTAGAAAAACTTTTTTTAAATATTTTATAATCTGTATTAGGGTTTAATATTTTATATAATTCTTCTAATATTTCATTTATTTTATCAATTTCATCATTAGTAAAGTTATTTGATAGTCAATTATTAATTATTTCCTTGAAATCATTATGACTTAGTAACTTGTTTCTTATTTTTCTTATTTTTGTAAATAAATATGAATTATCTAAAATAATTTTGTTTATATCTTCATTTTTTAATGATTTTAGAGATATGTTCTTATTTTTATGCTTATCACTTTCAGGATCATTAATTTTTGCCAACTCTAATACCCAGAAATTTTTATAAATATAAGTAGAAAAATCAATAAAGGTATTTTTATCTTTTTTTTGTAATAATCATTGATAAAAAATAAATGATATAACTATATTATTAATAATATTTTTTATTTTATTTTCCATAATTACTTTTTAGATTATCAATAATATTTCAGTAATTTAATTTATTATAAGCTCTACTGGTTATTTCCTCTTTTGTGAAAAAATTAAATAAATATCTAAATTGATTTTTTGTGTCTTGAAAATATAAAGTAGCTTCATAGATACAAGAATTAACTTTTTCTGAATAAAATATTTGATTTATTCATTTAAAATTATCTCACCATTCATTAATTCTATCAATTTGCATTTTATCTATAAGTAGTCCACATTCTTTATTTTTATCAAAAATATATTCTTTTTCTGTTAATATATTATTTTCAACACTTAACTGTATTTCAGAAATTGTATTTTCAAGATTGATTATTTGTTTCTCTAATTCTTCAATTCTTTCTAAATCTTCAGGATTAGAACAAGAACTTAAAGTAAAAATTGAGATAATGAGAATTGATATTATTTTTTTCATAAATTATATTTATTTATAAATTGTAGTTCAAGTCCCAACCCCGGGATTGTGTGCTTGAATTTAGGAACTTAATCCCGGGGTTTAGAAAACTATTGAATATTTATTATTCCAAAAATGCACTAAAATATTACTTTTAAAACTCAAATAATTATTAATATTGGACCAATAATCAGTCACATTAATCTTGGAGACATAAAGAGCATTAAACCGTTAAAACCATGTCATTTAAGTAATTCTTGATATTGAATGAATGCAAAAATATACCAAACTAACCCCAGCAAAATCAGAAGAACATCTGTAGAAATATCGAACATATTTTTATAATTTAGATAATATGAGTAATTTGAATAATTTTAGCAGCACTTATAGCTCATAAAATTATATAACAAATGAGATTAACAAATGAAAATGGAAATTTTAGCCATTTTTTTTCTACTTTTAAACTTTTGTAAAATAAAATAGACGAAATATTTATTAAAATAATAAATATAATAAATGCAATAAGCATAGAAATCGCACTTTGAGAAGATACAATTGAGAGTGAAACGATACTCGAAACAAATGCTAAAATTGCAGCAATTAAATATTGGATTGAATGTTTTTTCATAGTAGTTTTTTATAAAAATAAAAAGCATAAAATACTTCTCAAAAATTGAGTTATATTTTATGCTTTCGGTTCAATAATTCTATTATTTTCCTCTCTTGTAAAGAGAGGTTAGGAGAGTTATTAAAAGGTACCACCTAAAGCGTAGAATGAAAATATTCATTCTCTACGTAATTTTATTTTTATCACGAAGATTTTCGACTCCGAGAGGTTCTAGTAAAAAACTTATTCTCTTTCTCTTGTAAACAGAGAGATGTCAGTAAGACACAGAGAGTTATATTTTTTATTCTTCCTCAAGCTCATCTGTTGATAGCAGATTCAAACGCTTTTGTTACTTAAAAAGTATATTTTTTTTTATTTGTTTTGCAAATCAAAATTATTTACTAGCAACACTATTTTTTTTAATTTTTTTATACATGGTAAAAATTATATCAAAAACAATTATTCAAAAATATAAATACAAAATATAATACCAGTTATAAAAATATCATCAATTTTTTGAAGTAATTAAAATCATCGATCAAATAAATCATATTATTGAAAATAATTTTATATCTTTTTTTAATATATTATTCGTTTTAATAATATAAAGTAAAAATAAAATAAATAATATATGGTAGATAATTAGATCAATGTATCCGAAAATAGACATCTCAATTTCAGGTAATTCTCGTTTTGAGAATTGACCTCAAAATCTTTCACTTGCCATTGCAAATACTCAATTGATTTGTGTAAAATATAGTAGAGGAATATATACAAGAGTTTTAATTATTGTTTTCATCTAAATCCTAGTGTTATGTTATATGGAAAAATATAAAAAATATAAGCACAAATAAAATAATACACAAATTTAAAATTTTTCCCCACTTTCATATCTTCAAGACTTGTATCTATTCAAGTTCAACAGAAATATTTATAACTAAATAATATATTATTTTCAATAAATCTCATAAAAAAATATAACATTCAAATGATAATAAATAAAAATATCATTATTTGTATTTTTTTTATTATACGAAGATTTTTTATTTCTTTTTTATTAGCACTATAAATAATTTTATTAACTCAATAAATAAATATTAAGGCTAAAATTATATATTTAGATGCAAATTCTCAATAAAATGAACGTATATAATAAAAATAATCTATAAAATATAATCATAAAATTATTATAATTGCAGTTATTTTTAAATTTATAAGTTTTCAAAAATTATAAATAAATCTAGATATTTTATTTCAAGATTTATAATCTGTATTTTCTTGTCTTACCAACCAAAAAGTGTAACAAAAAAAATACAATATGATTATAAAAATAACAAAAAATAAAAATAATATACCTTGATTTAAAAAAAATATTCTGTCATAATATCCTGAAATATATAATAAGAGTGATAATCCAAGAACTACATTAATTATAATTGTTTTTAAAATATTCATTTTTTAAAATTATTATTTACTTTCTTCGATTCCATACATCGCTTCAATAGTATATTTTTCAGGATTATTTTCGAGATATAAACCTGAA
>CBFHLZ010000049.1:0-9706 GCA_965656795.1 Patescibacteria group bacterium
GATCTTTTTCTCTTTTTTTCCAGTTTTTTTCCATTGCTCTTCTTTCTGAATCTATTCCTGATTTTAGATTTGCAAAAACGTCAACCATCATATTAATCTTACTAGAAAATTCTTGGCTCGTTAAATATCCATACAGCATTTCCATTTTTACATCTTTTCATTGGTTTGCTTTTTCAACTTTTGAAATTGCAATTAATTGATCTCTTAAAAGACTACAAACAGCAATAACATATTCTGGAGAACATACCATCACATCATCTACCATTCCAAAATTTTTCAATCATTTTGGTAAAACTGTTGAAACTAAAACAGCAATATTTCCATTTACTTTTAGTTTATCATCTTTGAGTTTCATAATCCAAGCATCTGTCCAAGATTTTGTATTTTTTGATTCCCAAACTATTGTACCCGTTGGTTGTCCAATACTATTTTTAACTGTCTGAATTAAATCCGCTCATTTAATCCCGGTTGGGACATCTTCTACATCATCAATTGGAAAAGATTGAGAAATAGCATTTTTTAAATCATCTTCTTGAATATCTCATTGGATTTGTTGCGAACCTTGTTCTGATTTTCTTTTGAGATCATCAATAGTTTTTTTCATTTGCTCTTGTTGTTTGAGCATTTCTAATTCTTTTTTTCTATTTTCTTCTTGAACTTTTTCCATTCTCAAATCCATTTCTTTTTGAGAAGATTCTTTCATTTTTTCTTCGAGCATTTTTTCAATATTTTTTCTTTCTTCGAGCATTTTTTTCTCCATTTCAAGTTCGAAATTTTTCTCTTTATCTTCTAATTCTCTTTGTTTTTTCATAAAATCGAGCTCCTTTTTTCTCGATTCTTCTCTATCTTTTTGTGCTTTTTGCAATTGTTCTTGCATATCTTTCATTTCTAACTCAAGTTCTTTTTTAGCTTCTCAAGCTTTTTTTTCTGCATATTCTTGCGCTTTTTTTCTCATTTCAATGGTTTTTTCTTCCATTTCTTTCTCAAAATTTTCTTTTTGTTTTTCTTGTTGTTCTCTGAGTTTTCTTTCTTGATCTTTCATGAGTTGAGAATATTTTTCGTCTGCCAGTTTATCAAGATCGATTGATGTGCTACAGTTTGGACAAATAATTGATTGAGACATAAATTTATTTTAGTAAATATTTTTATTAATGATATTTTTTTTCGATTAAATTGCAATTATAATGATAATTTATTTTTCATATATATAGTATAAAAAATAAATTATATAGTGAGTAAAAATTCTTTTTTTCAAAAATTTTCACCATTTATAAATATTTCTACAAAATGTTTTCAAGAATATAATTTTTTTGTGGTCATGTTTTTTAGAGGATGTTTTTTTGAAATAGTAATTTTTTCTCATTTAGATAGATTCTTTTTTGAAATATGAAATATTTTTTCACGTAACTTTCAGTTACTCATTACAAAATAAATTTTGTAATTCATTAATAATTTTTGAGAAATATTTGAAGTTAATTCAAATCAAAAATCTAGTGATTCTCATATCTTTACTTGTGTAGTTGAAATATGGAAGTTATTTATTTTTATAGCAGGTTGATAATATCACAATAATTCTAAGGCTTTTGGATTTCATACTTTAATCTCACTACGAAGAGAATGAGTAATCAGAAATAACATATTTTTTTGATTCTGTTTTTCAGATTTTTTCCATTCTAAAAGTTTAGAAATAACTGCATTTGCGTCTAATTTTGTTATATCATTGAGATTATTTGCCACACTACGAAGTACATATTGTGTTTGATCTGTATATAAATTATCTAAAATTTTTAAAGTATTTTGAACTCAAATATTTATTTTTCATCACCATGGTAGATTTGGACGAATTGCTTCAGATGAAAGTCTTCTCACATGATAATTATCATTTTTTGACCATTTTAGAGCAAATTTTAGAGTTTCTTGAGGGAATTTTTTTAAAAAATTTCGAAGCGCAAATTCCATTGAAAATCTTTTTGTAATTGTTTCTAGAGATTGCAATGAAAAATCTAAATTTTCTTTATTACATCAATACTCTGAAATAAATTCACCATAAGCAGCAAAAATAAAATCTCAAAAATCATCATCTTTTTTGGTTGGATCAAGTTCATCAGGCAAACTTTTTAGCATAATATTTACAGTAGAAATATAATCTTTTGGTAAATATTTATATAACATATCTTTAATATAGAATATTCTTTGTTTCAGCTCTAGTTGAGGAAATTTATCTAAATTCTCTTGAATAAAATTTTCACTTTTAAACTCTCAATATACATTTTTTATAATCCTACTTAAGTATATTATTTTTTCTTTATTAAATAAGATATCTTTTAAAATTAATTTTTCTTTCGACATATTGAAATTTTATACACAAAATATATACATTTAATTATATAAATATATATTTTTTTACAAGAGAATTTTGAAAAATATGAAAAAATGCGATATGATAGAGATAATACACTTAAATGGTTTTTTATGGCTACATTTTTAATTACAGATTCAGACAATGATATTGATAATAAAAATTTTAAATATTTATTGTGATTTCAACCAAGTTTATGAGGAATTTTACTGAGAAAAAATAGAGTTGAAATATTCTTAGATTCTCGTTATTTTGCCAAAACAAATAAATTAAATGAAAAATATATTTGCGAAAAAACATGAAAAAGCGAAGTTAAATTCCATCAAATTTCATGACCCTTAGTAGATGCCATGTTATTAGCAAGTGCGGATACTTCAGCTATAAAAATTGAAGAAAATTTAACACTCAAATATTATAATGACTTAAATTCAAAATCAGATTTATGAACCTGAGAAAAAAAGAAAAAAATAGAAATTATAGAAAATTATTTTGAAGAAGATAGAATTGTAAAAAATAATAATGAAATAAAACAAATAAAAAATGCCGTAGAAATAATTGATAAAGTATGTTTATTTTTACAGTATTTAGTTGACACAAACGAAATTAAGTGAAAAACTGAAGATAATGTGAGAAAAATTATTCTTAATAAAATATTAGAGTTTTGATGAGAATGTGAAAGTTTTTCACCAATAGTAGCGTTTGGAGAAAATTCAGCTATTGCGCATCACTCTCCTTGAGAAACCATTATAGACAATTGACCACTATTGGTAGACATGTGAGCACAAATAAATTGATATTGTAGCGATTTTACAAGAACTTTTTGGGTCTGAGATAAAACAGAAGATTATGATGAATTTAAAAAAATTTATAAATCCGTAAAAAAAGCTCATATTAAATCAGTATTATGAGCGAGAGTTGGGATGCAAGCAAGCCAAATAGATTTACTCGCGCGCAGATCAATTGAAAAAGATGGGTATGGAGAATATTTTTCTCACTCAACGGGGCATGGAATATGACTTCATGTCCATGAGAGACCATGGATTAATAGAATGTCTGATGAAATAATTCAACCAAATATGATTTTTACTATTGAACCTGGAATTTATATTCCATGAAAATTTTGAGTCAGAATTGAAAATATAGTTGTTGCAAAAGAAGAGCGTGTGAAAATTTTAAGTAAAATAAATTATTAAAAAAAAGGAACCATTTTGGTTCGTTTTTTTTTAATCTAGAAAATATTTTTTCTCAACAATATTATTTTCTATTTTTACACCATCTACTAAAAGTTTTTCAATTTTTTCTGGAACTCAGCGATCAGTATTGTAGCCAGAAATTTTTCATGAAGAAGCTAAAACTTTATAACAAGGATATTTTATAGGATCTTTATTATATTTCATAACTGCAGCTATTTTTCTAGGGTGAACTCAAAATTTTTCTCATAAAAATTTATAACTTACTACTTTAGTTTTTGGAATAGTTTGCAAAAACTCTAAAATTTTCCTATCAATTTCTCTCATAAATTATAATATTTATTTAAATATATAAAAATATTATTACTTTCTTACGTTTTCACAAATAAAAAGTTCCCGGGAAAATTTTCCCGGGAACTTTTTTATTTTTTTATTTTATATTTATAATTTTTAATAATATAATGTAAACCTAAAAAGTGAAATACAATTACGGCTCACATTGCAACAAATGCATTGAGATATCAAGCAGCAACAAGCAATATTAATACTGCAGGAAAACCGAGCCAAACAAAACATCAAAATAATCTTTGAGTAAACGTTCTTGCTTTCCATTTTACTTTTAATTTTGCATGACATTTTTTGCAAGTAGATTTTCTTTTTTTCAAATTAATGTTTTTGTATACTTTCCAATACGATATTTTCTTTTTGCAATTCGGGCATTTTAGTAAACTCATAATTTTAATTTTAAATAATACTTTCCAAAAATATCTTTTTTCATACAATATTTTTATAATTATATCATATCTGATAAAAATAAGAAAAAAAATGGACTTTTCAAACTTTCCCTATCAAAAAATACTTGATTGGTATGAAATAAACTGACGTCATGATTTACCTTGGAGAAAAGATCAAGATCCATATTTTGTATGGATTTCTGAAATATTTCTACAACAAACTCAGGTTTCACGTGTGATACCATATTTTGAAAAAGTAGTTGAAAATTTTCCGAGTGTTCATGATTTTTCGAAACTTAGTTACGAAGAATTTTTTCCCTATTATGAATGACTATGATATTATTCTCGTGCGAGAAACATGCTTAAAACTGCCCAAATCATATCAGAAGAATATAATGGAATATTTCCAAACAATTATAAAGAGTTACTAAACTTACCTGGGATTTGACCATACACAGCCCAAGCAATTTTATCGTTTTGACATAATCAAAATGTATTAGCATTTGATACAAATATTGAAAAAATATTTGCTCGTTATTATTTTGGAACTCGCTTTTATAAACTTTCTCCATCTGAAAAAAAACAAATCCAATTGGATTTTGAAACAACTTGAATATCTGGTAGAAAAATAAATGCTGCGATGATGGATTTTGCTTCGAATATAGATATTAATGATAAAATAAATATTTCTTGGGAAAATTATCCTCTCACAACCTCTGAATTTTATAAAAACAAATGAGTTTGAGAATTAAAAGTAGACAAAGTTAGACAAAAAGTAGACAAAAAAAATGCAGAAATAATTGTATTTTTACACGAGGATCATAAAGAATATTATTCATCAAATCCGGATATTTTAGAACCATTTATTTTATGAAAATCTAACCAAGACCACAGACATTTTATAAAAGATTATTTTAAAAATAATTTTAATTTATCCCTCTCTGTTCGTCCTGCATATAAAAAAATTTCTCTTCCAAAATGAGATTATTATTTTTATCATGCTCAAATCCAAACCTGAGAAAATAATTTTTGAATATTTTCAAAAAAAGAAAAAAAATCTTGGGAAGAAAATTTTCTAGAAAATTAAAAATCGCTTACGCGATTTTTTTCTTTTGTTCTCAAATATTTCAATAATACAAACTCGCTATAAATAATGCAATAATCATAGCATAAAATACTATTTCAAATACTCCTGCATCTAAATCTCAGAAGAAATATAACATTGCTAAAGCTCCTATTCTCCCTGCAATAAGAAACATTTCCACAATCAGCTGATTCTCGCTCACATGATCTTTATAATCAGGAAGCTCGTGTGCAAGATTAAGCATAATTGTACGCACAGGAACACTGTAAATCATGAATAAAAATGAAAGTATAGCAAAAGATATATAAATATATTCTGGCCAAATTAACATAGCAATCATACAAATAATATATCCTCATCAGCTCAAAACAATACAATATTTATAATTTTTATAGGCAACATATTTTCAAATAATATACGTTGCAAAAACACTCAAAATAGAAAATATTGAAACTAATCAACCAACTAAATATTCTACTTGTACTTGCGTATAAATAATCATTGGCAAAAGTGTTTCGAGTAATATATTTGAAAAAGCAAAACCCGTTAAACCATAACAAATATAAGCAAATAAAATTTTCTTATTTTTTATAACATTTCCAAAAGTTTCAAAAAATTTATATGAAATATATGATTTTTTTTCAACTTCTACATTTCCAAAAAATGCTGAGAGAAAAAACATTATTGCACCGAGTAAAAATGCTGTTTGATATCAGAGTTCCTCATAATTTATTGATATAATTCATCAAATAATCACCGGAGTAATAATTCATCAAATCGTTCAAAACGAAGCACGTAATCAAGAATAATATCATCTATTCTCATAACTCGTCATCTCAAAATAATTGGTGTTAAATGTCACCCAATACATAGCATTTGTAAATCATAAAATACTTCATACTATATATATGTATTCTAAAATATCTTCTGGAAAAATGCTCATCAACAGAAATACGCTCGCAAAAATAAAGAGTCCTACATACAATATTTCTCGTCTGAAATAATTTTTTGCGATTTTTGAAAGTCAGATAAATCATAATAAATGAAATACCATATAACAAAGATTGAATACAATAAGTACTTGAAAATCTTGTAAATTTTTCCAAACAAAAATATTTAAGAAAATAGAAAAAGCCGTAGTTCATGACTTTTTTAGTGCATTTGATATTACCAGTTTGAGCACTTGAGGATTTTTTTGCATAGATATAATCAAGAAATTATTTTGCTTATTATAAGACAATATAAATTTTTTCAATAAAAAAAGCCAAGCATTTGCTTGGTTTTGTGTTTTTGGCTCAAGTAGTATAGCCCAAATATTTCGCTACTTCTGGAAAACATTTTCCTGATAAATCGTGTATTTCTTGGCCATTTTGGGTATACCAAGTTTTAGGATTTGATCCTTGCTTGATTTTTACCTTGCCTCGTCCAAAATCATATTCAATATACGATGAACCTGAGTATAAAAATTTTCCATTTCCTATTCTTGCCTTTGCCATAATTTCCCCTCCTATTTTATAAAAAAACGTATGACAAAAAAATTATATCATAAAATATTTTCTTTGAGAAATGTTTTGACATTAACTTATAAAAAATTATTATTTTCTTACGTCAAAATTTTGTTGGAGCAAGACGATGGAAACATTAAAAGCAATTGGTGAATATCTCTGGTTTTTAGTTTGTTATTTTGGAAAAAGTAAACTACATCGTATTATTGATAATCCTCGGCTCACACCCGAAGAAATTATTCGAGATGTAAATAAACGCTCAACGATACATGGACACTTTGCAACTCCATGTAAAAGTATAAAACCACGCAATTCCATTTATTCTGAGTTAGTATATGATTCAACATATTGTATTTGGAAGTGGCCTAATTTTGAACAACGTACACAAGAAGAAAAAAGGAAATTAAAAAAGAAGTTTAGCTAAGAGCTAAACTTCTTTTTTTATTGTACTCATTGAAGAAAAACATCTAAACGTTTTTTTGCTTTTTCTAAATTTTCATCAAAATTATTTTCTGGTAAAAATGAAATAATAATTCATAAGAAAAAACTCACAAAACTCTGTGAAAATAATTCTGGTAAAAATCTATTTTGAAATTCTAAACGCAAAATTCACTGAGAATAAATTTCTGCTGCATATTTTTCAAAACCTGAAATATCATTTTTAGAATATTTTTCTAATAATATTTTTTCTTCTCCAGTAAATTTTTCAAAATAATGGAGTCTTTCCACCTGACGAAAACTTTCATCATTTTTTAAAAGCTGAAAATAAATTTCTATCATTGAATAAAACTTTTGACGAACAGAAGTAATTTTTTCAAAGTCTAACTCAAGCATCATAGAATACTTTTTATAGTTTTGATCAAGAAGTTTTTCTAACATTTCATTTTTCCCAGAAAAATTCCAGTAAATTGCTCCTCTAGTAACTCAAGCTCAAGAAGCTATTGATTCTAAAGAAGTGTGATAATAACCCTCTTTTTCAAATAAATATCCTGCGACTTCAAGTAATAATTTTTTCGTTATTTCATGTTCTTCTTTTGTTTTTCTCATTTTTTGTAATAATTATACATACACCACTGTATGTATAATTATTTTTGCTTTAAAATCAAATAAAAATAGTTAAAAACATTTTTTGACAAAATATATTTCATTGTGATAAAATAGTATAAAGTACAAATTAACCTCCTCTTTTACAATGGAAAACTTCAATAATCCTTACAATTTAGAAGCCTATGATGAAAATTCAGAAAGAAATGAATTATCTCCTGCGCAGCAAGAAATATATAACAAAAAAATGGATCAATTAAAACAAGATTCTCTAGAAGCTCAAGAAAAATATTGATTAGCAGATTTTGATGAAAACTCACTAGAACAACAAATTGATAAAGTCCAAACTCAAAATCACGACCCTGAAAATCCATATGGATTAAAAAGTTGGGAAGAAATACAAAAACAAGATTCCCAAAAGGAAAACAATAACTCTGCAAAAAAATTCTTTTCACAAGTAAGAAAATTTTTTAATTTCTAAAACAAAAAAATACGAAAATTATAATTTTCGTATTTTTTTAATAAATAACTATATCTACTACTTTTAACATTAAATTCTTTTTTCACATCCATACATCTTCTGACATATCAAATATGAGATCTATTTTTTCAGCCTTTTTTATCTCTTCTAAATATTGACCAAATCAGAAACCATAAATTTTATATCCGTGAGGAGTTTTAAAATGAATATGGTCACGAGAATTTTTTCCTAAAATTTCCACTGATGTGAATTGTAAATCCTCAACCATAAAAACTGGCTTCGTATTCCCTATTCCATAAGGTTTAAATTTATTAATTTTATATAAAAATCCAAAACCTAGTTCATTTAAACCAACCAATTTATCAACTTTTATTTCTTTTTTATGAGCTCTAAAATCAATAGCATTTAGTTCTGCTAATAATTTTGTCTTAAATTCTCAGAATTTTTCACGCTTGATAGAAAAACCTGCTGCTTGTTTATGCCCTCAAAAAGCAATAAAATAATCTTTATATTTTTCTAAAACTTCTATCATAGAAAAATATTCTGGAGCACGACAACTAGCAACTAATTTATCTCATTCGTCTTTTAAAACAATTGATGGTCTATAAAATTGTTCTGTTAATCTACCTGCTACAATACCAATTATCCCGTGCTCAATTGCAGGAGAATAATAAAATAATAAATTATCTTTCGGATTCACTTTTTGTAGAGCTTCTTCTACAAACATTTTTGTTTGAAATTTTCTTTGTTCATTGAGATTTTCTATTTCGTGAAGCGTTTTCTCTAAAGTTTCACCATTATTTAAAATTAAATTTACAGCCTTATACGGGCTATCCATCCTCCCAGCTGCATTCAATCTTGGCCCAATAACAAAACCAAATACATCTGCATCTAAATCTGTATTTATTTTATCTTCTATAAGCCTTCTAATCCCTCTACTACGAGAGTTTCTGATTTGCTTTAATCATTCTATCACTATCAATCTGTTTTCACCTGTGAGCGTCATACAATCAGCCACCGTTCCAATAGCACAAATATCTATAGATTCACGAATATATTCTTCATATTCCTCAAAATCTAGCACTTCACTCGCAACCGCGCACATAACTTTAAATGCAACTCCAGCTCAAGCCAGCCCCTTAAATGGATAATCACAATCAGGTCTTTTAGGATTTACAATTGCTACTGCTTCTTCCGGAATTTCATCAGGTACCGCATGATGATCAGTAACAATGATATCAACTCATAATTTTTTTGCATGTTTTATCACATCAATATCACGAGTTCCACAATCAACGGTAATTATTAA
>CBFHLZ010000050.1:0-9696 GCA_965656795.1 Patescibacteria group bacterium
GGTCTACTTTAGGTGAAAATATAATATTGAATTTAGATTTAGATTTCTTTCAACCGGATCTAGATTTCATTGATTATGATTTAAAGAAAAAAGTAGTACTAGATGCTGCGAAAAAAGCAAAAGTAATCACAGTAGCAACAAGTCCATTTTTTATAAATCAGGATTTGGCTATAAAAGTTTTTAAAGATATTTTTGAAAATTAAAAAATATTTTTATTAAAAATTTCGTGAGGAATGAAAAAACAAAATTATTTTGAAAAAGCAAAATTCTTATTATAATCTCATATATATTAATTTATAATTATTACAAAAATGACTGTAGTTATTAACAAAGAAAACTTCGAAGAAGTTTCAAAAGAAGGTGTAGTTCTAATCGATTTCTGGGCTGAATGGTGTGGACCTTGTCAAACAATGTTACCAATCCTAGATCAATTCTCTGAACAAATGGGTGATAAAATGACTGTTGGTAAAATCAACGTAGATGAAAACCCTGAAATTGCTGGTCAATTTAGAGTTATGTCTATTCCTACTATTATCGTTTTAAAAGATGGAGAAATGGTAGAAGCTCCTCTAGTTGGAGTGCAAACAAAAGATAAACTAGAAGAAGTTTGTTCTAAATACTTATAATATCAAAAAGGTAATGTTTATTACCTTTTTTATTTGTTAATTGTTTTATCAATTATGAGAAAAAATTTCATTTTATATTTATTATTTGTTGTAATTTTTACATTACTTACTTCTGTTTTACTTTATATTTTCTTTGATTTTTTTCCAAAAGATTATTTTGTAGTAAATTATATATTTTCTATTTTAAATCTATTTATTTGAACTGGAATTTGAATTGCTTTAATTATATGGTATCTAAATAACTTAGAAGAACAAAAAAGAAAAATTTTTGAAATATTGTTACATAAATTAAATGAAATAAAAGAATTAAACTACAAAATAAAAAGTGATGAAAAATATTCAGCACATTATTTAAAATTACAATCATATAATTTTTGATTTGATGAAAAAATTCAAAAGATAGATGTAAAAATATTAGAAAATAATGATATATTTTCTATTGTAAAAAATTATGAATTTCAAAAAATATCAGATTATGTATGAAGTTTTTATCTGCAATTAAATCTATTTTGACCTAAATTAGATAATAATATGAAAAACATTTTGAAACTTGAACATGAAAATATCTGAAATTTAGATTTTTATAAACTAGTTTATATATATTCTCATTGAAAATCAGGAGAAAATATTCATATTCAAGATAATAAATTATATTACTGAAAATCTGAGTCATTAAAAGAAATAATCTCAATACTAAAAAAGAACGATTTTTAAAAATCGTTCTTTTTTTATTCTTAAATTATCCCTTTAACAGCTGAAATATTAAAACTATAGTTCATTTTTAAACTTCAAATAATTCAAACATATCAAACACTTCAGTCGATGAGCACTGGCTTTAAAACGATTGTGTAATCTTTGAGAAATGGTAAAATATTTTCGTCTCAAATAAAAATATTTATATCATTATTATTTGGTAATTCTTCGAGAAATTTTTGAAAATGAAATCTATCTTCGAGTATTTTGATAATAGAAAAAATAGAATCTCACATACGTTTGTGATTTTCTTCGAGAAATTTACCAACTCCAGAATAATCTAATAAATGTTTATCAGGAATGCTAAAAAATGCAATTTCTCAAGTATTTTTTGCTAATTCAAAACTAATTTTATGTACAAAATCTCAAATTTTTTTTATTTCTTCATGAAAATTTTGGTTATTTTGAGCTTGTAAAAAATAATCTGGACTGCTTTGCATGAGGTAGTTTACGAAAGCTCTTAAACCTTTTGTGGTTGGCAGTCTCCCCGCTGAATTGTACGGTTGATAGAGTAAATCTAGATTTTCAAGTTTTGCCATATCGTTACGAACGGTTGCTGGTGAAACTCATAAATCATACTTTTGTAAGAGTCATTTACTCCCAATTACTTCACCACTTTGAATGAATTCGTCAACAATAATTTTGAGAATTTCTATATTTCTTTGAGTTAATTGAGACATTATTTTGATATTTAATGAATTATTTTTTGGAGAGAATCAACGGTATTTGTGATATTATATTTTGATAATATTTCAGAATAATTTGCTTGAGTCGTTTTTGTAATATTTTGAATTTTTTCTAAAATGGAATTTGTAGAAATAGCAGAAAAATATTCGATTTCATCACCACAAATATGTGAAATATTACGTAAATTACTTGCATAAATAGGAGTGTTTAGAGCAATTGGATTTGATAAACGAAACGGAAAAGATTCATATAAACTTGGGAAAATAACTCCTTGAGATTTTGAATATAATAAATGTTCTTCTCCTGGATTTATGTGATCGATAAAGTGAATATGTTCTTTAAGATTACTTTCTACGATTGCATGACGTAAATCAATATTTTTCCCAATTTTATCTCATAAAAACACAAGATCTATTTTTAAATTTTGTGTATGTAATCTATGAAAAACTTGTACGAGTCTATCAATATTTTTTTCAATTCCATCACCTCAAGAATAAATAAAATATTTATCTGCGAGACTAAATTTTGAGTGAATATCTATTTGTACTTCATTTTGAATAACTTTTTTATTTGGAATAAAAAAACCAGGTAAAAGTGAAATTTTACTTTCACTAAAATCAAATCGTTCAATAAGTTCATCTTTTGTATTTTCATCAAAACATAACACTTTTTTTGAATTTTTTAAGTTTTTTTCAAGTAAAAATAAATAAGTATATTTATCAAAATAATTTGAAAAATTTTGATAAAAAATATCTTTTAAACCAGAAATAATCGTATAATAATCTCATTTATATCCAAGTGGTTTAAAATGATTAAAAAATATCATAAAGCTATTATTATCACGAGAAAATATTTTTGATAATTGAAATTGTTCTTTTAGGCTTCCATTTTTTATATTTGTAAAATGTATACGAATATTTTTTGCTTCTAAAGAAAAAATATCAGTCGCAGAGGTATATATATTATAATTATTTTGAGGATTTTTTTCTACAAGATTTTTAACCAGTTCAACAGCAAAATGTGAATACATATCATCTTCTAAAAATCTCAAATCTATCCCAATATTCATAAAAGCTCACTAAAAAATAAAATTGTAGTTTTTTTCTTTTTTTAGTATACTGTAAAATATGATTTTTAAAAATTTATTTTATGGATTTTGTTGAATATATTCGCTCAAACTTGCAGAACAATATTTTAAAAGTAAAAGTAATCCCAAACGCTCAAACTACAAAATTTCAAGAAATTTTGCCAGATGGAACCATAAAAATAAGAATTGCAAGTGTACCAGAAAAAGGAAAAGCAAATAAACATTTGCTTGCTTTTCTTAAGAAATCTTTAAGATTAAAAAAAGATAGTATTTGTATACTTTCTTGAGATACTTCGCAATTTAAAAAAATAAAAATAACTTTTTAGTTGATAATAATATAGAATATGTTCACAAAAATTATTGTTGCTGTTTTATACATATTGGTGGTTATTGGCTTTTATATTTTTGTATATAAACGTTTAAATATGCTCAATAAACGACATATGAAACATATAGAAAGTGTTTGTCTAAAAAGAAATTATCGCAGTGTAATGCAGATTGTTTCAATATTATTTTTAGCTTCGACTGTTTGTTCATTGTTTGTGATTTTCACACTTTTATAATGTAATATAATTAATTATGGCTCATTATTTATTTGTAAAATGATATACGGTCGTGAGAAGACACTATATTTTAGTGGTTTTGCGTATATTAAAATTTATTTTCTTGCTAACTTTAGCAGTTTTTCTTTATGTAATTTCATCTGAAATAATTAATAATTATCCAGATTTATATTATATGAAATTTATATTTTTCTTATTTGTATTTTGAACGCTTAATTATGCTTTTTTGAGTTTAATATTATCAATAATTGAATACTATTTTGATTTGATGATTGTATATAAAGATCAAATTGTTTCTATAAAATGTTCGCTTTTATTTCGTGATGATATTGAAATAATTGATGCGTATAGAATCATGAAAGTTGATGGATATTCTCGTGGATTAATGCAAAATATTTTTTGATTTTGAAACTTGATTATCGAACAACAAAAAGATGATTCAAAAGTATATCATTTTATGCCAAAACCTTATAGGATTTTATTAATTATCCAAAAACAAAGAGATAATTTACTGGCCGATAGAAAGAAAAAATATATTGTTCCAGAGGAAGACATTCAACAAGAAAAAAAGAAAAAAGCATAGAGCTTTTTTCTTTTTTGATTTTTTCAAAAAAATTTATAAAATTTCATCAAAATTCTTAAGAATAAAAACATGACAAAAAAAATATTAGTATGATTATCTGGTTGAGTAGATTCAGCTGTTACTGCCTATTTATTAAAAAAACAAGGCTACGATGTAACGGCTGGTTTTATGATAAATTATTTAGCACCAGAGGGAGAGTTTTGCCCAACTTTAGGAGATTTAGAAGAAGCAAAAAAAGTTGCAGCATATTTAGATATTCCATTTTTTACATTTGATTTTAGGGAAGAGTACGAAGCAAAAGTTCTCAACTATATGTACGAATGATATCAAAAAGGAATCACTCCAAATCCGGATATTATGTGTAATAGTGAAGTGAAATTTAAAGTATTTTTAGATGAAGCACTCGAAGCTGGATTTGATATGGTTGCAACGGGACATTATGCTCAAATTTCAGTTGATGAAAAAGGAGTTTCACATTTGATGAAATGAGTTGATCAAAATAAAGACCAATCATATTTCCTTGCTGGATTATCGCAATTTCAACTTTCTAAATCTTTATTTCCAATTGGAAATTTAGAAAAACCGCGTGTGAGAGAAATTGCAGCAGAAGCATGACTCCCAAATGCGCAAAGAAAAGATTCTCAAGGAATTTGTTTCGTTGGAAAAGTAAATATGTCAGACTTCCTAGAGAAAAAAATAAATCCTAAACCTGGAAAAGTTCTTGATACTTCAGGAAATGTTTTAGGAAACCATAAAGGAGTTTTTTACTATACAATCGGTCAAAGAAAAGGACTTGATATTTGAGGTCAAGATGAACCAATATTTGTGGTTCGTAAAGATATAGAAAAAAATGAAATCATTGTTTGAACTTCTTGAGATTTAGCGTTGTACGAAGATATTTTATTTGTAAATAAATGGAATAATTTATCTGGAAAAAACTATAGCTTCCCACTCAAAGCTCAAGCAAAAATCAGATATAGGCAAGCTGATCAAGACTGTGAAATATATGAAGTTGAAGGTTGATATGAAGTGAAATTTTCTCAAGACCAAAGAGCAATTGCAGCAGGACAAATTTGTGCTATTTATCTTGAAGATGAATTGATATTAAGTTGAGTAATTCAATAAGTAAAAAATAACTTTTCTAGAAATATTTTTTCTTGAGAAGTTATTTTTTTATTTTGACAAAAATTATTTTATTTATAGTATGTGGCTGTTACAAAAATAATTTCAAAATTATGAAAGCAATAAAAATTTCTCACATTTTCAGAAGAAGACTTTTTACAAAATAGTAAAAAGAATTTTTTGATTGCTTGTACAAAAATACAAATCTACAAAATAAAAAACTTTTTACTCATCCAGTAAAAAGTTTTTTTTATATTTATATATTTACAAAAATTATTATGTCACTATGAATTTTAGAATCTCAAGATTCTCAAGAAAATATTTCTCAAAATAACCTTGTTTCATCACAAATGGAGGATACAAAAGCAAAAATTTTTGATTTATCTCAATGTGATTTTCATGCAGGGAAATTATCTCAAAGCGAAGCACAAAAAGTCTTAGATTTAATTATAGAAGAAAACAAAATTAAATCTCACATGCTCGAACCAAGTGTGCAACAACTCATGCAAACGCAACACTTTATCGCAGCACAAGTGGATGATTTACTTATTGGCTATACACGTTTAACTGATATTTGATATAATAATATTCAAGAAGTTGGTAGTAGTATCGTAGCTCAAGCATTTCGTAGAAAACATGTTGGATTAAAAATGATGCAAGAATTAATAGATAATTCTCAAGCAGATCCAGTATATGGAATCACAAATGTCGCTCATGTAGAGCATATGTTTGATGAACTGGGTTTAATGAAAGTATTAAAAGAAAATATTGATACAAAAGTATTAGAAAAAATAGAAGAATTATGAGCACTGCTAGATGATGATGTTATCTATGCAAACACAAAATTTTTACAATTATATTCGTAATATAAAACAATATGCAATATCCAAAAGTATATGAATTTGAATGAAAAAAAGCAGGAAAAACTGCTGTGATTTTTTGAGCAATTCATGGAAATGAAATTTGTGGACCACAAGTTTTAGAAAAATTAATTCAAGATATCCAGTGTAGAAAAATTATTATAGAATCTGGGAAATTAATTATCGTGCCGATTTGTAATCCAAAAGCGTATCAAGCTGATGTTCGTCAAATAGAAGACAATTTAAATAGAGTTTTTTATGATAAAAAAGATAAAAATAATTTGAGTTATGAGGAAAAAATCGCAGAATTTTTAAAACAATATATTGATGCTGGAGACTATATTTTAGATTTACACTCATTTCATGCACAAGGAAATCACTATATTTTTCAGGATTTTACTGATGAAAAAACCAATGAATTTATCAGCGCACTTTGAGTAAAAAATATTGTTCAAGGTTGGCCAGAACTATACGAAGCATGAGAAGAATTAGATACTATTTGATATGCCTATTCTCAAGGTAAAATAGGAGCACTCATTGAATGTGGTTCTCATAGAGATCCTGAGTGTTTTGATATTGCAAATAAAACTATTCAAAATTTTCTCATTTTTTCTGAAATAATTTATGGAAAGTGAGAAAAAAATATTCAAAATATTACAAAAATAGATTCTATGATTCGTAAAGAAAAACCTGGGAATTTCACAAAAAATTATATCGAAATGCAAGAAATTACTGCGTGAGAAGTGATTGTAAAATATGATGATTGAGAAGAATTTATTGCTCAAAAAGATGGGAATATTTTACTGACAAATAAAGACGCAAAAATCTGACAAGAACATTTCTATATAGCCTACAAAAAATAATTCAAATATTTGAATTATTTTTTTATTTTGAAAATATTATTCTTTTTTGAAAAAATATACAAAATATATACAATTATAAAAATATTTATCTTTCTTCCTCTGGTAAAGAGGAAGATGTCTCAAAGACAGAGGGAGTTAAAAAAAATATATGCAAGATTTACAAAAAATATTACAAGAAAAATTTGGTTTAGAAGATTTTAGAGAATGACAAAAAGAAGTTATTGAAAGTGTTGTTTGATGAAATGACACTATTGTTTTTATGCCTACTTGAGGATGAAAATCTTTGACGTATCAGCTTCCAGGAGTTGCAAAAAAATGAGTAGCGCTGATTATCTCTCCACTTATTTCGTTGATGAAAGATCAAGTAGATAAACTGAATGAATTAGGTCTAAGAGCTGAATTAATAAATTCGACGATTTCATATCACGAACAACAAATGATTCTCAATGAATTATCTGCTACAACTTGAGATGAAGAAAATCCAATTAAATTTTTATATGTTGCACCAGAACGTCTCAATTCAGCAGATTTTTCTCGTGTATTACAAAAAACACCAATCAGTTTAATCGCGATTGATGAAGCGCATTGTATCTCTCAATGGGGACACGATTTTCGTCCAAGTTATATGAAAATAAAAGGATTTATAGAAAACCTGAGAAGTAACCATCATTTTCCAGTTATTGCGCTTACAGCAACGGCTACAAAAAAAGTAAGAGAAGACATAGTTGGAAGAATTGGTTTAAAAGATTTTAATACTTTTACAAAATGATTCGATAGAAAAAATATTATTACTATTGTTCGTGAACTTTCAAAAAAAGAAGAAAAACTGCAAAAAGTATATGAAATAGTCAAAAATACTCCGGGAAGTTGAATAGTGTATTGTTCAAGCAGAAAAGTAACGAAAGAAATTTATGAATTTCTTTCTCAAAATGATATTTCTGTTGGGATTTATACTGGTGAAATGTCAGCAGACCAAAGAGAGCAAATGCAACAAAATTTTATGGATTCTAAATTAAAAGTTATTGTCGCTACAAATGCCTTTGGTATGTGAATTGATAAAAAAGATATTCGTTTTGTTGTGCATTACAACTTACCAGGAAGTATTGAAAATTATTATCAAGAAGTCGGGAGAGCTGGCCGTGATGGGAAAAAATCATTTGGTGTGGTAATTGCAAGTTATGGAGATACGAAAATCCAAGAATTTTTTATAGAAAATTCTCATCCACCAAAAGAAGAAATATTACAACTCTACGATTATCTATATAAAAATGCCAAAATTTGAGAATGAAATAATACTCAAATCCAAGAAACCTATATGCAAATGGCAAATAATTCAGGACTTAATAATGATTTAAAAGTTTGAACTATTATTAAAACACTTGAAAAATATGGGATTTTAAAAAGAGGGATTTCTGGCGAATTAGATGAATCATTTCGTGGGAGGTGAGTAACTTTAATCCAAGATAAAAGAAAACCTGAACATATTATGGTTGACTGGAAACATCAAAATTTGCTCAAAGAAGAAGCATATTTTAAGCTCGAAAAAATTAAAAAATTACTTTTTTATCCAAGTTGTAGAAAACGTTTTATTCTCGAATATTTTGGAGACGAAGAAGATCTCAAAACACTTTCTGATAACTGTGGATTATGTGATTATTGTCTGGAAAAATCTAAGCTACAATCAGGAAAAATGGAAAACCTAGTAGCACTTTCTGTATTTGAAATTGTACTTGATGTGGTTTCAAAATTTGATAAAAAATATTGAGCCAAACTCATGGTAAAATTTTTACGGGGAAGTGCTGATGCGAGAATGTCGCAGTGGGGAATGGATAAACATGAAATGTATGGAGTGTTGAGTGAATATACTCCAGATCTCGTAGAATGATTAATCGAATGACTCATTCAACATGATTATTTAGAAAAAACCACGGGACAATATCCACTTTTGGGACTAACAAAAGTAGGTTACGCAGCTCTCAAAAGAGAAGAAATTCTCAAAGATGATGAACCAAACTTACAAGAATTTCTTCACATGAAAGTAAAAAATGGAGCATTTAAAAAAGCAAATACAGCATCTACAAAATCATCTGGTGTCAAAAAACCAAAATGAGCAACTTATAAAGAAACTCTTTCTTTAATGGAAAAAGCTCCTGAAAATATAGATATCGTTGAATATATTTCAGACCAAAGATGACTCGGAAAAACAACGATTGAATCACATATAGTAACACTTTATGAATCTGGAGATTTGAGTTTAAATACGGTTTTAAAATTTACAGAATTTTCAAATTTGAAAATAATTAAAACTATTATTACAGAAAATTTTACTGGTAGTGTCGAAGCACTCAGACCAGTCAAAGATTTACTCGATGAAAACGGTCACAAAGATATTCCATATTTTGATATCAAACTCGCTGTGAGTATGATGCAAAAATGAGATTTATAATCTTTTTGACAAGAAAGTTCAAATTATTTTGAGCTTTCTTTTTTTTTTTTGTAGTAAAATAATTTTCTCTAGACTTTAATAAAAAATAATTTATAATATATGCAAA
>CBFHLZ010000051.1:0-9533 GCA_965656795.1 Patescibacteria group bacterium
TGTTGTAAAATATTTTTTAATTTTTTCTCAGATAATCAAATAATATCTCAAATAATTGAAAATTTTTGTTTTACATTGTTGAGTAACCATTTTCCGTTGTGTCTGATAAAAATATAATATTCTTTAAATTCAGCAGACTCAGTCATAGCTCTGTGTTTATATTTTTCTAGAGGTTCATGTTTTTCTCGTTTTAAGGTAGAAGATATAAACTCTCAAGTATTTTCTCAAATAGTATAATCGATCATCGAAGCATCAATCTCCATAGCAAACATATCTCCGTCTTTGCCTGGATTATCTCTCACAGACATAAGAGTCAACGAATTTATACGAATATGATCTAATACATTCTTTTTATCCTTTAATTGATAATGTAGAAGCTCAGTAACTTTTGAATGATAATTTTTCGTCATATATCATCTCATATTGAGTCTAGATTTATTTTGCCAGTCATTTTGATATTGATAAAAAGTATCACTAACATGTCTTTTTAATCATTCAATATCCCATGAAGAATCTTGCTTTAATGCATCCTCTAAATCTATTTTAGCTTTTTTAATCATTTTCATTCTTCTGATTTTGTAGATAGCGAGATATAGACTCCCTATTACTGCTGTAACTATTCATCCTTCATTATTTCCAGATCCTCATCCTCAACCTGCTCTTGCATCTACTCACAAGTAAAAACTAAAAAAAAGAATTGAAATTATCACAGCAAAAGTTATTTTTTTACTCATATTTATTATATATCATATATTTTTAATATTTTATCATATTTATTTTGTATATTCAATTTATATTCATAATAATTTTTACTTTTTCTCTCACATTTATATAATAAAATAATAAATAACTTTATTTATTATTTACCATATTAATTATGCAAAGAGTAAAAATGTTATCTTGAGATAGAATTTCTCTCGTTGTTCCAGAAAAACAAGATATAAAAGGTTGGTATGAATGATTAAATAATATTGAAACACAAGGTTTTTTATGACCAATCTTTGGGAATATTATTTCTCTTGAAAATGAAGAAAAATATTATGAAGATTTAAATAAAAATGATAAACAACTCACTTTTTCAATCTTTGTAGAAGAAACTCAAAAAGTTATCTGAAATATTTCTTTGATGGATATAGATTACAAAAATTCACATTGTGAAATGTGAATTGCTATTTTTGATGTTGAGAGTAGATGAAAATGATATGGAAGAGAATCTATACAATTAATAAAAAAATATGTGTTTGAAATATTAGGGCTTAATAAATTATACTTAAGATACATTTCTCATAATACTCATGCTGCTAAAACCTATGAAAAATGCTGATTTGTCGAAACAGGTAGAATGTACCAACATAATTATAGGTTTTGAAAATATTATGATGATGTTTTGATGGAAATATTAAAAAAAGATTATCAAAAATAATTCATCTGCGTTTGATTCAAAATAATATTTATTTTTCTTTTCTAAATATGTCAAAAATTCAAATTTTTTTAATAATTTTCGTAGTAATAATAATTATTTTCTGTATTTTTTTATTTTCTCGTCAGCCATCACTCGATAGAGATTGGGAAAAAGATCAAGAAATTTTAGCTGAAATTTCATTTTCAGGAAGTAATATTCATATAAAAAACATGAGAGATTTTTCATATTCAAGTGTAAATGATTATGAAGAAAATTATTATGACCAAAAATTAAAAATAGAGGATATTCAAAGTCTGTATTATATTATTGAACCATTTGGTGAACATGATTGACCAGCTCATACGATGTTTTCGTTTGGTCTAAAAAATGGAGAATATATTGTAATTTCTGCTGAAATTCGTAAAGAAAAATGAGAATCTTTTAGCCCGTTAAAGTGACTTATTCGTGAATATGAAGTAGTCTATATGATTTGAAGTGAAAGAGATTTTGTGAAACTCAGAGCAAATCATAGGAAAGACGAAGTCATCGTTTATCCGATTAAAACTCCAAAAGAAAAAATTCAAAAATTATTTATTTCGATGCTCAATAGAGCAGATGAATTGAGTACAAAACCAGAATTTTATAACACGTTGACTCAAAATTGTACAACAAGTATTTTAAATCATGTAAATGACATACGTGAAGAAAAAATCCCATGGAGTATAGAAGCACTTCTGCCATCTCATAGCGATAAAATAATTTATGATTTAGGTTTAATCGATACTGATTTATCACTCGAAGAAGCGAGAAAATATTATACTATCAATGAATTATCTGAAAAATTTTGAACAGATCAAAATTATTCTGAGAAAATTAGGAAACAAATAAAATAAAAAACTCTCAATGAATATTGAGAGTTTTTTATTTTTTATATAATTATGATATAATAAAAAAAATACTAAAAATAATTATATTTATGAATAAAAATAGGTCATATCCAGGAGCCTTTAAATCTATTATACAGAGTAAAATATTACAAAAAAAAGATATTTCAAAACCTTTGCAAAAACAATTAAAAAAATGAGAATGAAAGATTGAAAATAAATATCCAAATAATTCTATACCGAAATATAAAAAATATTTTAGAGATAAACTTTTAGGTTTATGTGAATCTAAAATGTGAAAAATAATATTAACTGAGAAATTTCGTGAAAATTTTCCTCAAGAAATTTCTGATTTACAAAATCAGTATTATTTTCAAGCACGTAAAATTTTACAAGAAGAAGATTCAGGCATTTTAATGAAAGAAGTAGATTCTGATTATGAACATTTATGACTGATTATTTGTAATAAATTATATTGCGATTGATGAAGCGAATATACTAAAAAGTTAGAAAATTTATCAGATGTAGAACAAAAAATTTATGATGATTATATATTTAATTTAGATTGATTTGATGATTCTAAATATAGTAATTTTAGACAATATTTTGCTTATATTCTAGAAAAAAATCCAGAAAATAAATATGAATTTTTAGAAAGAGCTATTCAAAATATTTCAGAAAATATTCAAAAACCAAAACAAAAAGAGTGATTTTATAATAATAATAATAATAATAAAAGTGATCAAAAATTTCCTGAATCTTTATTTTCTATGGAACATTTTTGAGATGAGAATAAAAATAAAATAATTTTTTTACAACTTATTGAAGTATATGATGGAAAAGTAAATTTTTCAAATATTGAATATCTTCATTTGACTAAAGATTCGGATAAATTAGAAATAGTAGAAGCTGTAATTTGATACCAACAAACTATCTGAATGAGTCATGAAGGGATAAGAAGTTTAGTAGAAAATTTTGATAAAATTTGAATTTCAGATGAAAAAATACGTTTTGAAATAGCAAAAAAAGTAGCAAATTTAGGAAGTATTTTAGGGGATTTTTTAGAAAAATTTTCTATTACCAATCAAGATTATTTGACTGAATTAGCAAAAATTCATTCTGAAACTAATATCGTTGATAATACCATAAATAATACTAATTTTATAAATATTGCATATAAGTTTTGAGATGAAATTCTAAATAACTATGAAATTAATTCGCAAACCATAAATAGAGATACATATATAAATTTAGAAAGTTTTCTCAAATTTCCTCAAGAAATTCAAATAAAACTATTTCAAGATATTTTCTTGTATTGTGCAAATCTAGAGGAAAATATTGAAGTATTTTTCAGATATATTTTTAATAGAGAAAAAAGTTTTCAGGATAAAATAATTTCTCAAATATGAGAAAAAGTTTTATTAAATCAATCAAAAAATAAAATTTTATGATTTTGTAAAGATGTCAAAAATAAAAATAAAAATTATGAAGAAATTTATAATAAAATAATTCTTCAGTCTTTTATTTGAGCGATTAAAAATGAAAAAATTCATATTATATTACATAATTTACATGAAAATAATATTTGATCTAATAAAGTAAGTCATTTTAACTATAAAGAGGATATGGATATTTTTATACAAGCGCTTGTGATAGAAAATAAAATATCTCTGGAAGAAAAACAAATGATAGAAACTCAGATGTTGTATTTTAATAATATGCGTGATTTTTTGATGATATTTTTTATAAAAAATGAAAATGAAAAAGAAAGAAATCCAAATTTTATTCCAATAGAATATGATATAAATCAAAATCCAAGAGAAAATTCACTCGATTATATTTTTGATATGATTTGATTGCAACAACCAAATGGTCTGAAAAATATTGATAAATCAAAAATGAAAGGATTTGAAAGTATATTATTTAAATTATATAATAATTTGTGAGTTGATTTTTTAGAAAAAATTGATTTTGGTTGACTTAATCTTGATGAAATATCTTTTGAAATATTTAAAAAAATATTCAATCTACTTAATATACTCTCACATGCGTGATCAAAATCAAATTATTGTCTCGTACACTATGAGTTAAATGTATATTTTAGTCATACTGATTTGTTTGATATGAAAAGTATTAAACAAATGCAAAACTCACTTGATATAATAACCAATTATTTCGAAGAAAAAAATATTAGTGGAGAATATTTAGAATTTAATTTTTTAGAAATTATAGATTATTTTGATAAAAATTGGTGAACAAGTGAAAATATTATGCGTTTACTTGTGAACCTCTCGTCAAACCCAGAAGTATATAAAAAATTATGTCAAACAATAAATGCTATTATTAAAGGAAATTTCCAAGAATATAAATTTCACTGACTTGAATGAGATCAAGAAGATCAAATAAAAGCTCAAAATCAGTTATCAATGATGAATCAAGAGGAAATAGTAGACTGGAAAAAAGACAGACAAGAAATTATTTTTGATTCTACTGATAAAAATGTAGACTATAAATTTGTAGACAGTAATATTCAAAATTCTTTTTTGAGAAATACAAATATTTGAGAATACTTAAATGTAAAACTGAGTGAAAAACAAGAACTGATAATAGAAAATATTTCTGATCGTGTAACTTCTGGTGAAAAATTTGATAATATTTTTCCAGAATTGGAGAATATAAGTGTAATAAAAATAAAAGAAATTATTTTTTATATTTTTTCGCAAGCACAAAAGCAATATCAATTTAAAAATATTATTAAATTTATCAAAAGATTTTATGAAAAAAATCAAGAGAAAAAAGATGAATTTATTTCGTTTTCTAATACATATCTACAATACTTAAAAGAGTTTGAAAAAACCAATAAAAAAACAATTTTACTGGGCATTAATTCTTCTCATCCAAGGACACTTTTAGAGGTTTGAAGTATTACTAGCGATAACTCTTGTCTCGATATAAATGATAATAAGTGACAATTGCCAGCACTTTTATGATATGTAATTGATGCAAATGTAAAAGTATTTCTCATGTTTGAAATAACTCAAAAGAATTGCAAAAATTTTCATCAATATAAAAAAATAAAAGATTCTTTAGAAATAAATCCGAATAATTTTTTATTTGATGAAAATACAAGAGAATTAACAGTGTGATGAGAAAAAATAATTTTGAATAAAGCAGTACGTAGAAATATGATTTTTAAATGAGTTGCTTGAAATACAAATGAAGTTTGAACTTTAGTTGAAAAATCATATTGACAAAATAATAATCTAGATAGATTATGAAAATTACAATCGTCTCTTTTTTGAATAAGTTATAATTCAAACATAAAATTATATCCTTCGAGAAATCCAGGTTGAGTTTACAGTGATATACAAAATAAAGTACTAAAAACAGAAGGATAATTTTTTAATAAATTCTTTTCACATTGACATAATTCATTTCTTTTTATATACTCTTGAGAGAATATAATACTATTATGAGTGAAAATATGAATCCAGAAATGAATTTGAAAATATATGGAGTGGTCACCATTTGACCAAAAGGTCAGGTGATTATTCCTAAAGATGCCAGAGATGATTTTGATATAAAAGAATCTTTAGAACTTGATATTGCAACAATCGATAGAACATGATTTTGAATTTGATCTCAAGAAAATATTGAAAAAGAATGTGCGGTTGATCACAAAGTAGTTGAACGTGAATGATCTATTAAAATTGGTACAAAACTTCAATTTGTTATCCCATCAAGTGTCAGAAATAAGTTAGAAATCTGACCAAAAGATAATTTACTGGTTATTTGAAAATGATGTATTTGAATTGGTTTTATTAAAAATGATAAAATAGAATATGTTCTCAATTATATAAAAGAAAATTCTCAACAAAAAAGTTCTGATAGTTAAATATCAGAACTTTTTTTTATTTTTTACTTGCAAAAGTATAAAAAAGTATACAATATGTATGAAAAAGTATACATTTTAATAAAAAAACATGAAAAAAATTATAGCAACATTACTTTTAGTTGCGTTTATTACCAGCTGTGGAAGCCAAGAAATATCAACTTCTACTGAAAAAAAAGATATGCAACCTAAAAATTCTGCTGAATATATTGTTGGGGGAAAAGATAATGCACATATAAATGTGTATGGAAATATTTTAAGTAATAATGTAAAAAATATTACTTCAAATATAGCAGGTACTGTAAATTTATTACAGTGTGAAGAATGACAAGCTGTAAATTCAAACACAGTAATTGCTCGTATTACTCCTGATAAAAATTCGCTTTCGTATCAAAATAATTTAGTTCAATTAAATTCTTTGAAAGCACAATTATCAAATTTAGAACAAATCAAAACTACGACGATTAATAATTTTGAGTCACAATTTAGACAACTAGGTCTCAAAGAATCAGAAATAGAAAACCAACTCGATTCAGTGAATAATAATATTTGAAATGAAGATAAAGGGTTAAAAAATCAATTAAAAATTATTGAAGAATCAATTGTATTATTAGAAAAAAATAAAGAAAGTTCTTTAAAAAATATTGATGATTCAATTGTAAATCTTAAAAATACTGCCTTTAATACTATAGAAGGTGGATTAAAAAGAATTGGAGAAATTTATGATATCGTAGATAATGGAAATGACACATATGAAGATTATGAAGATTATTTATGAGTAAAAAATACTGGATTAAAAAACCAACATATTCTTAGTGCAAAACAAACTATTGAAGAATTTAGTACAATGAATTCAAATTTTGAAGGATTAAATAATCAAGAAGTTACAAAAAAAATAAATGAAATTTCACAATTATTTAAACAATCTTCTGACGTTGTAAATAATTCAGTGAGTTCTGTTGGATCACTATCTCAACAAAGTATTGATAGTTTATATAATGAATTTTTATGAATTTCTACACAACTCATCGAGTTAAAAAATAAACTCGATAGTTTAGTAAATTCAAGAGAAACAACACAATTACAATTTCAAACTCAAGCAAAACAACTTGAATCACAAAAATCTCAAATTCAAACGCAAGAAATTAATTTAGGAAGTAATATCAATACGCTTAATAATAATTCTGAAGAAATTAAAGAACAATATAATAACCTCAAAGCAACTAAAGAATCATCAATAAAAGAAATGGATATAAATATTTTATCAACAAAACAAGCGATAAATCAACTCAATATCACATTTCAACAAGATGTTTTATATGCCGGGACAAAGGGAATGGTAAAAACAAAACATGTCAGTCAAGGAAATAATGTACAAGCAGGAAATCCAATTTGTACGATTGTCCCTGATGATAATTCTTTAAAATTAGAAATATATTCTCCTCAAACTTTACAAAAAGGTATGGAGTTTAAATATTTTTATGATGGAGCACTTGCAGGAACTGGAACAATTGTTTCAGAATCTCCAGTGAGAAATGCTCAAACACAAAACTATACATATGAATGAAACATTGATATGAGTGGATTTAAACAAGGGGATTATATTGATGTACAAGTTATCTCAAGTGTATCAACAGATGAAATTTGGATACCAATTGATTACGTTTTTCCAAAACTAGAATGATATTTTGTGAAAACAAAAGTTGGAGAAAATATCGAAAATAAAAAAGTAGAAGTCGGAAAAATGAATAATGGAGAAATTCTTATAACTCAATGAGTGGATTTCTGAGATACTTTACAAAAATAATCATAAAAAAATATGTTAGTGGAAATTATCAAAAAAAGGTTAACCTTTTTCTGGCTGTTGATTTATCTTGGATTTATCATTTGAATAGCGAGTTTTTTAAGTATTCCTAAGGAAGAAAATCCATCAGTAGATTTACCAATGTTTGTAGTAAATACGGTAAATATCTGAGGAAATCCTGAAACAATTGAAAAACAAATTACTAATACTTTAGAAGATGAAATAAAATCTATTTCTGGAATCAAAAAAATAGAATCAGTATCAAATTTTAATTATTCTACCATTATTGCTACTTTTAATGATAATAAAGACATTACTGAAGCAAAATGAGATTTAAAAGATGTAATTGATGAAGTTTCTATTCAATTTCCTGCAAATACATCAAACTCAGTAGTAAAGCAAATTTCACCAAGTGACACTCCAATATATTCATTTTGAGTATCAGCAGATGCAACATCTAAAACTATTTATGATGTTGCTGAATCTCTTGAAGATGATATCAAATCGTTAGAATGAGTTTCTGAAATAATTGTTACAGGAGAACCATCTGAAAAAATCAGTGTATATTTAGATTATGAAAAGATTAATCAATTTTGAGTAAATATTTCTCAGGTATATAATGTTTTATCAAATGTTTTTGTAAATCAACCAGTTGATAAAAAAGATATTTGAGGAAATTTATACAGTTACGAAATATTAACATTTTCTAAAAATAAAGAAGCTCTTTTAGAACAGTTAAATAATACAGATATTGTAAATATTGATTCAAGAAGTATCAAACTCAGCGATATCGCACAAGTTTATTTTGAAGAAAAATCTGAAAGACAAAAATCATATATCATGTGAGATTGAGACGTCTTAAACACAGTTTCATTTGATATAAAAGTTACTCCATGAGCAGATATAGAACAAATTATTGAAAATATAAAAACATCTATTGATGAATGGAAAGCTGATCATACAAAAATGCAAGTGTATGAAACATATTCAAAATCAAAGGATATTGATAATATGTACGGGACATTTGTTTCAAATTTCCGGCAAACAGGTCTCACGATTATGGTGATTTTATTCTTATTTATTTGAGTAAGAATTTCTCTGTGAGTTACTATTGCGTTTCCTTTAGTATATTTTATAACATTTATACTTTTAAGTTTTCTTGGATATTCGTTTAATTCTGTAGTATCATTTGCCTTAGTTCTGACACTTGGTATTATGGTGGATAATTTAATTGTTATCACAGAATGAATTGTATGAGAATTTAATCTCCATAAAGATATTACTTTTTGGGATGCTGCGTCAAATGCTATTAAAAAATATATGTGGTCTATAATTCCAGGTACTTTGATTACAGTATTTATGTTTTTACCAATATTATTTATGGTAAGTGGTACTGTTGGGGCATTTATTTGACCACTGAGTATCACAATCTGATTTACTTTGATTACATCATTGGTTGTTTCAATATTTATGCTGCCAATTATTTTATCAAAAGTTTTACCAGAAAATGTTGATAAAGCAGAATGAATTCTTACAAAACCATTACAAAAA
>CBFHLZ010000052.1:0-9189 GCA_965656795.1 Patescibacteria group bacterium
AATCCAAGTAGACGAGAATGATCTCTTGGTTCTATAGGAGTTTGAGCAATGAGCTCTTCAGGTAAGTGATAATCAAAATCTGATAATTTCATAAATTTTTACAATAAAAAATAATTTCCCTTATTTTAAGGGAAATTATTTTTTTGCAAGGGTTTATTATTGAACTTTTTCAAATTCTAATCAGAAAAAATTATCTTTTTGTATATCAACTTGATTGATTCAAGTATGTAATTTGTTATAAAGATCTTTTAAATCTATCTTAATTCATAATCAACTATTTTTTAGAATATATTTTCATCATTCTAGTTTTATATCAAAGGTAATATCTCAATGAACAATCTCATTTGCCCAATCTAGACTATTTTTATAATTGAGTTTATAGGAAACGCCTTTTCAATCTTCATCTACGAGACTTATTTCTTTGTCTCTATTAAAAGGAGACACTATACTCATAGATTCATATTTATACATATTTCATTCAAAAGATTCTCATTGAATATTTTCTTTTTCAGAAGACTGTTTTGGTTCTCAAGTATTAGTAGAAGTTCATACTGAATTTTCTTCAGATTTTTTTTCTATTACATTAGTAGTTTTAATTGTAAAATCAACATTTCCGAATTCAGTAGTAACTGAATGTTTTAATATATTATTAATATTTCAATTTCTTGTTAATAGTGGAATAAATGATTTTACAACTTCTTGAGTTATTTTGTCAGAGTGTTCTTTGAAAAAATTAATATTCTCAATTTTATTTAATCATCATAAAGCCTCAATTCAATCTACAAAATAAAAATATTTTTTATTATCACTTTGGAGTTGTATCTCTCAGTGTTTGTTCCATAAAATATTATACCATTTTCCATTCACTTCACATGTAGATTTTAGTTGAGTATCTGTTTTTTCAAAACTTTCTTCTTGTTTTATAGTTTCAAATTTATTTAACATAGCTATTTTTTGAGCTTCTTCTTTTTGAATTTCTACAATAAATTCATCAAGTGAAATTTTAGGATTTTCAGATTTTTTAGCTTCAAATTGAGTATATAATTCTATTGATTTACTTAAGCTAGAATAATTCAAATTTCCATCTTTAGAAGTGTTTGAAATTATATTTTTTTCTTGCAAATATAAATTAAAATTTTCAAAATTAGATCATTTTTTTAATAATCATTCAAGAGTTTTTTTATAATCACTACTATCATTAGATAAAGATTTTAAATTTCTTAAAAAAACTAAATCATTTTTATTTCTAATTTTTAAGAAATCATCTGGTAATTTTAATCCGTGTATAAATAATTTTTCATTTTCAAATATACTTGATAATTCTTTTTGAATTTCTCCAAATTGAGAATTTTCAAACATATTCTCAAATGAACCTATTCATAATAAATCAGCGAAAAATTTTAGAATATCACCAATTAATGGCATTGATTCTAATCATGCTAAAACTTCAAGTGTTTTAGGAGATTGAGTTATTCATAATTTAATAGTTTCTTTATAGTCTTGAATACTATTAAATACATCACTCATTCCACCTAATTTTGTTCAAACAGATTCTGGGATTAACTCTCACCATGTATTTCAAATTTCTTTGAGATTATTTAAACTAGAGTCTTCAATGACTACAGGGTTAGAGGTTTGTTTTTGAATGACATAGCTTTGTATATTTATAATACTTCCATCTAAAACTCAATTGAAAAATTTTACAGTTTCATTAGGATTCATTATAATTTCATTATTCTCTCAACCGTTTGTAAAAATATCACTATTAAGCTCAGTTTTTATTACTTCTAATTTTCATGTAAGAGCTCAAAAACTAGATTTTAAATTATTAATAATTTCTCATGACTTATCTCAAATATTTAAAATTTCTCATAAATCTGAAAAATTTCATTCTAATAATCATCATAAATTATTAGTAAAATATGAAATATTTTTTTCAATATCAAAATTTTCTTTATTTTTTGATAAAAAATCAAAAATAAAAAAATTAAATCATACTACAATATTCTGCTTTGCATCTTCGTTGAGTCATAAATGTCATAATAAACTATCATTTCAATTGAATAAATAATTTGATAATATTCTTTCAGAAACTTGAGTAAATTTTTCTAGATTTTCTTTTCATCCTAAGTTTTTTTCTATACTTGTTCATTCAAGTATTTCACTAGTGGTTATAGTTTCTTGAATTTGTTGATCAATAAATTCACTTAAACTATCTCTTTGATGAATATTATTTTTTAATTCTTCTAATTCATCTTTGGTTAAAACCATAATTCAGAGTTTATCTTTGTTTTTATTTTCTTCTCTATACTTATTTAACGCATCAATGATTTCTTTTTTTTCTTCACTACTAAGAGTCTCAAGTAAATTTTTCTCTACTTGAGTTTCTCTTAAATCTATTTTTTGTGAAATATTTTCATTCATAATATTATTTTATTTATTATCTTTTGTATCAATATAATCCATTGCAACCATTGCTCAACCAACTCTTAAAATAAATCATAATGTTTTATGTTTGTCTTTTGCTTTTTTTAACCATTCAACTCAAGCTTTAGCACTTCAACCAACAACAGGTGCTTTATTAACTAAGTTTCAAATCATATCTAATCATTGATCAGAACTTGCAAATAATATTGTTAAACCAGTTCAAATAGCAGTCAAATCTATATCCCCATCATTCATATAATCAAAACCCAAAACTCATCCTCAAGCTAATAAAGTAGCAAATAGTGATTTTTTCACTAAACCTTTTACAAATCATGCAGGTTTATTTATAAGGTACTCTTGAATTTTTCATGCTTGCTTTTTTTGTGCTGGTGTTGCGTTAGGGTTATTTTTGATTCATTCAAATTTTTGTAATAATGTTTTTTTAAATACAGTACCATCTGCAAAATTTTCTTCAAATGCTTTATCGAAGTTTCTTTTTATTTCTGTTTTATTTTTCAATGTTAAACCAGCTTCTGAAACCTCTTTTGTTGTAAATTTTCCATTACTTGCTAAAGTATGAGTTTCAAATTTATCACTCACTCATTTTTTAAATATTTTTGTACTTTTATTACCATTTTTTGTGTAATATATAACGTTTCCACTATTTTCTGTATGTCTATATCACGCTAAATTTCATTTTTGATTATATATTCCTTCTAATGAACCAGGTTTAGATTGAAGTTCTCAAAGTATTTTTTTATAAGCATCCATATTTCCATTAAATTCTTTAGAATTCTGAAGTCTTAAAATTTTTCAATCACTCATTTCTAATGTAGGAATTCTTTTATTTCAAAAATTTAAATATTGCACAGATTGAATTTTTACTCAATCAGGTAATACTCATACAGTCTGAAAATCTCTATTTACTATTTCTTTTCCATTTTTTAAAGTAAAACCATTTCATAAATCATTGTATTTTGCTGTATGATCTATTTTTTTCAAAGATTCTAAACGAGCAGTTCTATTTTCTGCTAAGAATTTATTTAATGATAGTTTAGCATTATCAGGAGAATTTTTTATTGAATCTACTGTTTTTAATTTAGAATTTTGAACGGTATTTTTTAAATTCACCTTACTACTTTCAAATATTTTTCTAGCTTTTCATATTTGTGTATTGCTATTTATTGAAGCAATTTCAGAACTTGTTCTATTATTATTACTTTTAATAGCATTGTTTAATCTAACTTCAGACTGTCATAATGATTGTCAGATATTTCTCAAATTAGATTCATTTTTTAGTATTTTTGTTTGTAGTTCTATAGGTATATTTTTTCAGATTCTATTTTTTTGTGCAGAATTTCTATTTGCGAAACCTTCTCACCATTGTTTTGATTTATTTTGTAATCCTCTATGTTTCATTAATGGAAACATTAGACCTCCCATTAACATTCATTGAGTCATCATATTTCAAGCATCTTCAAGTGATAAACCATCTGGAAAATCTTCTGTCATTATAAGTGCACCTGTTCAACCAGTTGAACCTCAAAGCATTTGAGAAAGTGTTTTTGTAAAATCTCAACTATTTCTAGGAATAATTTTTTCTCAGACTTTCATACCTGTGATACCACCAGCAAATAATGCTAAATTAGTAATATAACTATCAAGACTTATTTCTTGATTTTCATACATCATTCCAGCTCCAAGTGTATAGACTCATGCTTCAAATGATCTTGCTGTTGTAAATTTTGCAGTATTTAATCAAAATGCAGTAACTTTTTGCCCAATAGATCTACCACCTTCAGCATATTTAGCTGCAGCATTAATAGTTCTTCATACTTTACTTGCATATAGACTTCATCATAATCTTGCAGATGTAATAGCCCATCAACCAGTTCAAGCTGTTAAGACACTTGTTACAGCGAAAATAATAGCTTCTTTGATGAGAGTTTCAGCAATGTCTACACTACCACTTAAAATATTATTCATCATACTATCATGTTTTTGCATATATACCTTATACATACCGTCAAGATTATTACCATCTTGAACCATTGAAAGTATATTTTTATGAAAAAGTGTTCTATAAGCTGTTTGTTTTAGAGCAATTTCTTTAATAGAATCTAATACTGCATAATCTAAATCAGCTCATTTTAAATCAGGGTTTTTAACAATTTGTTGTTTTTGAGCATCAGATAATTTAGAAATTTCTTCTAAAAATACATTTTTATTTATCTGTTTATCAAGTTCTTTAGCTTCAGCTTTTACTTGTAACTCATTTGGTTCAAGTGCTTGAGATGTTGTAATTTCATTATCCTCTAAATATTTAATTATATCATTTTCGATAAAACTAAATACTTGTTGTTTTGCACCAGTATTCCAACTAATCATATCAGTTGCTTGAGCGAGTTTTAGATTTTCTAATGTATTTCCATTTCTATTATCTATTTCTTCTAATTTTTTATCTAAATCTTCCATAGAAATATGAAATAAGTCCATATCTCAATCATCTTTTACTCATAAATTTTCTGACATTTTTTGAATAGAAGGGTCATTAATATCATCTAAAACTTCATCTTTTAAATAATTCCAATATTCTTGTAAAATATTTCATTCATCAGAATCAGTAATATAATTTCCTTTTTCTAAATCTTTGAAAGAAGTAATTTCTCATTTTTTAATTTTTTCTTTGACAGATTTTATTTTATTAAAGTCTTCTTCTGAAAAATTAATGAGATTTGCTTTTGAAATATTTACTAAACTTTTAGAGTCATCAAATTTCATCCATTCTTCACACATATCTAAAAATTGTAACATTTTTTTTGCTTTTTGTGTATCTTGATTATTACTTTCAAGGAATAAATGATTTCAGACAGATTCTAGAGTAGATTTATAGATAAGGTAATCATAAGGTATATATCCATGTTCTTCTTGAATTTGTTTTATTAAAACAGTGAATTCAGACTCCATTTTACGGAAATCTTGTAACTCAATATCATTAATTTTCCCATCTGATATTTTTGAAAAAATTTTACTATTTTTATTATTATTCATAAATAGATTAAATTTTTCAATTCAGATGAGAGTTTCAGTATCTACTATCTCTTGAGTAATTGAACCTATATCTGAGTTATAAACTTTACTTGTATCTATTTCATTGAGTTGAATAGATTTTTTACCAATTCATCTAATTCATTCTTCATTTTTAATGTAAAACTGTAAAGCTAGTGGATCAAGAACTCATGTTTGAGTATATTCATATGTAAGAGTATTAAATTTAGAAAGTGTTTGAGTTGGAATTATTCAAGGTGCATAATTTGCTGAAGCAGTAATAATTCAAATTTTTTCAACTGTTTGTAAATGTAAAAATTTTATTTCATCAGTATTTGTTCAATCAATATAATTTTCTAAATATTTTTTTTGATTTTTATCTAATTGATTAAAAAAATCAAGATAATTTTCAATAAATGAAACTTTATCAATAATGCTACTATTGTCAGATAAATAATTATTTAAATGAGTTTTATCTAAAAATTTAGAGTCTATAGAACTGATTTCACTTTTTAATTCATTTTTTAATTTAATTTTTAACTCTTCTTGAATATTTAGAGGAATTAAACTAATATTATCTGCTCATAGTAAGTCTTTAATTTCTGAAATAGATAAATTTGGTTTTTCTGATTTTTCTTTAAGTTTTAGTAATTTTGGTTCAAGATCCTCCATAAAATTATCAAATACTTCTTTTTGAAAATCATTTAAATCACTACTGATAAAATCATCTAAACTTTTATTAAATTTAGATGCAAACTCTTTTTTTGTTATATTTTGAAAGCTTCATAGTTTATCTAATCTCTTTTCTCTTTCATTTATTGTTGTTCATCAGAGTATTTCTGGATTCACACTAGTCATAATATAATATTATTATTTAAAAAATTTATAATTTCATTTCTTTTATTTTATCCTCATTTCAAGTATTTAAATATTCACTTATTTGAGATGAAAAAGTTTTTTGAATTGTTTGAATAGATCATCATAACTTAGATAATGATGATATTTTATCTTTGATTTGATAAGATCTTTCTTGTAAAGTAATCATCTTTTCTGAGTATTTCGATTCAGAGTTATTAAATTGTATTTTTCATAATTGCTTATCGTCTAATCTAGTTCAGGTATTATCTTTTATATCTAATATCATATTTGTATGACCAAATAGAACATTTTTATATAACTCACCTTTTGATGAATTATTTTTTGATATAAGAAAATCGACTATTTCTGTATTAGCACTTTTTTTTATAGTATCAATATCCATATCTAATCAAATATCAGCATTTCAAATAGTCATATAAGTTAAAGCTCTAAATTCTCACAAATTTATATTTTCTCTATTTTTTTCTAATAATTTTGCTTGTTTTTTTAATTCTTTTTCATTATTTGTTCATTGAAATATATCTCAAACTTTACTAAGAGTTTCTCAAGTGATAGATTTACCACTTACTACTTGACCAATTAATTCTACAGCGAGTCATCCAAATATTACTTTTAGCCAATTTCATTTCATTTTATCACTAACCCATGAAAATAATTTAAAAGCAGCATATATTGAACCTCATCAAATTACAGTTGTTTTTAATAAAGGATTTATATTTTCAAAATTTTTAGCATATTCTTCTCAAATTAAATTTTTTACTCACTCTTGAAAACCTCATTTTTGGTCAAGGTAGTTTTCATTTCATGTCTTTGTATAAGCTAGAGCCTGTATTCAAATTCATAAATCTTTTAAAAAATCTTCTCATAAAGCATTGATTAATGCAGTAGTGTTTTTTCATAGTTTTGATTCCACATATTCAAGTAATTTTTGAGGATTTTTAGAAATTTCTTTTATTTCGTTTGCTTCTAAATTATCTATTAATAAATTATTTACAGTATATTCAACTATATTTTTTTCTCATAAATGATCTCTAAAATATTCTTCTTTAAAATAATCTTCAATTCAGCTAATAATAAGTTCATCGTTTAATTCTACGGGGAGTGTGAAAACTTCATTATTTATTTCAATTTCTTTTCAGTTTATTTTGTATGAGATATCATTATTAAGTCAGATGGAACTAAGTGTCAAATGTTTTCAAATAGTATAAGACAGATATTCTTTATTTAGGATATCTTTTTTTTCTTTTGTTTCTCACTTAAGAATTTCTTCTTTTTCAGAGAGTTCTTTATTTAATACTCAATGTAATTCTTTTTCTAAATTAATATTAAGCATTTCTTGTGTAGGTTTAATAGGTTCTTTCGAAAAACTCGCTTTTTCAAATGACATAATTTTTACATTTATTTTTTAAATTCCTTTTTATGATACCATATGAACATATAAGACGTCAAATTCCTAGCTTGACAATTATGTAATTTATTTTTTATAAATAATTATTTCTACTGCATTTGTAAAAATCAAAAAAATCTATATCTTTACTCCAGATGAAATGAATAATATATTATATATATAATAAGGTAGAGAATGATTCTTCGTATTACAAAATATTCGATTAAAAATATTCTGAGAAATAAATTTTTAAGTTTATCGTCAGTTTTAGTATTAACTCTTTTGATGTTTTTTATAAACATCTTGGTTATTTTACATGATATAAGTTTTAAGCTTATTGATTCAGTAAGTTCTAAAATGACTATATCTTTATATATAAGTAATGAGTACGATAAAAATTCATTAAAGGTTACAGATTTGATGAATGAAATTTGAGCACTTCATCCAGATATCTGAGTAGAATATAAGACAAAAGATGTTATTTTAGATGACCTAAGAGCTAGAGAACCTGATTTAGTAAAAATACTAGAAAGATCAAATCCTCTTCCAGATACTATAATACTTTCAAATATCTGAATAAATTATTACGAAGCAGTAAATGCAATTATTCAACCAAAAGAATTTTTGCTTTCAACGTACTCAGACGATCAAACGCATTTTTCTCATTACGCAACGCAATATGAAAATATTAAAAGTATTCTGAGTGTATTAAATATTCTTACGTTAGGGTTATATATAATTATTGGAGTATTTATATTATCAATATTTATTATTACTTATTCTATAATAGGAAACTTTATATATTACTTTAAAGATGAAATATATATTACTCGTTTAGTATGAGGGAGTAAAAAATTTATTTATGGACCATTTGTACTTCAGTGAATGATTTATAGTTTTGTTTCATTTATATTAAGTTTTGTCATATTTATAATCTTATTAAAAAATGTGAACAATGCGTTTGGAGATTTTTACATCTTTCAGGCAAATTATATAATATTATCAATAGAATTATTAATTTTTGTGTTAGTGTGAGGGGTTAGTGGGTTATTTTCTTCTAGAAAATATCTTAATAAATAATAAAAATCAGAAAAAAATAAATATTTTTTTCTGATTAACAAGCCGTTTTATATAAAAAAATAAAAAAAAGTAAAAAAAACATTTGCAAAGAATAAAATTTTTTATATACTACGGCTCGTTAAATAAAGCAGAGCAAAACAACAAGCTCTGAAATAAATAACATTAAATAATATGGATGCGTAGCTCAGTTTTGGTTAGAGCGCTGCACTGTCACTGCAGAGGTCGCGGGTTCGAGTCCCGTCGCGTCCGCCATTCATTTTCTTATAAAATACATAATCTGATAAACATAATAGAGAGTTGAAAACGAATCAAAAGATAAAAATGATTTGCCTCCCTGTTACTTTAAAAGATGTGTATTATCCACACTA
>CBFHLZ010000053.1:0-8232 GCA_965656795.1 Patescibacteria group bacterium
ATACAAGTTATGCGCTTGTTTGAGGTGATAGATATAGAGTAAATTGTTATAAAGATACAGCTTGATATTCAATTGCGTTAAGAATTATACCATCTGATATTCCAACAATGGAATCACTCTGACTTTGAGATCAAATCAAAGAAATGTGTCAAAAATCTAAAGGTTTAGTTTTAGTTACCTGACCTACAGGTTCTGGTAAATCGACCAACTTAGCTGGAATGATTGATTATATAAACAAAAATTATAAAAAACATATTATCACTATAGAAGATCCAGTTGAATTTGCTTTCCAGTCGGAAAAATCACTTATTAATCAAAGAGAAGTTTGAAATCATACAAAATGATTTGATAAAGCAATTAGAAGTGCTCTGAGAGAAGATCCAGATGTAATTATGATTTGAGAAATGAGAGATCCAGAAACAATCAAGGCAGCAATCACATTGGCAGAAACGGGTCATTTAGTCTTTTCTACACTCCATACAAATGATTCTGTGCAAACTATTGATAGAATAGTTGATGTATTTCCAGGAACACAACAAAAACAAATCAGAATGCAATTAGCTATGAGTCTGGTTTGAGTTATTTCTCAAAGATTGGTACCAAGAGCTGATAAAGAGTGAAGAATTGCTTCAAGAGAAATCTTGGTAGCTAATGACGCAGTAAGAAACTTAATTGTTTCTGGTAAAACTCATCAATTATATTCAGTTTTAGAAGTTGGGAAAAAGTTCTGAATGATACTAATGGATAAATATTTAATGATTTTATTTCAAAAATGAATTATTTCTAAAGAAAATTTACTTGCATATGCACGTGATAAAGAATGAATAGAAATGATGCTTAATGATTAATATACAACTATGTTACAATTAAAATTTTTACAAAACTCTGGATTTTTTACAGAATTTCATTTACAAAAGAATGAAGTTCTGTTTGAACAAGGAGAAAAAGATCAAAATATATACATAGTTATTTCATGAGAAATTGAAGTACAAAAATATACAACTATTCATAAAGATGAGGTAAAAACTCTTGCTAATTTATGAGTTGATGAAGTTTTTTGAGAAGCTTCATTAAATACAGATAAACCAAAAGAAGTAAAAATAATAGCAACTAAAAATACGACTTTAATTGGTATTAATGCTCAAGAATGATTAGATGATTTTACACAAAAACATCCGATTGAAGCTATGAATCTTTTAAAATATATTATTCATACATCAAACAAAAGAATAAATCAATCTAATTCACTTATTACATCAAACTATAAAGTTACTCAAGAAATATTAAAAATTAAAGAGGTAAATAATAGAAATATTTTTTGATTAATAGATAAACTCGAAGAAATTGTACATATTGATTATATATTTTTCTTAGAAAAAAATCCTGTATTAGATAATTATTTAGTATTAAAATATGATTCGAGAAATAAATGAAAAATGCTCGATAAAATAATTGAAATTACAGATAATAAATTAGAATTGTTAGAATTAAAAACAAAAAATACATTTAATGAAGTACAAGAGTTAAGTATTTGAGAGACATCATTATGATACTTGATTTATTTTAGAAATAATGTAGATTTTAAAGAAAATGATAAAAAAGTTCTCACAACTATTTCTACAGCAATTGCATGATTAATCAAAGAAAAGATTATAATAGAAGAACAAAGAGATAAAGATTTTATGGAAAACTAATAAAACACCGAATTATTCATTCGGTGTTTTATATTTTTCTAATAAAGTTATAAGTTCATATTTCCCTTTCATGGAATCATACATAGCGTTTATACTTGGTGTTCAAGATGCAAGTACCAATTTTATATTTAATTCATCACTCATCTTATTTACAATATCTAATGAGTGATAACGTGGAGATTGATCAGAAATAAAACTATTATCATGTTGTTCATCTACGATTATTATTCACAAATCAGAAAATGGATAAAACAATGCACTTCTGGTACCGACTATTATTTTAGCTTTATTAGTATAAATATCACTGAAATATTGAGTTCTTTTGGCAGCAGAAACTGTTGAATTTATTATCAATACATCGTTTCAAAAAGTATTTTTAATTGTTTGAGATATTTGGTTTGAAAGAATAATTTCAGGAATAAGCAAAAGTGACTGTTTATTTTGTTTGAGTTGATTTTTTATAAGTTCGATATAAATCTGTGTTTTTCCACTTCAGGTAATTCCATAAAGTAAAAATTTATTTTTTTCACTTTTAGAAATTTTATCAAAAGCAATCTGTTGAGCTGGAGAAAAATTTACATGAATATTATCAGTATATAAATAATTATTTTTTGTTTCAAAATTTTTAAATGTATCTTTTTTTATTTTTTCTAATAAATTTTTTGGGAAAAATAAATTCGCAGCATTTCAAATAGGAGTAAAATAATGTTGAGAAATAAATTTTAGTAAATTTATTTGATAGGAAGATAAAAAAACTTCTGAGTATTTAATAGATACTAATGATTTTATTTTATCTTCCGGAGTATCTCAAACATCACAATGAGTGCTTAAAACTACTGCAATTTGAATTTCGTCTCTCAGTGGAATTTCTACAACTTGTCATATTTTTATCTCTCAAATTAAAAAATCTGGCACATAATATATGAGTCAGATTGTATCAAATGTATTTGAAAATGGTGAAACGAGACAATACATTAATATTTTAATAAAGAATTAATTGTGTATTTATTTAATTTTTCTTTTCAATGTAAAAATTCTAGTTCTACTATAAATTCAATAGAACTAATTTCTCAACCTAGTTTTTCAATTAATTCACATGAAGCTAAAGCTGTTCAGCCTGTTGCTAATAAGTCATCAATTACTGCTACTTTATCTCAAGGCTTTATAGCATTTTTATGGATTTCAAATGAATTAGAACCGTATTCTAAATCGTAATCTATACTAATAGATTCATCTGGAAGTTTTCATTTTTTTCTTACTAAAACAAGTGGTTTTTCTAAAGCATAAGATAAAGCTCAAGCAAATAAAAATCACCTTGCATCTAATCCAACTATTACATCGCATTCACTAATATTCTTTGCCATTGCATCAACAGCTGATTTAAATGCTTCTGGGTTAGCTAATAGTGGAGATATATCTTTAAAAATAATTCCAGGTTTTGGAAAATCCACTACATCTTTTATAAAATTTTCTAAATTCATATTTTTTTAATTTGGTTTAATTTCAGGATTTTCAATTCACATATCACTAAGAACTTTTGACATAAGTGCTATATTATCAACATTTGTAACTTGAGTTGATGCTATTTTTGTTTTTGTTCTTATGATTAAACTATTTCAAATTAATTCTACTCAAGATCATCTTAAAGCCATAGTTAATCATCATTTTGCTCCATTATTTTTGAGTAATAAAATGAAGTTTTTTAGATCAAAGTCTTTTATATTTACTCATGGATTATTTTGACTTACTGGAGAAGATTTATCTTGATTTATATCTCAAAAAACGTCTGAAACATCATCATGTGACAATTCTTGTTTATTTTCGATTTTTGCTTGTGTTTTTATTTCTTCTACAACAGGTGTAGTTTCAATAGATTTAATTTTTACAGAATCATTGGTTTTTGAAACTTGTACACTTGATACATGCGTTTGATTTTGTGAAGGTGAATATTGTGAAACTATTTTTAATATTCAGATAACAAAAGTTGTATTTTCATCAAGTGAATGTTTAGTTTTTCCATACACATCATCTAAAACATCAAGAACTCAAATATATTCTGCAATAGGATTATTATATTTTAATTCTCAAATTGCCTTATTTTTCATAAAATAAATTAATTCTTTAAAAAAAACTTTCATATTCTTTCCATCTGAAACGAGTGCATCAAAATCCGAAATAATAGTGGTATCTTTTTGTAATAATTTATTCATAAAATTTTCTAGAATATCATCTTGAACTATTCATAGTTTTTCAACAACACTTTCGAATGAAATTGTATTATCTACAATCAATTGTTCAAATAATGAAATAGCATTTCTGAGTCACCCTCAACTATTTTTCACAATGTAGTCAAGAGATTCTTTATCAATAGTTACCTCTTCGCTTTTCGCAATAAATAACAATCTTGCTGTTATATCTTCTGCTGAAATTCTTTTAAAATCATATCTTTGGCAACGAGAAATAATTGTATCTGGAACTTTATGTGTTTCTGTAGTTGCTAAAATAAATTTAACGTGTTTTGGTGGTTCTTCTAAAATTTTCAAAAGTGCATTAAATGCTCATTTTGAAAGCATATGTACTTCATCAATAATGTAGATTTTATATTTACAAAAATTTGGAGCAAATTGTGCTCTTTCAATAATATCACGAATATTATCAACTCAGGTATGACTTGCAGCATCAATTTCAATTATATCAACCAGTCTATCATCAATAAAGTCTTGGCAAACTTTACATTCACCACAGGGATTACCATTTGTAGTATTGAGACAATTTATAGCTTTAGCAAATATTCTCGCACTGGAAGTTTTTCCGGTTCATCTTGGACCACAAAATAAGTATGCTCCAACTGTTTTGTCTTGAGCAATTGCTTTTTGTAGTGTTTGTTTTGTAAATTCTTGTCATACTAAAGATGAAAAATCACTTGGTCTGTATTTCAAATATAGGCTCACGTTTTGTTGAATTATAAAAAATATATTTTTCTACTTTTAGTATATTGAAAATATTGAAAACAAAAAGAATTTTTTATTAATTCATGTTAAAAAATATAATTTTTCTTCATAAAAAAAACTTCTTATAAATAAGAAGTTTTTTTACTTTTAGTCAATAATTTTATGATTATCTAAATCCTTTAAGATTTCTTTTACTACTGTTTTATCATGCCATTTTTTTGGTCATTGATTTGTTATCATTACATGTTCATCTCATTTTCCAGCTATAAGCACAATATCATCTTTTCAAGCTGTTATAAGTGCCGTTCTAATAGCTTCATACCTATCAGAAATTACCCAGAAGTCTTCTGATTGTTTTCTACCAATACCTGGAAGTACATCTTTAATAATTTCTTGTGTATCTTCTGTATAATCATCATCCTGTGTTAAAATAACCACATGAGAGTGTTTTGATACTGTTTCTCACATCATTGGTCTTTTTGTTTTATCTCTATCTCCAGTTGCTCAAAAAACGGTAATTATTCTATTGACTCAGTCTAGAGACTTTATAGTTGTAAGTACGTTTTCTAAAGCATCTTGCGTATGAGCATAATCTACAATTACTTTAAATCATTCATTATTTTCAATCATTTCCATTCTTCATGGAACTCCTGAGACTGATTCTAAAGATTTTTTAATTTCATTTTGTGATAATCAAACAGAAATAAATACTCCAATAGCAGCTAAAATATTTTGTACATTAAAATCTCAAATTAGTGATGTTTGGATTTGCATATCAATTCACGCTCATATAACATCAAATGTCATACCATTTATATTTTGTTGAATATTAGATGCACTCAGATTTGATTTATCACCATTTCAATATGCAAATAATGAGTCATACGTTTCATCTAAAAATAATTCTTTATATTGAGATTGAGTATTTATAATACCTGTTTTTTTAATTCATTTTTTTCTTTTATTTCTAATAAGATTAGAAAACAATAGAAGTTTTGTATGAACATAGTCATCCATAGTTTTATGTAAATCTAGATGATCTTGAGTAATATTTGTTAAAACAGCAATATCATATTCAATTCACCAAACTCTATGCATTTTTATCCCATGACTCGCCGTTTCTATAATGGCAATTTCACATCATTTTTGTTTAGCAATTTTTAATAATCTTTGTAATTCAAATGGATCTGGAGACGTCATTTTTGTATTATTTGTAAATTCTTCATCATCAATAATTACATTTACTGTTGTAAACATAAATACTTTTTTTCATGAAGCTTTTAATCATTTTCATAAAATATTACAAGTAGTTGTTTTTCCATTTGTCCCAGTTACTCAGATTATTGTCATTTCTTTTGAAGGAAATCCATATACAAAATTAGCAATTATCGCTTTTACTTTATGGTATAAAAGTCTAAATGGATTATCAAGTGCAATAAGTTTTTTAATATTCATAATGTTTTGTCGTTAAAAAAAGAATTATTTTAAATATAATACGCAAAAAAATTGAGTTGTAAAAAATATATAAAAAAAAACTCTAAAAAATAAATTTTAGAGTTTTTACAAAATAATTATTATGTTATCTAGTAATAAAAAAATCTTTTTTCACATCACGAGCAAATATTTTTTCTCACATTAATTCTAGTGACATTTTATATTTTTTTATTCCTGGTTGTTTAAATAATTTGTATGAATATCCATTACAATTATCTTTATTTAAATAATATTCGATTTGATAATCCGTTGTTTCATATAAACGAGTTTTCATATAAAATGATACTTGTTGATATTGAGGATACATAACTATTTCCATACCATCTTTGGGAGTAATAGTAGCATGCTTTGGTAATAAAACTCTCATATATTGATAGTTATCTCATTTTCATTGAATATAACGGATATGATCTTTATCAGCAATATCAAATTTATTTAAAAGAGTATTTACCTTTTGTTCTTCAATTTGGTTATAGGTGTGCTTACGAATAATATTAAAATTTGTGTAGTAATTACATTCTCAAAATTCATAAACGTTTTTTTCATATTCAGTTTCTATATATCTTCCAGATTTATTTCAAGAAATAGAAGTGTAAACTGGATACGTAAAATCTAGCGTTTTATAAAATGGTAACTCCCCGTTTAATCAAAGTTTCCATAATAAACTATTTTGAGAAGTATTAAATGAATACATCATTATATCTCTGGATTGCAAATGGTTATATATAACTTTTGCATAAGGAATATAATCATTGTCATCTTTCATTTTTTCATAAAATGTTTCAGCAAAATCAAATAATACTTGTTTTGGTGTACCAAGAGTTCATACTTTTGATACTTTAGCTTCAACAAGAGTAGAAATAACTCTTGAAAAATTTTCATCCGTTAGTTTTTCTCAAATAGCATCAAATTCAATTCAACCACTTACTTTTAAAATTTCTTCAATAGTTGATTTATTTATATAAATAATTCCATCGATTTTTTCATCAATTCTATCCAAAAATCATTTTATTTCGTGAGATGATCTTTTTACTTCTGGGTAATAATTTGAATCTCTAAGTCACCAAGTTCCAGTAATTTTATTGAGTCATTCAGGAGCCAGAGTTTTTTGAGCTATAGATTCATAGGTTTTGTTAATTTCCCATTCGTAGGCGTAAACATCAGATTTTTTAATATCTAAAATCTTTCATTTATACACTGAAATAACTCACATTGATCACATAAAACCTCAAGTAGGTCTTATTTCATCATTATTTTGAAATACAATTAAGTAATCTTTTTGTTCGTAGTGTCACAATAACCCTAAGAAATCTTCAAAATTTACATTCACAGTTTTTAATAAACCTACCGATTCATTTAATTTAGTAATTGTATCATCAAAAACTTTTTGTAATTTCGTATCCCCTACGCTAGTAACTTGATTATAATGCAAAATAGCTTGAGAAAGACTCTTTTCAAAGTTATAAAATGAATTTTTATTATTAAATAAAAAATCAGAAATATAGAGATTTTCAATTCAACTCAATTGAGCTTTTGATTTTAAATCTTGATAAAATTCTAGAAAATATTTTCAAAAATATCCAATTTGTTTTCATCATTTTATAACATGGTAACCATTATCAATCGTTTCATTCGGAAAAATAGAAACTGGTTTATATAAAATATCAGCAATTTTAAATGATTCATATATTTCATCAAAGTTTTCTTCAATTGTTTTTCCAGATAATTCTCAATTTTTTATTTGAATTAATTTATTATATCAATTATTTACATTTTCTTGTATTGAAAATTTTAATCAAAACAATCAAATTATTAAAAGTAGTCAAATAAATCATAATTTTTTATAGGTATATTTAGATGAAAAAATACGTTTTACATCAACTTTTTTAAAGCTATTTAAAAATAATGAAAAATTTTTAGAAAAATTATTTTTTTGAAATATGTTTTTGAAATTACTTTTATTTTCTCAGTTTAGATTATTTTTGTGAATAATATTTTCCTCATTAATATTATTATTTAATAAAATATTATTTTCTTCTTGATTATAAAAAGAATTATTAATACTATTTATATTTTCAAATCTATCATTTTGA
>CBFHLZ010000054.1:0-6168 GCA_965656795.1 Patescibacteria group bacterium
TTTTTTCTTTACAAAATTTTTAAACATTTATAATAAGAATAAATATATATTTAAACCTAAAAAATTCGTGGGAGTAGTTGAAGATTTAGAAGGAAGTATAGACATAGTTGATTTGGTTTGAAAGTATTCAAAAATCAAAAAAGCTGGAGCAAATTATAAGGGGTTATGTCCATTTCCAGGACACAATGAAAAAACTCCTTCTTTTGTGGTGAGTCCAGCAAAGCAAATCTGATACTGTTTTGGTTGTCATAGATGAGGTTGAGCCGTGAAATTTATCATGGATATCGAAAATTGTGAATTTAAAGAAGCACTTGATATTTTAGCAAATATTACATGAAAAAGTATTAATAATAATTTTGATGCAGAAAAATATAAAGAACAAAAAAATATTTATTCTCTATATAAAGACGCAACTTCTTATTATAAACAAGCTTTGCAAAAATACCCAGAAATGAAAAAATATCTCATGGATAGAGGATTTTCAGGAGAATCATTAGAAAATTTTCACTTAGGTTACGCAGACAGTTGAGTTGACTTGTATAATTATTTAAAAGAAAAGTGATACGAAGATAAGCTTATCGAAGATTCAAAAATTTTTATAGATATTTCGAGAAAAAAAGATAAATTTATTAATAGAATTGTCTTCCCTATTCAAAATGCTCGTGGTGATTTTGTCGCGTTTACTGGAAGAGTTGTCGGACAATGAGAACCAAAATATCTTAATTCTCCTGCGAGTTCATATTATGATAAATCAAGTATTTTATACGGATTATATTCTGCTCGTCACGCGATTACGAAACTAGATTTTGCCATTGTAACTGAATGAAACCCTGATGTAATTGCTATGCAACAATATGGTTTTACAAATACAGTTGCCGTTTCATGAACAGCTCTCACGGATAAACATTTAACGATTGTAAAAAGATTAACTCATCGTATTTATTTATGTTTTGATAATGATAAAGCTGGTATTAATGCCACAAAATTGTCTCTTGAAAATATGAAAAATAAATGATTCGAAGTAAAAATTATTTCTCTTTCATGATGAAAAGATCCAGATGAAATTTTAAAAAGTTGAGCTGATTTTCAACCATATATTGATAATGCCCTCACTCCTATTGGATTTTATATTCAAAATGCTAAATTTGATCCAAGTAATTTAGATGAAAAGAAAAAATTATTAAAAGAACTTATAGATATAGTAAAAAGTTATTCTGATAATGTCGAAAAAGATTTTTATTTAAAAGAAATTGCAAATCTACTAGATATTCATACAAAAATTATTTATGATTTATTTAATAGATCTCGCGCTCATATTTCACAAAATACTGATGAGAGTTGAGAAAAAAAACAAATTTTATCAAGCGAAGATTTGGCAATTTGATATCTCATTAATCAACCAGATTATAGAGAAAAAATAAAAGAAAATTTATTATTTCCCGAAAATGTTTCAAAGCATTTACAAAATATGTTAGATAATTGAGTTGATTATTTAGATACATTAGAATTATCACAAAAAGAATCATTTAAATGAATCGCTTTAAAAATTGAAATGGAGAACAAACAAAAAACTCCGGAACATTTTGAAGAAGAACTCACAAAATTAATAAAATGACTCAATAGAGAAATTTATAAAAAACAAGTTGAAATACTCAAAAATAAAATTTGAGCCTGAGATACTCAAGCACTTCAAGAATATTCTGCACTTATGAAAAAAGCAAAATTACATGGAATAAAATAAAAAATATCAAATATTATAATTTGATATTTTTTATTTTTAAAAGTGTATTTAGAGTTGCAAAATACTATTTCTGAATATAATATATTTAATAACAAGAAAAAAATATTACCTGTTACACACGCAAGATAAGGGATAAAGCCTTTATAATTCAGGGAAAAATAGATATTTCTTGGTTTTCTTCGATGCAAAATCGAGGATTTTTTGCGTATTTTTTTAACATTAGACAAAAAACATGACTCCAAAACAAGCTCCAAAAAAAGATAATAAAGGTGTAGAAGAAATAAATTTAGACGAACTTGGGTTAGAGGTTTTATCAAAAGATGAAATTTCGAAAGTAGATTTTGAGGAACCTACTATGGAAGAATTAGTGGAAGAACAACAATTTACTAAAGAAGTAATAGCTGAAGCTGAAGAAATAATTGATGAATCAGTGATTTCTGCATTAAAAAAAGACACAGCAGGTTCAGTTGGACTTTGAAAAGATAGAGAGGATGATAAAAGAAGAGCTGGGAAAGGTTTAAAACAATTTTTAGACATAAAGGTTGATGAAAAATTTCTTGATGGAATGCCAGAAACTATCCAAGAATTAATGAAAAAAGGGAAAAAAGATGGAGCTGTCACTCAAGATGAAGTAATGGCTGCAATTCCAAACGCTGAAGAAGATTTAGAATTACTTGATGAAGTATATACGAGATTTCTTCAATTAGAAATTGATATAGTTGATACTCTCGAAAAAGAACACTTATTTGATAGTGAAAAAAAATCTAAAAAAGATAAAAAAGTATCTGTTTCTCTTTCTGAAATTTCAGATGATTCTATTAGAATGTACTTAAATGAAATTGGGAGAGTTGAACTTCTTTCAAGTGAAGAAGAAATAACTCTTGGGAAAAAAATCAGAGCTGGTGATCAAGAAGCAAGAAAAAAATTAGCAGCAGCAAACTTGAGATTAGTAGTGTCAATTGCTAAAAAATATATGTGAAGAGGTCTTGGGTTACTTGATCTTATACAAGAAGGTAATGTAGGGTTATTTAGAGCTGTTGATAAATTTGATCCAGATAAAGGATTTAAATTTTCTACATATGCAACTTGGTGGATTAGACAAGGGGTAACTAGAGCCATTGCTGATCAAGCAAGAACTATTAGAGTTCCTGTTCATATGATTGAAACAATTAATAAATTTACTCATACCTACAGAAGACTCACTCAAGAATTAACAAGAGAACCGTTAATGGAAGAACTTGCAACAGAACTTGATATGGATATCAGAAAAGTAAGACAAATCATGAGAATTTCTCAAGATATTTTATCACTTGATGCTCCAGTTGGTTCTGAAGAAGATACTTCCCTATGAGATTTTATTGAAGACGATAAAAATCCTACTCCAGATAATCAAACAAATATGAATCTTCTTAAAGATAATTTATATGAAATGTTAGATTTCCTTACTCCGAGAGAAAGAAAAATTATCATCATGAGATTTGGTTTAAATGGATGAGATGTTCATACTCTTGAAGAAGTTTGAAAAGAATTTTGAGTGACAAGAGAAAGAATCAGACAAATCGAAGCAAAAACACTAGAAAAATTAAAAGAACATCCAAATGCGGATAAAATTAAATTTTTCTAATAAAATATATTTTTCAAAAAAATACACAAAAAAGTTCCCGGGAAATTTTCCCGGGAACTTTTTTTATTTCCCTAATTTTATGAAAATATAAGGAAGAAAATATTAATTCTCTTCACTTATATCAAATAAAGGTGGTGGAGTATTTTGAATATTAGGATTATATTCAATTACCATAGGATATTCATAGTGTGTACTAGAATCTGGATAATATGATTGGCCTCAATCATATGGAATTCAATTTTCTTGTACAAAATATCTTCTCGTAAAATTGAGATCAAATTTCTTAGCTGCATTAAAATCACAATTACTTTCTTCTATATAATATGGACATCTTAGTGGATTTATAGATCCTCAAATAGTATTTTCTGTAAATAATGTACCATGAATATATAATTGGTTTTTTAACTCAGAAGTAGCCGCACTAGATCAAATTTCTTCAGTACCATTATAACTAATAAGAGATTTATCAGCATAAATAGTAGCTGAAATGTTCGTTACATTAGGATCAATATACAGATTTCATCCATTACCATTTTGATCTTCAAGTATAATAATACCGAGCATATCATTAGCTTGAGAATTTATAGATATATTATTTCTAATATATGCATTTCATCATTCTATAACAATAGTTTTTACTCATGAGGCTATTAGATCTGAACCATTTCAAATATTTATATTTCCTCCATTTACATCTCAGAAATATAATACTCTACCATTCATGAGTTTTGTACCTACCTGAGAAGTATTCCAGGTATTTCATGAGAGATTTGTAACTACTCAAGAAGGAGTTTTATTTGCATTTCTAGTAATATCTGCAACACTTTTTCTAATTTGTTCTTTTAAATTGGCTTTTGGATTATTCCCTATAGCGTAAAGATCAGTTCCACTTTGGTTAGTAGTAATATCTTGTTGATTTTTAGATTGGATTTTACCAAGTACTTTTAATCATACAAGTCTTGTATTTACTAAAGATGTTCCATCTACATAACGTGGTTTATTAATTGTGTTTCCATTATATACTATAGTTTTTCAATTAAGAGTATATACTATATGAGACGAAACATAAGTTGCAAGATCTTGATCTACAGGACCATTTTCTAGCTCTATTTTCACATTAAAATTTTTTGAATTAATACCTATTCCTAAATCTTGTAAAGAATTTATAGTTGATTGGTGTCCTTCATTTATTTTAACATTTGTAGAATTTGGTCTATAAGTAAATGAATAATTTGGATGAATTATATTATTTGTACCATTAGTTTGACCAAATCCTAAGTAAATTTTACCATTAGGAGTTGGAATAGTAGATTGTTTTACAACATTTAATTGTGAAGTCTGAATTGCACCATTCCCTAAAATTTCTTTAGAAATATCTCAAGTAAATTCAGCTTTAAATAAAGGTTTAAATCTAAATTCAATATCAGTTCCATCTGCAATAGAACCACTTTGAGTTGGTTGAATATATGTTGATGGTGTTTGTTGAACAATATAATCTATACTAAGAATCTTTGCATCTGCATTTACCCATTGTCTTCCATCTGTAGCATTTGGATCATATGTAGGAGCATATACTTGGAAATTATATGTATACTTTCCATTAACTGAAGTTTCATTAGCAAATAAAACATTTGATGATAAAAATCTATTCGTATAATTTCATACATCACTTGGTCTATCCAATGTAATTGCATCAGTACTATTACTTGTATATTGATTAAGTCTCAAATTATTTATTACATCAAAATCAAATCAAACAGTTCTATTAATACCAGATGCTGGAATTACTTCGTTGCCATAAATATCCTTGAGTTCTAATGTTAATTCAGTATTAGAAGCATCAGCAGTTAGGTTATCATCAAGCTCATTCACAGGAACTGTAGCATTTACATTATTAGTATTTGCATAAACATTATAGAAAAACTCTTCTACTCAATTTATAGAATCCTCAAATATATTTCCTGCTTCATCAACTACTTTAGTAACTCTAAAAATATATTGTCTTGAACCATCAGAATCTCTGTCATTATCAACATTAGAAATATTTTTATTCACTGATAAAATATTTGTAATAGATGGATTTAAGTCAGCATCAGAGGTATTTTTAATAGTTTCTAATGAATCTATAGTATTATAATCTTCAAAATATCATTCAATGAGTGAAATTGGAGACCCTCCGTTTTCGCTTACTTCTATTTGAAAATTACGACTATCAACGGCCATTAAATCTGAACGATCTGTAGGCAATTTAGCTAGTATATCTTGGTATCTTGGTATTACTTTATCAATATTTATTTGATATAGTGGTGAATAACTATATCCATTGTTCGCAATGTCTTTTACTCTAGAACAAACATATCTTGTTTTATTTTCTACTCAAGCAGGGATAATAAATGTATTATTACCTGTCCAAGTTCAACTATTATCACATGCAGAATTTGAACTTTGTATTCTATATTGATATGTACCAGTGTCACAACCAGAATTAATAGTTCAGCTTGTATCACTACAGTTAATAGTTGCTTGTATATTAGAATTTGTCCAACTTCATGGTACATATGGACTTGAATCTGATATATTAGTAAAATTAATATTTGTAGATGGAAGATTATCTTCTATTTTTACCGTTACTTGTCCTATATTACTTTCATTAGTTGCTTTATCATACGTTCTATATCTCAAAATATTATTTCTATCAGGTGGAATTACAATACTTGTAGCTGTTGTTCCACTCATTGGGTCACAAGTTGCCCCCCAACACCATTTTATTGATGATATACCAGAATGGTCTGTTCAATTTGGA
>CBFHLZ010000054.1:6267-8162 GCA_965656795.1 Patescibacteria group bacterium
GTTCCACTCATTGGGTCACAAGTTGCCCCCCAACACCATTTTATTGATGATATACCAGAATGGTCTGTTCAATTTGGATCATTTGCTGTGAATATAATAGTTTGTTGGTTATTTTGCCAAGTATTATTTTTTACTCAATAATTATCTATAACAGTAGGTTGTGTTATATCATACTTATATATTCATGACCATGTTTGGGTATTTCATGCTACATCACTCGTACAAAGATACAATGTATGTGTTCATTCACTTGGAATTTGAATTTTAGTATTATTTGTGAAATTTGTTCCACTTGTACATAAATTATTATCCCATCTATATTTTGAATATGATATTCAACTTCATCCAGTATCTCATACTGATAATGTAATATCTACTTTATAATTTCTCCATAGAGAATTAGATCAATTATTTGCTGAAATAGTTGGTCTAGATTTATCAATATTATTAACTGCATATGCAACAGACTTCGTATTTCCTGCAATATCTCTGATAGTTATATTTCAAGAAGTATTTGCGGTAAAAACTCTACTATAAGTATTTCATACTATTGTCCATCAAGAGATAGGAACCATATTACATCAACTAATAGTATCATTACATAATATTGAAACAATAATATCTTCATTTACCCAATTCGTTTTATTATAAGATACTCATGCAGTTGGTGGAATTCTTTCTATATTTGTAACGTTATATCAAATATTGCTTGTATTTCATACATTATCTGAAATAGTAATATATCAAGTTCAATTTGATGATACTGTTTTTGAAAAACTTGGAGAACTACATCATGAAATTGTATCACTACAGCTTGCTGTTACAACTACAGATCAATTTGTCCAACCACTCGGGCTATATGATGTTATAGATCAAACTGGAGGGGTTGCATCTATACAAGTATTACCTGACCTTGTATATCATGAATTACAACTCCAACTACAATTATTTATTCCATTTCCATCTGATGTAAAATATGAGTTTGAGGGCTTCGTACAATTTCATCTATTATTGTTATTAATAGGTGAGTAATGTCAGTTTCATACCCAAGAACAAGTTCAAAATGAACTCTCATAATAATCTAATCAACACTTTGCTGAATAACTATTAGCAGGACAACTATTTGAACCTCATCCAGATCATGTGTAATAATAATTTCTTGAATTATTATCTCATTGTGGATTAGTACATGAATATCTACTATTATTACTTGCAGGCGAATAATATCATGTTCATACAAAACTACAAGTTCCATTTGAACTTTCATAATAATCTACTCAACATTTCGCTGAATATGTATAAGAACAAGAATTTGATCAATTACCATCGGACGTATAGTAATAATTTCTTGAACTATTATCTCATGGTGCATTTGTACATGATGAGCAAGAATTGTTATTAGATCATGAATATCTACCAATTCAACATTGTGAACAAGTTCCATTTGAACTTTCATAATAATCTACTCAACATTTCGCTGAATACGTATAAGAACAAGAATTTGATCAATTACCATCGGATGTATAGTAATAATTTCTTGAACTATTATCTCATGGTGCATTTGTACATGAGTACCTTGCATCATTTCAATTTGGTGAATAATATTTAATTCCTACAGCTCTACATGCTCAAGATGAATAATATAAATCTGTCCCACAATATGCAATACAACTTGCTGATCATGAAGATGGTGCAGAATAAGTAGTACTTCTATTAATAGTTGTTCAAGATGGACAAGACGCACTAGAACTTGGTGACCGTGAAATGGTACTATGAACATATGCCGAAGCATTTACATACGACATAAATAGTACAAACATGAATGTAATGAGTTTCAAAATTCTCATAGTGATTTTTTTATATATAAATTTAACTACTATATATAGTAAATCATA
>CBFHLZ010000055.1:0-1465 GCA_965656795.1 Patescibacteria group bacterium
CAATGATTTACATATTTGGAACTTATATAGTATCTTTTTTTTTGCTTTGTCAGTTTTTTATGTTAAAATAGTTGTAGTTTTATTATCTTAACTTATCAACACAGTGTTATTACTATCAACTTCATCATTGCATTGATATGGGATTCATAGAATATTTGATTTTGCAAAAAAATCAGGATTTGATTGACTTGATATCTCACTTAATAGTGTCCAACATGATTTATGGGATGAGGATTACTTAAAATATCTTTCTGACTCTTTTGATCTACCTATTTTATCAATTACTGCACCTAGTAAAGGGATGAATGAAAAAAAAGTAGATAAAATCGTACAAATTGCTGGAAAAGTAAAAGCTCAGGTTTTAAACTTTTCTCCACCACATTTTTCTGATAAAAATACTAACTGGTATTCTCGTTATTTATTAAAAGTAAAAAGAGATACTCATTTATCAATTTCTATACAAAATGTAGATCCAAAATTTATATTTTTTATCATTCCTGAATATAAAAATACAGCGTTAGTAGAAATTAAAAAATTAACAGGGGAAACTACTCTGGATGTATCTGCACTTGATAGTTCTAGTGGATATGACATATTAAAAGCTCAAAAACTTTTATGAAGTAGTTTGAAAAATATTTTTCTCAGTGATAAACACGGTACACAGCATGGAGTATTACCAGGTGGAGCAGGAGGTTGAATTTCGTATTTACCACTTGAAAGCTTCTTTTATAAGTTAAAAACTTCTGGTTATAATGGGTTTATAACTATTAAAGTAAAACCAAGTGAGCTCTGAGCTGGAAACGAAGATAGAGTTGTACAAAACCTAGAATTTGCGAGAGGATACTATGAAAAACATTTTCTACATTATAAATAAAAAAATCGAAGATTAGTCATCTTCGATTTTTTTTAATTTTTCTTTTCATTGTTTATATGCAAAGTACCAAAGTGATGTTTTAAAAACTTCTAGTACAGCAGTTAAATATCATAAAATATAAATTGCTATGACAAAGAGAATTGAAATAATTCACACTGCGATATACAAAAATATTTGAGAACTTATAAATATAATTGCTGCTGATATTAATATTGGAAAGAATAGAAATATTGCAAAATTAAATATCACTCTTATGTTGAGCATAAAAACTAATAAATAGAGTTTTGTCGTATCCGAAAAATTTAATATTGCGAGTTTAGATGATTTACCAATAGCTGTAAATACTTTTTGTTTTTCTAATACTATAAAATATTTTGAGTAAACAAATAGTACATTGACTATTATTGAAAGTCACAATAATATGAAAAATATTATTGTTAAAACTCTAATATAATCGATTCATACGAAACGAATAAGAAATAAAAATGCATTGATAATACTAATAAACTTAAATTGACTGAATATATTGTTATATTCAAAAATTGGAAAAAATTTATAGATTCACATTCAAAAAGCTTCACTTCATCTAAT
>CBFHLZ010000055.1:1565-3191 GCA_965656795.1 Patescibacteria group bacterium
TGACTGAATATATTGTTATATTCAAAAATTGGAAAAAATTTATAGATTCACATTCAAAAAGCTTCACTTCATCTAATTTCCTCTCATTTATCTTTATGTTGAATGTAGTGAATGAGTCATCATTCAAACATTGGGAGAGTTAAAAAATATATTATTAGAAACATTGCTCAGGCAATACCAAGTTCTAAAATATAATCAGAATGAAAGAAATTTAATATTAATACTAATGCTTCGTCTTTTTTTCAAAATATTTCTACGTAAGTATAAATACTTTGATATACTAATAAAAATGTTAGAAAAATTATTGATAAAATTCAAGGAAAAAGATAATACTTTTTTAGGGAAGTATTATCTTTTACTATATTCCAAGCAGGTAAAATAATTTTATCTTTTAAGAGATTATTCATAAATTTTTTGTGATAAATATTTTATGTAATTGATAAAATTTTTATTTTCTAGATTCATTACTTTTTTTTCGTTTGTATAGAGTCTATCATATAAATAGTTTCTGAGGTTTTTATGAACAATTTGTTCAGGAAATGGAGTATTTTTCATACTTTTATCTACCATAAGATATTCTATAGGAGAATAAAGTGTTTTTACTACTTGTTCTTCTTTTAATATTTCTAGTATTTTATCTTGAATTTTTGATTGTTCTTCTGGAGTATAAATATCAGATTTTAAATCTTCTAGAAAAATATCTAAAGAAGTTTTTTTAATATTTGAAAAATTATATCCATTTTCTACTTGGCTTGAATGGAAATATGGAAAAATATTTTGAGTAAAATATGATAAATTAACTCAAGCTAATATTATATCGTAATTATCTTTTTGCGATAGAATTTTAATCAAAGTATTTAGGGGAATTGGATGATTTTCTACTCAAATTCCACTGGTTTCCAACGTGTTTTTAATGAATAAAGAAGTTTTTCTTAAATTTTCATCAGTTGCTACATAATATAGATCTAATGTTAATTTTTCTAAATCAGAATTGTAGTAGAAGTTATCATCAAGAGCTCAAATCTTTTCTAATCTTTCTTTTGTCAGATTAGGTGTATTTTCAATTTGCTCTTTTTGATTTTCTTTGTCATTTTGTATTTTTTGTTTGTACAATTGATTTAAGAGAATTTCTTTTTCTTTTTCTAACTCGCTTGTAGAAGTATTATATAAAAATGTTATTTCTTCAATGAGGTTTTTTTCACCATTTTTTTCAAAATATATTTTATAATCATTTCTTCATGCTTGGATAGAATCATAGGATTCACGTAATCTATAAAAGAATTTACTATCTCAAGAACTAAAACCTTGTAATTTATAATCATTCACATAAACCGCTTCAACTCAAGAAGTTGTTTTTCCTGTAAGTAAAATATCATCTTGGGTAACAAAATTATATCTTTCTACATAACTTGGAGAGGTGATAGTTTCAGAATCTTTTTGAAAGTCATCAAATGTTTTATTTTCAGGTAATTCATCTGGAGTTACTTCTCAAGAATATAAACTATCATCAACTTCATCAGGAATAATATCAGCAATTAGTTTTGATTTCTTATAATATCAATAACGAGCCAGAATTGCTTCATAATTTTTATTTTCTAATTCTTTTTGAATAGAAGTTTCTGAAAA
>CBFHLZ010000055.1:3291-8143 GCA_965656795.1 Patescibacteria group bacterium
TTATAATATCAATAACGAGCCAGAATTGCTTCATAATTTTTATTTTCTAATTCTTTTTGAATAGAAGTTTCTGAAAAATATGGGTTTATAACTGGTTTTACAGAATTTTCTCATAAGTGTGTGAATAAATTTTCACGAGAAATACTGTTGAGTATAAATGTTCTAAAATCATTATCTGGAAGTGTTTGTTTGTTGAGATAGATTCAAACATGTTGAGGAAGAGTATATTCTTGGATCTTAAATCTTGGCACACTTGTTCATAAAATATGATTATCATCCTGAAATACATTAATAGTTTCTTTGTTTTTATTAAATGTATTTGAATCAGGAAACATTTTTATGATTAATTGATTAATCGCAATTGGATTATTTTTATAGTGTTCATTTTTTTCTAAAACAAATTTAGTAATCCCTAAAGAATTATCTTGTTGAACATTTGTAATTTTAAATTTTCCAGAATAAATTTGACCGATAGCAGAAAAATTTCCTCAAAGATTTTCTTTTCAAATATTATCCAGTGTAGATTTTGGAACAATTGGTTGAAAAAATACATTTAAAAAATTTATATCTTCATTTTGATTTTCAAATACGATAGAATCAGTTTTTTTAGTAATAGTGGTACCACTAAGAAGATTAAAAAGAGTTGGATTAATTTGAGATTCTTTGAGTAATGTATAGGTAGCATATATGTCATCTACGGTAACTGGTTCACCATTTGACCATAAAATTCATTCTTCTACGAAACATTCTATTTTTGCAAGTGAACTTGTGTCACAACTGGCAATATCAGCATTAATCTTTCAGGTATTTTGATCATACGAATGTATACTACGATATAAAAGTTCCATAAAATATCCATTATTTCCTGAAAGTTCTTCTAATGGATTAAGACTTGGAAACTTTCCAATAAGTCATTCTGATATTGTTCCTCATTCTAAAGGATACATTTTTGCGTCACTATAGAGGTATTTATAACCTAAATGACTTCAAGTTATAAGAAAAAAGAGAATACTTATTAAAAATAAGTATTTTTTTAGTTTTGGTCCCCTATATTCATGATTTTTTTGTTCGAGTGCCATAATAAGGATTTATTATTTAGATTATCCAATTAAGAAAAGAGCAACAGCATTGAGAATAAAAATTGTCCCAAGTACTTTTGTAGTTACGTCTAAAACTTTTTCAGGTCCTCTTTTTACGTTTTCTCCCATTCCACCACTCATAGAAGTAAGGTTTAAAGATACGTTTTTATTTTGAATAAGTACTACAAAAATAAGTAATACAGAAATAATAACCATTGTAAATTGTAATGTATCTAACATATTTAACGTTTAAAAAATAATAATGAATAAACCATATTCAAAATCGTAAAAATTGCAACAGCAATTACAAAATCGATGGTCGTTGCAAATTCAAATTTCACTCATGGAATTATTAAAATCACACTCATTATATACGTGAGAAGTTTTAAAATAACTCCATTTACTAAAAATACCACTAATCCAAAAAATATGAGATAAAATGGAAGCGATAAAATATTTAAGATCGGACGAATAGTAATATTTATAATTCAAAGTAAAAATCCTCAAACTATAAATGTTTTATATTGATCTCAAATAGCTTCAGGAAGAATAATCCCAGAATCTACTAACTCATTTCAAGAAAGGAAATAAGCAAGCGCCCATAAAATCAGGGCATTTATGAGAATAGAAAATATTAATTTCATAATTATAAATTTAACAGACGAATAATTTTATCAGTTTGAGATAATTCAGTTTTTCCAGAATTTTCTATACGTTGATCAAGAAGGTTTTGAACTTCTCAAAGTATTTGATTATCTAATTTGATATCTAAAACAGCAACTCATTTTCTCTTGAGATAAATTCTTATAAATAATGCATTATCTCATTGATATGCTGTAGAATACTTAGCAATTGATTCAAAATCATAAAAACTTTCTCATACATAGATTCACATATCTGAAATTTTTGCTTCAATAATATCTTCAGAATTATTTTCAACAAAAATCATTAAACCACTTAATAGTAAAACAATAAAACTCATTCCATATTGTTTTGTAAGAAATCACCAAACAGCTAATCAAATTACAATAGAAAAAGCAATAATGTACCACAGCTGAGATCTATTTTTTTTATCCTCAAATTTCCAAGAGTATAAAATATTACTCATAAATGTTATTTTTAAGAAATAGTAGTAAAATTATCAATCACAAGTTTAATAATAAACCAACTCAATGATGCAAGAGCAAAACCAATTAATGCACTAATAATAGTATCTTTTCATTTCGTTGTATTTTGCGTGAGAGAACCAAATAATATTTGATAGGCTCAAATAATGATAAAAATCACTGAAATTGTCCCAGCAACTCAAAGTAAAAAATTTGTAGCTGATTGGATTAAACAAGGAATATTAGAAAGTTCTACACTTCCTTTACGTAAATCTGTTCTTTCTACTCAACAACTATTTGATCATAAAATTCATAGATCATTAGCAAAAGTATTTCCAGCTGTAAATGCTAAAATTAAAAATGTGTAAATAATATGTTTCATATTTTTTATGGTTAAGCTACAAAATCCATAGTATCAACTCCTTGTTTAAAAGGAGTAAAATTATTTAAAGAAGGATTATAATAATCCGTTAAAAATGCAATAAGTTCATTTTTTTCAATCACATCCGCGCGAATTCAAATATTTTCTAAACCAGTTTTTACACCGTTTGAGCGACTAGCAAGTCATTTTTTTGCTTTTTGAAAATTTCTGATTTGTGATTTTAATTTAAGAGTAGTGACTCAGCTATCAAAAACTGTTTCTTTAAATTGTTTTAATACTCCAAAAAAACTTGTATCTTTTACGCTTCTATTTTCATCATTATCATATGGAATAACGATATAAAAGTCTTTTTTCATGATCTGAGCTACTTCGATAAGTTTTTTTAAATATTCTATATATTCGTAGGTTTGATTTTGTAATAATTCATTTTTTTGCTGTAATGCTTTTTCATTGAGTTTTCATAAATACGAATCAATATCCAATTTTGTTGAACGAACCAAAATTTGAATAGGGAAGTCGAGTGAATTGAGAAATCTTTGAAAACTCATAATAATAGAATCTTGTTCTTGTGTATTTTTGAGCAGAAAATTTATTGTACTACATTTCATAATCACGCGAGCACTTCCATCTTTCATAATCACAACATTATCTTTTATTTGTGAAAATGGAAGATAACGAGTTGTAGAACTATCAGCAATAGATTGTTTTTTTTGTTTTACAGACACAGTTGAAAAATTTAATGATTAAAGTTTATTAAGTTTGTCTTCGAGATGATTGATTTTATCAAGCTTTGATTTAAAATCGATTTCTTTGTCTCTTTTTTGATTATCAAGCGAAATAAATCAAATATCAATAGGTTGAAAACTATCAACTCATTTTTCCCACCTTCTTTGAGTTCCTGTCCCATTATATCTTAAAAAAGCTAAGACAAAAGGAATAAATGTCATTCAAGAATGTTTAAATAAAGCAACCAAAAGAGTAAAACCAAATACAAATACAGCTAAAAGTATTGCAATTTCTTGCCCGAGACTCTGAGAAACTCACATAAATATTTGGTATGAAATACCTCATCAAACCATTAAAATAACTAATTGACGAAGAGAAAGTCATAAAATAATAGGATCCTCATTTTCTATTTGAACCGGAATTTTATATTGCATTTTTTATAGTAAAAAAAAGAATAAATTTATTTTGTCTAATTTTAATAATTTTCTGCTATTTTCCAAATACTTCTTGCCAAATAAGGCTTTCTTTAGCTTGCATAATTTCATAATCGTGGTCTTGCTCGTGATCGTATCATAAAATATGTAAAATTGAGTGAATAAGGAGTTTATAAAACTCTTTTTGATTTCACAGTCAGTATTCTTTTGCTTGAGCTAAAATCTTAGTTTCAGATAAAATAATTTCTCCAGCAATTTCTTCTGGAGTTAATTCTGAAAAATCATCATAATAATGAAAACTTAGAACATCCGTAGTTTTGTCTATATTTCTATATGTTTTGTTCAAGTTTTGTATACTATGATCATCTAAAAATACAATCGTGAGTGTCCCATTTTGAATTTCAGGAATATTATTAGAAATATTTTTAAATATATCGTCAATGATTTTTTTATCCACATCAAAGCTTGGCTTGTTATTCAAAATATATTGAAACATTTTTTTATTTATTTAGTAATTATTTTCATAAAATAGTATAATTATTTTGTAAAATTTTACAAAGTAATTATAATGATTTTGTCTATTTTATAGGTGGCAGGTTAATATAATTTTTTCCTTACACTTACTAAGCACAAATGAGGTTCTAGGGAGTTTATTTGATGAGGGTTCATTCTTTCTGACGATAAACAGGCTTCATTAAATTCCTATATAAACAAAGGAATACAAAAATTGTTAACTGACCGTAAAATGGATAAAAAACAATACAACTCAAAGGTTGTATTTTTTTTGTTTATTACTATAATACTAAAAATAAATTTTCTATAAGAAAAAAAATAAATTATAAAAAATAATAATTATGACACATAGTGAACAAAATCCTCAATCTTGAGATGTTTATGTAAATGATGACTGTATCTGATGTGCTGCTTGTGTGGCAATTTGTGGACAAGTGTTTGATATGGATGATGAATGAAAAGCTTTTCCTAAACCAAATACTCCCCAAGATGACGATGTGGATGACGCTATTATGGCATGTCCTGTAAATGCAATACACTACAAAGATTAATACATTTTTAAAAAAAATGTATTTTTTTTGACTGTAAATTGACATTGTAGTAATATATATA
>CBFHLZ010000056.1:0-7912 GCA_965656795.1 Patescibacteria group bacterium
TAATCTGCTCTATAATATCACGAGTAAGAATATTTAATGCAACAGTATTTTCTCAAATTTTTATTTCTCAAATTTCTACTATATCACCGTCTCTATTTCTTACTTTTGGTGCAAATCCAGAATTTAAATGAATATCTGGAAATTTCATTTCAGAACAGTGATGTAAAATATTTTCTAGTAATTCTTTTGGAGTCATAGTTTTTTCATTATCATTATTTGCTATAAGTGTAACATATTTTTAAAAATAACCAAAAAAAATACAGAATTAAATTCTGTATTTTTTATTTTATCAGAGAAACTATCGTTTCTATATGATTTGTATGTGGAAACATATCTTTTGCTTGGACTTTTTCTATTTTATATTCACTATTTTGTAAAATATATTCTAAATCTCTTGCAAGAGTTGATGGATTACATGAAACGTAAATCATTTGTTTTGTTCCAAACTTTAAAATATTTGGAAGAGCATCAGGATGCATACCAGCTCTTGGAGGGTCAATTACGAGTAAATCAGCTGTTTTTCATTCAGAAATATATTTTCCTAAGAAATCTTCAACTTTAGCATTTACAAAATCCATATTTGAAATTCCATTGTGTTTTGCATTTTTTTCACCATCTTTTGAAGCAGATTTAACTAACTCAACTGATGTTACATGTTTTGCTCAGTGTTTCGCAAAAATCATTCCAATAGTCCCAGTTCATCCGTATAAATCTAATACTGTTTGGTTTTTTAATTCGTCTTTATGAGCAAAATCTAAAACAAGAGAATATAATTTTTCTGCTCATGTAGAGTTTGTTTGAAAGAAACTTGTAGGAGAAATTTGAAATTCTAAATCTAATAGTTTTTCACTAATTGATTCTTTTCCGTAAATTAATTCTAAATCTCAAATACAAACATCAGCTTTATTTGGATTATGAGAAAAGTAAATAGATTTAATTATGTTATATTTAGTTGGAAGTGATAATAAAAATTCTTTCAAAATATTTAATTTTTCATCTTTATCTAGATTTTCGTTTGTATCAAAATATTCTGGATTAAAACTTATTAAAAGCATTAATTCGTCTGCAAAATGTGTTCTTCTAATCATAATATGACGAAAAAATCCTTCATTTCTCATTTGATCATAAACTGGTAACCCCATTGTTTTAGAGAATTTTTTAATTTCTCTAAAAATTTCATTTTGTACTTCGTCAATTAAAGCACAACCTTCCATATCTTCAATTTTTGAAAATTCACCTTGTTTATGAAAACCAACATTAAAATGTTGTTCTACATCAAACTTTTTCGATAAATATTTCCCATAAGAAAATTCTACTTTATTTCTATATCAGTCAATTGTAGGAGAACCTTCAATTGGCAAAAAAGTTATATTTTCTTGTAGTTTTTTAAGATTACGAAGTGAATCTTCAACTTGCTCTTGTTTGATTTTTAGTTGTTCTTCATAAGGGATATTAATCCATTTCCAACCTCCAGATAAACCATATTTATTTGTAGGATGTTGAACTTCTATTGGAGATTTTTTTATCGTTTCTACGATTTGTGTTTCGTAGTATGATTTTCTCTTTTTTAAAAGTCTCAAGTTTACGATTGCTCCAGGAACTGGTCCTCAAGTTATCATTAAAACTCTCCCATCTATATCTGGGTTTTCACTTTGAAGTCTGGCAAATCATTTCCCTCAGAAAACTAATTTTTCTACCAAGACATTTTCGATAATTTCTCATTTTTTCATAAAAAATACTCACTTAGTTTTTAAATCTAAGTGAGTGTATACAAAAAGGGGAAAATAGCAACTTTATTCTATAGAGACAAATTCTTCTCAGCTCTGAGATTCTTCATCTTTATAAAAAACATTTATTCATCCAAAATCGAGTTCAAAATCATAAATTATTTTATCACAAGTATTGTAAAATAACCATTTTTCTTCTCATTGATTATCTGTCATTTTTAATCAACCATCACAAGTATTTCACTCAGGTTGGTAACTTGTATAGGTACCAGAGCTCCCATTTTTAGTTATGATTGTAAAATCATTTTTATTATCTTCATCTTCTTCTATTTTGTCTGATTGGTCATTGATTTGAGTTTCTCAAGAATAATTTTGTTTTTCATCTACTTTATTTTCTTGATTATCTTCATCTTGTGAATTATCATTATTTTCATCTAAATCTACTTCTTGATTCTCAATATCTGAATCTGTTATATCTCAGCTAGCAGTTTCTTCTTCTTCTTCTTCTTCTTCTTCTTTTGGTTTTACGGCGTGTTTATATTCAAGTACTGGTCAATAATTATCATTGTATCTTTCGAGAGTTTTTTGAATCTCTGATTTATAATCAATTGTTTCTTGAGATAAGAAGTCTTGTAAAGCTTTTGAAATATCTTCTTGAGAAGTATTTTCTATTTCCTCTAATATATCTTCAGCTGCTTGTTTCGATCAAGAATTTGTTTCTTCTTTGATTTGAATATTTCCACTAGAAGTATTTGAATTATCTTGAATATTCTGATTTCCACATGAACTTATATAAATACATACGAATAATAGAGTTAAAAACTTTTTCATTTATAATTTCTTTTTTAAAATTAATCTACTCAACTATTTTATGAAAAAATAAAATAATTCAATAGGAAATAAAAAAAGCGCTATTTTAGTAGCGCTTTTTGTTTTTCATCCGAAAGATTACCAAAAAATTCAATAAGTTTATCAACTTGTTTAAATTTTAGTATTCCTTCACTTTCTATTTTTTCCATAATTTTTTTATCTTTAAGTATTTGTTGATAATCAATATCGTAATTATGCTTTATACTAAATTGAGTTAGTACCACATCTTTATATTCAATATCCATCTGGACATAATACTCATATTTTGGACATACATGTGTAATACATCTACTAGAAGGTCCAGCATAGTAATATAATACAAAATCACTTTGATTTTCAACAAATAAGCTATTTTTTACTGCTATGATATTATTGTCTTCCAGTTTTTTTACCAGACTACTAAAATAATTCCCGTTACATTGAATAGCATCATTTACTTCACTTATACACTTCATTTTATAAAAGATAGTCGCTGGAGGTAAACTTACTTGTGTAACTTCATTTACTATTTCATCTGGCAATTCATTGGTTGAACTTTCTCTATTCAAGTATTCTAAAAAAAATATACTTAGAACTAGTACAATTATAGCTATAGTAAAACAATAGATAGTAAATCTAAATAATGAATTATCAAGATCTAAAAGCTTAAACTTAATTTTACTTAATGATAAGATGCTCATAAACATCTCCGGTTAATAGAATGTAGATTATTTATAAACAAAAAAGTAAAAAAATCAAGTACGATTTTTTTACTTTTTTTTCAATTGAATGAAAATTTCTTCATTTCAAGATTCTCATTTCATTTTAGATTTTTCAACAGCCAATATTTGTAATCATTTAGCTCTACAAATATCTAAAAAATTATTAAGTTCTCTAATAGTGTATTTTTCATCTTTTACAACTCATTTTCTCGTAACATGATTTTGTCAAACTTCAAACTGAGGCTTGAATAATAGATAACAGATAGTATTTTCTCAGATAAAATTTATTATAGAATCTAATATTAAATCTAATTTTATAAAACTTACATCACAAGTAATAAAGTCGATTTGTTCTGGTAAAAATTTTAGATTTCTAATATCTGTATTTTCAAGTGAAATTATTTTTTCATTATTTCTTAATATTTCATGAAGTTGAGAAGTTCAAACGTCCACAGCAAATATCTTTCAAATTTTTTGTTCGAGCAATATTTGGCAAAATCATCCCGTACTACTTCAAATATCAAGTGCAATTTTATTCTCCATATTTTGAGGAAAATCTTCTAAGAATCATTTTAATTTCATAGCACTTCTAGCTACATATTTAGATTCTTGAGTTTGAGAAATTTCTATTTTATCAGTTTCGTTTAATTTAAATCCTGTTTTTGTAATTACTTGATCATTTACCAAAACAGCTCATGCTTTTATCATTGCTTGAGCTTTATTTCTTGTTATATCTGATTTATTAGTGACGTATTGATCTAATCTCATTGTTTTTCTATTTTTTTAATTATTTTTTTCGGATGTTTCCCGTATATATTTTTTCATTTGTTTCATTTTTTTATGAATAAATAAAATATAAATCAAGGAATAAGTATTTGTAATAATAATAACCAACCACTATATCAAATATCATGCAAACGTGAAGTCATAGCACTGACTGAAGTTACTATTAAGTATAAAAATATAGCAAATGCTAAATTATTATTTAAATATCAAAAATGTGATAAATAATATAATGAGATTATTAAAATTAGTATTATTGTTTGAATTACACAAAAAAATCTTCTTCACATCCTATTATGTTGCAATAATACTTGAATTTTTTTTATTTCTTTTGCCACCTTATATATAAAATTAATTTTATTTTATTGATTATAGAAAAATAAAAATAAAACTCAAGTTATAAAAAAAAAAGACTCAAGTGTGAGTCTTTTTTGTATAAAAATGTGATGAAAGCATCAAACCGATGACAATTGTAATTAGTATTAAGCTAATAATCTCATTGGTTATTAGTTCTGGATGTAAATCATAGATAGCATTTACTGCTCCAGTAGCAATAAAACTATAAATCATTAAAAAATAGATACATCCATGGATTTTTATATAAAAATCCTTAAACTCATTTTTTGTTTTCTTTATATCTCCTATAAATATATATATTAGAGAAACTATTACAAAGGCAATATTGTAATAGCTCATATAAATTATTCTATCAAATAAGTGATATAAAATTGTATAACTTACAGCAAATGCTACTATATTCAAAATAACTAATATAATAGTACTGAGTAATAAATAAAAACGCAATGAATAATTTAACATCTTTACCTCCATACTTAGTTAGTCTCGTTTACGTAGAAAATATCCAAATATCAAAAAAATTATAATTATAGAAATTAATATAAATGGAAATAGAATTCGTATATTAATTGTTTCTTGCAAATCTATGTTATTATTTAGAACATAAAATGCAGCTAAAATTGTTAAAATACCAACTACTCCTGCATAATAAGATAATGCTTTTTGAATTTGTGTTAAAAATTTTTCAGTTTCCATAATGATTTCTCCTGAAAGTTTGTATCATATCAAATACCAATATAGCAACAAAAATTAGAATAGTTGCTACCATAAAATTATCTAGATTTACTTTAAAATTCAAACTTACAATAACGAAAGTAAAAAATAAAAATACATCTAAAAATAATATTTTATAAATATTTTTTAAATCATTATACATCTTTAATAATTTCATATTTTCTGTCTCCTTTTTTTCGTAAAAATATAATACAGATATTTTAATATAATGTCAAATGAAATATTTATTCAAAATATTTTCCTATTTTTAAAAAAATATATACACTTATAAAAAATAATTTTTAATGAAAATAAAGTGCAACTAAATCCAAAACAAGAAGAAGCAAAAAATAAAGTTGAATGACCACTTTTGATTATTGCCTGAGCATGATCTGGGAAAACAGCAACTCTTACTCAAAGAGTAAATTATATGATTACTGAGAAAAATATCCCAGCAAATTCAATTATGATGGTAACTTTTACCAATAAAGCAGCTCGTGAGATGAGGGAAAGGGTGAGTGCGAGAATTTGAGTGGAAGCTCCAAGATGATTATATCAACGTGCTAATTTTCCACTTATTTGAACATTTCACTCGATTTGAATTTTTATTTTAAAAGAAGTTTTAAATAATTTTTCAGCAGATGAATTAAATATCTGACTGAGAAAAGATTTTGTTATTTATGATGAATCTGATAAATTATCAGTTTTAAAATGAATTTTAAAAAATGAATTATTGTTAGACGAAAAAGAATTTCCAGCTCGTCAAATAGCTTTTTATATTTCAAATGCTAAAAATGCTTTAGTGACAGCTGCTTGATATGAAAAAGAAGTTGATAGTGCTTTAAAAGAAGTAGTTTATAAAGTATATTTACGTTATGAAAAACACTTAGCTACGAATAATGCTATGGATTTTGATGATATTTTAGTAAAAGCACTTGCTGTACTAAAAATTCCAAAATTATTAGAAATGTATCAAGAAAGATATAAATATTTAATGGTGGATGAATATCAAGATACAAATGCACCTCAATACGAAATTGTAAGATTACTCGCACTTAAATACAGGAATTTAGCTGTTGTTTGAGATGATGCACAATCGATTTATTCTTGGAGATGAGCTGATATGACAAATATTATCAACTTTAGAAAAGATTATCCTGATGCACTTATTGTAAAATTAGAACAAAATTATCGTTCTACAAAAACTATTATTGCTGGAGCTAATGGAGTAATTGCTAAAAATAATTCTTGAATCAAAAAAGAACTATGGACCGATAATACTCAAGGTGAAAAAATACAATATATTGAAGCTCCAGATGATAAAACTGAAGCAAGTATTATTGTAAGTATTATTAAAGATAAATGAGAAAAATATTCTGATAATCTTATTTTATACAGAACAAATGCACAATCTCGTCAACTTGAAGAGGCTTTGATGATGAAATCAATTCCATATAGAGTTGTTTGAGGGCAAAAATTTTACGATAGAAAAGAGATAAAAGATTTACTATGATATTTACGCGCAATTCACAATGGAAATGACGTAGTAAATATGAAAAGAATTATAAATACTCCACCAAGAAAAATTTGAGCAAAATCAATTGAAACACTCGATAAATACAAAGAATCTTTTGAAGTAAGTTACCCAAGTCTTATTGAAAATCTTGATGAAATAGAAGAAATCAAACCTGCTGCGAGAAAAGCGATTGTATGATTTTGAGAATTATATACGAGTCTCGTTCATGCTTCTACACAAATAGTTGTATCAGAATTAATTTCTCAAATCAGAAAATATTGTGAATATGATGAATATATCACCAATTGACTTTCTCAAGAAGAAGCAACTGCAAAAAAAGAAAATATGGATGAACTTATAACCGTAGCATCACAATATAATGGTATGGAACCAAGAGAATCTCTTTCTCAATTTTTAGAAGAAGTTGCGCTGATTACTGATATGGATACAAAAGATGACAGGGAAGAATATGTTACTCTTATGACGATTCATACATCTAAATGATTAGAAGAAAAAAGAGTATTTTTAACAGGATTAGAAGAAAATATTTTCCCAAGTTTTAGAAGTGTTTGAGATACTCATGCGCTCGAAGAAGAACGTAGACTTATGTATGTTGCTATGACAAGAGCACGTGAGGAATTATATATTTCAAGAGCAAAAGAACGTTTTGTTTTTTGAGACTATTCTCATAATCCTGCTTCGCGTTTTATGAAAGAAATTCAAGCTGAAACTATAGAAAATTATGATATTTCTGATTTTGTAAAATCATCAAATTCTCTATTTAACTCTCTTTGAAATTCTGGCTGAAGTGATTTTAGTTTTTGAAGTATTTCAAAAGATATTACACCAAAAGTCAAACCAGTTGCTAATAATAATGTTTCAGATTTTGCAAGATGAGATAAAGTAAATCATCCAAAATTTGGTTCATGAATTATAACTTCTCTCAATGGAGAATTAGCTGAAATTGCATTTTCATGAAACTGAATCAAAAAAATGAACATTAGGATTGCACCAGTGAGAAAAGTTTAGATTGACTAATTATTATTTTTACTTATATTCTTTTTACTTCAAAAAAAAGGAAAAATACTAATATGAAATTAGTTAAGACAGTAAAAAATGCTGATGAATTTTTCAGTGTACATGAATTAGTGAAAAAAATTCATAAAAAATCAAATAGTCTTTACGAGTATTATTTACGAAACCCAACTCAAGTTGGTAAAATCAATCCAGTTTCCTGGGTTGTA
>CBFHLZ010000057.1:0-4206 GCA_965656795.1 Patescibacteria group bacterium
AATTAATATATAAAAAAATTGTTATGGATTTTTCAAAAGCATGAGAAATGATGAAACTTCAACAAGAAGCAATGAAAGTAAAAAAAGAATTAGAAAATACTTACATTGAATCTGAAGTAGATGGATTAGTAATTACTTTTAATGGTGAAATGAAAGCTGAAAAAGTTGAATTTGAAAACGATAATTTAATTAAAGGTATTTCTGATAAAGCCGCATTAGAAAAAGCTATTTTAGAATCTATCAACAAAGGAGTTTCAAACTCACAAAAAGTTGCAGCCGATAAAATGCAAGGTGTTATGGGTGCAATGGGAATGGATATGCCAAACGGTGGACTTCCAGGTATGTAATAAGACAAAAAAAAGAAACTCAATTAAGTTTCTTTTTTTTTGTCTTATTAAAATGATTGACTTAAAAAATAAAATAATTATAAATATACAACCAAATTTCAATTAGGTGGCTAAAATGTTCAGAAAAAACAAAAAGTTACTCAGTGAAAATAACCAATTAAAGTTAGAAAATACTCGTTTAAACAACTACTTAGATAGTATTCAAAAATTTTCACCCGTTATTTTCTTTCAACCAAATGGAAAAATAAAATATGCAAATAAGTTATTTTTAGATTCTATTGGGTATACTATAGAAGAAATTATTGGAAAACATCATAAAATATTTTGTATTCCTACTGATACTAATTCTATAAAGTATATGGAATTTTGGAAAAAATTACAAAAAGGTGAAAATGTATATGGAGAATTTAAACGTGTAAAAAAAGACGGTTCTATTCTCTGGATTGAAGCTAATTATTTTCCAATATTAGATGAAAATTCTCAAGTAATAGAAGTCATGAAAATAGCTCATGATATTACTCAAAAAAAGGAAAAATCTATAATTGAAACAGCTGTACTAAAAGCAATTGATAATTCTAGAGCAGTGATACAATTTTCAAAAGATGGAATTATTGAAAATGCAAATGATAATTTTTTAACTACTTTAGGATATTCACTTTCTGAAATAAAAGGAAAACATCATAAAATATTTTGTGATAAAGAATTTTTAGAAAATAATCCTAATTTTTGGAAAAATCTAGCAAAAGGTGAATTTCAACAAGGAGTTTTTAAACGCATAAGTAAAAGTGGTAAAGAAGTTTATATTGATGCTACATATAATCCAATTATTTCTGATAATCAAGTTGTTGGTGTAATTAAATTTGCAAGAGATATAACTACTGATATTCTAAGAGTTCAGCAAACGAGTCAAGCTGTTACAATTGCTTCAACTACAAGTCAACAAACCTTATTAGTCACTCAGAATGCTATAAATGTAGCACAAGATGCAAATAAGTTAATTGATGACTTGAAAGTTAATACAACTCAAACTACTGAATTAATACAAAAATTGCATGATTCTTCAAATGACATAACAGATATAATTAATACTATATCTTCTATATCAGATAAAACTAACTTACTTGCACTTAATGCAGCTATAGAAGCAGCACGTGCAGGACAAGCAGGAAGAGGTTTTGCTGTTGTAGCTGATGAAGTACGAGCATTATCAGTTGCAACACATGAGCAAACTAAGCACATATCATCTGTTATTGAAAATGTAAACAGGTTAACTCAGCAAACCATAGATAAAGTGATGTCTACAAATGAATATGTAGCTTCTACTGGTGATGGAATTAAGTGTATTATTGATGTTATCCAAGAAGTAAATAAAGGTTCGCTTAACTTATCACAAGTTATTATGCAAATACCTTCTAAATGAATAAAAAAGCAACGTAACGTTGCTTTTTTTTACCAATCTTTTTCTCATCATCTATTAAATTCATTTTGTAAGAATGGATCATTTGAAAATTTTTCAAAAAAATCATCTGCATTTTGTTGTTTATTAAAAAATTGTTGATTATTTTTTTCGATTTGTTTGAGTTCTTCTAAATATTTTTCTATTTCTTGGGTTTGTTGATTTGATAATTGATTAAATTGTGTTTTTGATTCTCAGCTTTCTCAAGGTTTATTTTGATTATTTTGTGAATCTCAATCATCTTTATTATCCTGTTTCTCTCAGTCTTGATCAGTTTCTTGGGAATTATTTTGATTTTCATCTTGATTATTTTGTTGAGTATTTTCTCAAGAATTGTTCTTTTGTTTATAGTTTTCTAATAATTTCGTTGCAATTTCTAAATTATTTTCAATGAAATCATATTTTTTTATTTCTAATGCTTGAGAATATATTTCTATAGATTTTTCTAATCAAGTTATTTTTTCTTGTAAATCTTTCTGTTTTAGAGCTTGTTTTACAAAAGTATTTGCTAGGTTAAATAAAATAATTTCATCTTGTTTTTCATTTAAACTTCAAGAAAATCATTTTTCAGCTTGAGAATAATTTTTTGAGAAATACTCTTCTAAAGCTGTATTATTTTGAAAATATTGTTTCACAAAAAATCTATTTTCTCATAAAAAAATAGCTATAAATAGAAATAATCAAAATAGTATAATAAAAATTTTAGTCATAAATTTATCTTAAAATTAAGTTTTTCTTTTTTCTAAAAATAAAAAAGTTGTAAAAAATAATAAAAATATCAATACAAAAATATAACTTATATCTCTGGCTTGAGAAATATTTATTTCTATTTCAGATTGCATTAATTGAGAATTAATATTTTTAAATAATCTATCATAATCTCTGTAAGAGTGAGAAAATAATGTTGAAAAATTATATTCTTCAGCAATATTTTTCACTTTATTTTTTTCTACTTTTGAGACTACAGCTTTTCCATTATACATTTTAAATGTTGGTCTTCCATAAAAATCAACTCAATCTAAAATCTTTCCTCACTGAGAAGTTCAAACAGCAACAAATAATATTTTTATTGATTTTTCATCTAATATTGTTTGTAAATTACTCGAAATTTTTAGATTTTCTATTTCCCCTGCATCTGAAAATATTACAAATGTAGCAGCTCAATCAAGTCGAGAAATATATGTTTCTAATCAAGAAAATAACTGTGTAAAATTTGATCATTTTACTGAAATATTTTTTTCATCAATCCCATTTAAAATAGTTTTAAATAATCATAGATCTGTGGTAAAAGGAAGTATTTCTAGTGAATCTCAGGCAAATCAAAATAATCAATATTTATTATTTTGTTGACTATCAACAAAGTTTGTAATAAAATTTTTTACAAAATCTAAACGAGTAATATTTCAGTTTTTTCATTCAATATCTTCTACTTTCATAGAAGTACTCAAATCAGTAATAAATAAAATATTTCCTCATTTTGCTGCTATGTCTTTATTATATCAGCTAATTCTAGGGGAAAAAATAGAAATTATTAAACATAAAACAGCGAAAAATAGTAATAGTATTTCTCATATTTTTTTATTTGTTTTATAAAAAAAGTAACAAAAAATTATCGTCATGAGAAAAATTATCCCAGCGAGATACAATCAGAAAATTTCAGTATTTGCAAAGACCATAATTTTAAAAAGTTAGATTTTTTTTCTTAAACGTATCACTAAAAATATTCCAAAAAGTATTACTAAAAAATATACAAAATGTTTTGAAATAGATGTAATAGATTCATAATTTTGAGTTTCTATAGGAGTTTTTTCTATATCACTAATTTCTTGGAAAATAGATTCGAGTCACTGCGTATTTTCTGCTCTAAAATATTTTGCATTTGATAATTCAGCGATTTGAATAAGTGTTTGTTCATCAACTCATTCTACTTCTAAATTTTGCGTAAAACCAAGTGGATGTTGATATTTTATAGTTGCATTTTCTTTTCATCAAATCCCAATTGTATAAATTTTTATAGGATTTTTTTGTGAATTATCTTTTAAATATTTTGCTGCCATAATAGGATCAATTCAGACATTCGCAGATCAATCGGTAACAAGTATCAGCACTTTTTGTCTGTTTTGGTTATCAAAACTATCTCACGCAAATATAATTGCATCTCAAATAGCTGTTCCATTTAATCCCTGAACACTTTGATCTAAAATTTTTGTAGTAATTTTATCTACCATATTTTTTGAAACTTCGTAATCAAAATTAAGTGGAATCGAAGTAAATGGTTTTCAAGAAAAAACAACCAATCAAACTCTATCAGAAACGAGAGTATCTAAAAATTTCACAATAATATTTTTTGCAGCTTCTATCCTATTTGGCCTCAAATCTTCGGCTTGCATAGAAAGAGAAACA
>CBFHLZ010000057.1:4304-7473 GCA_965656795.1 Patescibacteria group bacterium
AGCTACCATAATATCAATCCCATTTTTTTCTATTTTTTCTTGTGAATTTTTTACTATAGGTTGAGCAAAAATTATAATAGAAAGTATAAAAATCAGTCCTATTACAAAATAATATAATTTATAAGAAACTGAATTATTTTTATAAATTAACCTTAAATCTTCAAATGCTCAAAAAACCTGTGTATTTGATTTTTTAAAATACAAAAAAACAACCAAAATAATTATTGGAATAATTAAATACAGAAAATTTGGTTGTAAAAATTCAAACATTTTTTATTTTAAATAAATCATAAAATTCATAATCATTTGTTTTCTTTGAGTGAGTTCATCTCAAGCAGAAGAGAATTCTTCGAAATAACTTTTCTCAAACATTCAAAATAATTTTTTTTCAATATTATCTCATTTTAAATCTGAATACGTTTTAGTATATGCATTTTCAACTCAGAGATATTCAAAATAATTCCTAAAAATGAGATTTAATTGTTTATAAAATTCATTTTTTGAAAGTAATTCTGATTGTTTTTCTAATTGAGTTAATTTGATTCATAATTTTTGAATAAAATCTTCTTGTGATATTTTAGGTTGTTCAATAATTATTTCTTTTTGTTGCTTTTTTGGTTTATTTTCTAAGAATTTAATTATAAATAAATAGAATAAAATAAAAAATAAAATTATTCCTACACTATAATATGAAAATTTTTTATAATTAATTTCTATTTTTTTTGACTCAATAAAATTTTCCATTAAATCAGTTTCAGAAATATTATTTTCTTGAGAAGTACTTACTTGAGAGTTATTTTCTGGATTATTATCTTCTTGAGAAGTATTTTGATTATTTTGTTGAGTTATTTCTGATTCTCAAACAGTTAGTGTAACTCAGTTTGATTCAAAAAAATCATCCTCACTTTTTATTTCAATTGGTCAAATATTATATTCTCCATCTTCGTTGGCACGCAAAATAAGTTCTATAATTTTTTTTGTATTTATTTCACCATTTATAATAGAAGTTTCTTGTCTTTGACTTGAACCTATTTGAGAAAAATTTTCTAATCAAAAAATATTTTCTATAGAAATATCATTTGAATTATCTGAAGAAATTTCAATTTGTAATATAATATTTTCGTCTAGATTATATGTATTTTTATCAGTTTGAATTTCTATATCAAGAGCAAAAATTTGTGAAATTAATGCAATTTGTATAAATAAAAATAATATTATTTTTTTCATGTTATCTATTCTTAAAAAAACTAAACAATTGAGAAAAAATATTTGTTTTTTCATCAAAATATAAATAGCTTGCTTGTGCATTTCTGACTTTTTTTCTAAAATTTATAACTTTTTGTTTTCTTAATTGTCTATATTCCTGTTTCTTTTTTTCATCACTCAGATCAACAAATAAATCATTTTGATTATTTCATAAACCTATAATTCCAGTGTCATCGAGTGAGTTTTCAAAACTATGAAATATATTACAAATCACAATATCATTTTTCAAAGCAGCAATTTTAAGCTCTTTTTCGTCTATTTCAAGTTCTCAAGTAAATAAAAAAACAAGAGAGTTTTTTATATTTAAACTATTAAAATATTTTAATTTTTGTGAAATATTTCAGGATAAATTATTGAAATTATTTTTTTCTATTTGAGTAAAAAAATCAAAAAAGTGTGATTTAGATTTTCAAAGAGGAAAAAATATTTTTTTATCATTATTATAAAAAATACTTCAAAATTTATTTTGTTGTTTCAGAGTAGAGATTCATAAAATATATAAAATTTCTTCAAAAATATCTCGTTTATTTATTATTTTTTCATCTAAATTATTTTTTTTATCTTTAAAAAAAATCTCTGAAAAAATATTTTTTTTATAATACGTTTTTAAACAAAAATTTATAGATTCATCAAAAAAAGGAAGAAAATAGACATCCAGTTGTCTTTGTTCTTCATAGAGTTTTATAAGTGTTTTTCAAACTTTTGCTGATGATAAAAAATCAATATTTTTTGCATCATCTCAGCTTTGATATTCTCTAAAATCTGCAAACTCAATCCCATTATTTTTAAAATGTGTTTTATAATCCCCTACTAAAAGTGAATCCACGAATGCATTTGTTTGTAATTCTAATACTCATTTATGTTTTTTTGAAATCATATTATTTTATTTCAACATGTTCTAAAATTTCTCTAATAACCTCATCAGTTGTCATTCATTCGGCTACTTGTTCGTATGATAAAATAATCCTATGACGTAAAACTGGAAAAATCATTTCTTGAATATCTTCAGGAATAACAAAATCTCTGCCTTGTAAATACGCTAATGCTTTTGCAGCTTTGATAAGCGAAATTGATGCTCTTGGTGAAGCTCAAATTGCGAGATATTTTTTAGTAAATTCACTTTGACGCGTTAAAAATACAATATCAGCAACATAATCATAAATACTTTCACTCACTCAAACGTCTTGGATTGATTTTCTTATTTCCAAAACTTCCGATACATCAAATATTTTTTCTAAAGCAGTAGAAATATTTTGAGAATATTGTTTCATTATTTGTAATTCTTCTTGCTTATTTGGGTAATCAACAATCGTTTTGAGTAAAAATCTATCTAATTGCGCTTCTGGAAGTGAATAAGTTCCAGATTGTTCGAGAGGATTTTGTGTTGCTAAAACCATAAATGGTTCTGGTAAAATAAATGTTTCATCTCAAATAGTTACTTGTTTTTCAGCCATAGCTTCTAGGAGAGCTGATTGAACTTTTGATGGTGCTCTGTTTATTTCATCTGCTAAAACTAGATTTGAAAAAATTGGTCATTTTTTTACCACAAATTTTTGATTTTCGTAAATTCTTGCTCAGATTAAATCACTCGGGAGTAAATCAGGAGTAAATTGGATTCTTTTATAATCAAGATCAATAACTTTTGAAAGTGTTTCGACACTCAAAGTTTTAGCTAAACCAGGCACTCATTCTAATAAAATATGACCTCCAGAAAATAAACCTATCAAAATATCTCTTACAAGATTTTTTTGACCAATTACTTTTTTAGCCATTTCAACTTCTAATAATTGTATTTTTTCTCTTATTTCCATATTTTTATATTTTTTATAAAATACTTTATCCTTATATTAAAAAAAAATAAAGTAAAAGCAAAGTAAGAAATTATTTTTTATTTATAAAAAAA